>NZ_JBIURH010000087.1:0-20132 GCF_044740765.1 Kitasatospora sp. NPDC088346
TACGACGGCGTGGTCGCCGTGGTGGAGAAGCTGAAGGGGCACCCGCTGTTCGCCCACATCACGCTGACCCGCTCCGAGCGCTCGCCGATCGCCGCACTCGTCACCGAGATGCTGGAGGGCCTCGAGATCTGACCGTAAGGCCTCTCCTCGCCCCGCACTGGGGCTGCCGCGCCCTCGACAGCACCAGTGCCACCCACTCCGGCAGGGGTCCCGGCCCCGTACGTCGACCGCGTCCGACCACGCCCACCCACAACCCCATGGAGGAGGTGAGGACCGTGACAGTGGACCGCAACGCGCACATCCGCCGTGCCGGCTCTCCGTACGTCCCGTCGGGAGCCGCCGAGGAGCGCATTGTCGAGCTCCAGACCAATCCCGGACGACGTCAAGGAGCACGACGGCTCGCTGCCGGCCACCGTGGCCGCGATGATCCAGTCCGTGGCCGAGCGGATGTACTCGGAGACCGAGGAGAACCGCTTCCTGGAGGTCACCTACGCAGGCGGTGACAAGGAGGTCCTGTACTTCAAGGACTTCAACTCCGGCGCCATGATCCAGAACATCGTGGACCGGGCGAAGAAGATGGCCATCAAGGACTTCCCCGACCACGGCCAGCGGGGCCTGCGCCCCGCCCCGAACGTCGACGGCAGCCGCACGGGACGGCCCGTGCGAGCGACCGCCCTTCCCCGGCCCGGACGTCCGGCCGACACGAGCCCTTCGTCCCATCCGCCTCCAACCCTTCGAGCACGTCACTCAGCCGCACTGCTCGGCCCCTCCCCGGTACCGGGCACCTCCTCGAACGTGGAGCCAGCACATGCGCGCATCCGACATCCCTCCCGCGCCGAGGCCCGCCGCCTATCTGTGCAGTCCGCCGCAGAACCCGACGGCGGCCAGGGACCGTGAGGCGCTGACGCGCTTCGCCGCCCGCCTGGGCCTGCCCGCCCCGGTGTTCTACCTCGACCGCGCTCACCCGTCCTCCTGGAGCCACCGGGCCCGCCCCCGGTTCGAGGAACTCGTCCTCGCCGTGATCGACGGTACGCACCGGCTTCTGCTGATACCGGGGCCATGGGTCCTCTCCAACGACGAATACCGCCTCCGCCTGTCGATCCGCGTCCTCACCGCAGCCGGATGCAGCCGGATTCTGGCACTGCCGAGGAACACAACACCCATACGACGGGACGATCCGGCGGAGACCGGCGGGCATCCCCAACAGGCACCGGACCTCTGAGGGGCACATCCGGTGCGTCCTTCACGGCGGCCGGGTCGCCGTGCGCGGGAACCGTCGTTCGAGCGAACGGTCGACCGGAAGCCGTCCGCTGTGGATCACCGGCGGGGCACTCGCCCCGACCCGCCCTCCACCTTCGCCGGCTGATCGGGCACGGTCGCCGGTACCTCGCGGGGCCTCGGACTCCCTTTGCTGGAGCCGTTGCGGCCGACGACGGAGGTCACAGCGCGTCGAGGGTGTCCAGCAGGGAGGGCAGGTCGGTGACACTGTCCAGGACGTGGGTGTGGGGCACGGTGGCGAAGTCGGTGTCACTGTGCGAGCCGGTGCGGACGGCGGCGGCGACGCGGGCGCCGGCGCGGTGGGCGGCCAGCAGGTCGCTGGTGGTGTCGCCGGCGGCGGCCAGGTGGTGGACGGACTCCGTGCCGGTGCGCAGCAGTGCCGTGAGCAGCATGTCGGGGTGCGGTCGCCCGCGGCCGGCGTCGGCGGGCGACAGGGCCAGGGTGACGAGGTCGTGCCAGCCGAGGCCGTGCAGGATGCGGTCGCGGGTGGCGGGGGAGAAACCGGTGGTGAGCACGACGTGGCGGCCGGCCGAGCGCAGCAGCTCGATCGCGTCGGCGGCGCCGGGAATCTCGCGGACGCCCTGGGTGTCCAGGGCTTCCTCGTAGGAGGCCTCGAAGGCCCGGTTGGCGAGTGCGGCGCGGGCTTCGTCGCCTCCGGTCAGGGCCCGGAAGACCTCGATCTTCGACCGGCCCATGGTCTCGACTGCGTAGGCGACGGCGGTGGTGTGGTCGGCGGTGCCCGTCGGGATGCCGACGGCGTCCAGCGCCCGGTGGAAGGCTGCGAGGACGGCACCGCCGTCCTCGACGGTGGTGCCCGCCATGTCGAGGCAGACCAGCTGGACGGAGCTACGGGACGTGAGCATGACTGTCCTGTCTTCGGGTGAGGAGAGGGGTGGGAAGGGGGCGGGCCGCAGGTGCCCGACGCGGTGCGCGGGCCTGCGGGGCTCGGGCGGGGCGCGGCAGCCGCGTCGGTCCACGGGCCCGGACTGACCCGACTGTGTCAGGCGCCGGGGGGACGGGTCCATACTTGTCCTTACAAGATGCCGATTGTTCACCTGGAATGCCTCGGCGCGTGGGTGGCCGTGCGGGCGGGGCGGGGTTCCTCCGCAGGTCATCTCATGTGATCGGAAGATGTCATGACAGGAGGTGGGATGGGCGGCCCATGTCACCTGTAGGGTCAGGTCCCGTGAAGGAATCACTGCACGGTGTCGTCGCCGCCCAATTGCGCCAGCGGATCCGGAGCGGCTCGTTGAAGGTGGGTGAACTTCTGCCCTCGGAAGCCGAGTTGTGCGAGGAGTTCGCAGCCTCGCGCACTCCGGTGCGCCAGGCGCTGGCGAGCCTTCGGGAGGAGGGGCTGATCAGCGGGGGGCAGGGGCGGCGGTCGGTGGTGCTGGATGCGGTGCCGTCGCAGCCGTTCGAGTCGCTGCTGTCCTTCACCACCCGGGCCCGGCTGACCGGGCACAGCCCGGGGCAGCGGTTGCAGGAGATCGCGCTGCGCAGGCCGCAGGCGGCTGTCGCGGCGGCACTGGAGGTGGACGCGGAGGCGCTGGTGGTGCAGTTGTTGCGGCTCCGGTTGCTGGACGGCCGGCCGGCGATGCTGGAGCGGATGACGTACACCGAGGCGGTGGGCCGTCCGCTGCTGGGCGCGGATCTGGACGCGGGCTCGATCTACGCGTTGCTGACCGAGAACGGGGTGGAGCTGGCCGCGGCCCGGCACACCTTCGACGCGGTCTCCGCCGACGAGGTCGACGCCCAGTTGCTGGACGTCGAGGTGGGCGCGCCGCTGCTGCGCGAGCGGCGGCTCACCAGGGACGCCCAGGGGGTGCCGGTGGAGTGGTCCGAGGACCGCTATCGGCCGGACGTGGCGAATGTGACGGTCACCAACACCCGCTCCGTGCGTTCGGCGCAGCTCTAGGCAGCGGCCGCGCCACCGGCCGGGCGCGGTCACCGCGGGTGCGGGGCGAGCGCCTGGCGCGGTGCGGTGCCGATACCGGTGCGGGCCGCTTCAATGGCCTCCTGGATCCGCTCCAGCGGGTGGGCGGCGGCGACCAGGGACGCGAACGGGTAGGTCTCGTGATGGGCCGCCAGGAAGCTGACAGCGGTGTCCAGGTCGCGGGGGCGGTAGTTGTGGATGCCGGTGACGGTGTGCAGGCCGCGCACCAGGCGTTCGGGGTCGAGGGCCACGGCGGGGCCGGGTGAGACGGAGCCGACCAGGACGGCCCGTCCGCCGACGGCCAGGGAGTCCAGGCAGCGCTGGACGGCAGCAGGATGGCCGGAGAAGTCGAGGGCGGTGTCGGCCTCGCCGGGGTCCTCGGCGGCGTCGAAGGCGGCGCTCGCGCCGAACCGCAGGGCCTGGGCTCGCCGGGTGGGGTCGGGGTCGACCGCGCTCACCCGGGCACCGGCGGCGGCTGCCATCGCGGCGGCGGTCAGGCCGAGCATGCCCGCGCCGGTGATCAGGACCCGCTGCCCGGCCAGCGCGTCGGCGGCGGCGAGGGCGGCGGCGGCGGTGGCGGTGGCGCAGGAGGCGGGGCTGGCGACCTCGTCGGGCAGGCCGGCGGGCACCGCGACGACGGCGGTGCCGGGCAGCACCACGCAGTGGGTGGCGAAGCCGCCGTTCAGGGGGGCGAGGGGGGACCACGGCTCGTGGCCGTACTTGCGCAGGCTCAGGCACTTGTGCGGCAGGCCGCGCCGGCACCGCTCGCACCGGCCGCACGAGGCGGCCACCGACCAGACCACCCGCATCCCCTCCTCGACCGGTGTGCCGTCCACGCACCGCACGCCGTCGGCACCCACGCCGACCACGGTGCCCACCTGCTCGTGGCCGAGCAGCGCGGGGACGGGCGAGGGGCGGCGGCCTTCGACCGTGTGCAGGTCGCTGCCGCACACGGTGGCGAGGTCGATGCGCACCAGCAGCTCGCCGCGGCTGGGGGTGCGGGCGGTGGCGCCCTCCAGCAGGGAGAAGGGTCTGTCCACTCCCTCCCAGCGGGCGAAGCGGACCGGGATCGAGTCAAGGGAAACACTCATGCGTCGAACTTGTCATGAAAATACGCATCAATCAAGTACTTGTAATGATAAGTGAGGCGAAGATCGGGTGAACCCCTGCTCCCGCGCCCATGTCCAAGGGCGGTGCGGGAACAGGGGTTCGGGAACGCGGACGTGCGGATCAGGCCGGATGGCCGAGGTCGGTCGCGGTGCGGTGGACCTCGAAGAGGCGCCTGCCGTCGCGGTTGATCCAGGTCGCGGTGAGCGTGGCCGGGGAGACCGTGGTGTCCGCCACGAGCTTGAGGAACACGTACGGCTCGACGGCGCTGGCGACCAGGGCCGGGTGCGGGGTGTTGAGGCTGGCGATGGTGCTGCCGTGCAGCGGGCTGATGATGAACTGCCACAGGTCGTAGCCGATCCGGGGCCCGTAGTTCAGGGCGCGGGAGACGTGGACGTCGCCGCTGACCAGGAAGCAGCCGGGGATCCGCTCGGCGGCGAGGAAGTCGAGGATCGCGTCCTTCTCGTACTGGTAGGTGGCCCAGTCGTCGGTCTCCGAGTTGCCCTTGTCGTCCCAGATCATCCCGGAGGCGATGGCCTTGAACGGGGCGGTACTGGCCCGCAGCGAGGCGCGCAGCCAGTCCCACTGGACCTGGCCGAGGCACGTGGTCCTCGTGTGGTCGGCCCAGCTGGGACCGGTGTTGCTGAACCACCGGGGATCGAGCAGGAAGACCTCGACGGGGCCACGGCGGAAGGAGGTGTAGACGGCCTGGCCGGCCGTTCTGGCGGTCAGACGGGTGCCGTCGTCGGCATGGCCGAAGGAGGCGTTCGCGCGGTAGTCGACGAAGGCGGTGCGGGTGTTGACCTTGCCGGCGAAGGAGCCGTTGACTCCGTTGCCGCCGAAGTCGTGGTCGTCCCAGGTGCCCCAGGTCGGCATGGCGGCGACCATGCGGGCGATCTCCGGCTGAGCGAGGAACGCGCGGTGCTTGGCCCGGGCCACGGCCAGGTCGCCGGAGTCGACGTAGGGAGTGTCGCCGAGCAGCACGAAGCTGTCGCAGCCCTCGTCGACGACACGGGTCCACACCGTGTTCGGGGTGGACGGCGCGCACGAGCCCAGACCCATGGTCACCACGGCGGGTTCCCCGTCGGCCGGTGCGGTGGCGAAGGAGCCGCTCAGCGGGGTGAAGCCGGGGGCGGCGACCTTCGGGGCGAGGGTGAACTCGTAGTGGGTGGCCGGCCGAAGGCCGGGGACGTCGGCGAGCAGGGTGTTGTCGTTGGCGGTGGAGATCGACGCGTCGACACCGGTCGACCAGCCGTCGGCCCGGCGTACGGTGCAGCGCCACCCGGGGTAGACCGCAGGGTCGAGGCCGGGACGGGCCCAGAGGCGCGCAGTGGTGGTGCCGACGTGTCCGACCAGCGGGCCGACCGGGGCCTGCGGTGGCATCGGGGTGGGCGGGACGGCGGGGGCGGTGCCCGCGCGCACCCGGCCGACGTAGCCGGCCAGCGCGGTGAAGAAGGTGACGCTGTCCTGCACCGCGGCGGCGGGCTGGATCGCGACGCCGCTGCTGTTGAAGCACTTGTCAATGGTCAGGCTGCCCACCAGGAACCGGCCCGCGCCGTGCGCGCCCTCCAGCAGACAGGGATTGGCGTCGCCGGCGGTGCACGCCATCAGCACCCGCATCGAACGCCACGAGCCGAGGGTCTCCCAGCTGACCCGGATGCCGGAGGCCCGCCCGGTGAACACCTTGCCGGAGCTGACCGGCAGCGCCGCGACGAGCGGGTGGTCGGCGGCGACCGGCAGCACGGTGTCGTAGTCGGCATCGGTGCGCACCGCGCCGAGTGCGGGCGGCAGGTAGGTGACCGTGGCGCCGAGCTGGTCGGACTGGGCCAGGTCGAGGACCACGCCGCCACCGGCCACGAAGTCGCGCAGCGAGGCCGCCTGCGCGGAGACGTAACCCGGGTACTGGGAGCCGTTGTTGGTGAAGCTGCCGAAGGCGATCAGGTCGACGCCCTGGGCGGTCGCGGACCGGCTCACATCCAGCGGGACGACGGTGAAGCCGGCCCGGCGCAGCAGTTCGGCCAGGCCGGTGGCCCTGGTCCACTGGTCGGAGTGCTCCAGTACCGCGGCGCGGGGCGACGCGGTGGTGGTGGCGTGGGCGGGAAGGGTGGCGACGGCGGTGGTCAGGGCGGCTGCGCCGCCGACCAGGAAGGACCGTCTGTGCATTCCGTCTGGGGTCATGGTGGTGTTCCTCCTTTGACGGCAACCGTCGCAGCGAGGATGGCTCACCAGCAAGAACATATAACTACAAGTCATGCAGTGTTCACCTGAGTGGTTTCGGTGCCGGGCGGCTGCGATGACGCCCGCAGATGCGCTCGTGCGGCGTCGGCAGGGTCACCGGGCCAGGTTCGCTGACCTGGTCGGCAGGGCGGGCGCGGCCACGTCGGCCACCGGACGCACGAGGTCACGGGTGGGTGAACAGGAAATGACTTGTCACAACAAGTAGTTGACCTCGGCCCGCCGAAGCTGTCAGCGTTCCGGTGCCGGCCCTAGAGCGGCGCCCCGTCCGGTGATACCGGGCCGCGCACCCCGCCCCGGCTTCTCTCCCGCTGCTCACCCCGGAGCCCACCGTGCGTCCTCGTCCCCTCGCCCTCGTCGTCACCGGCGCCCTCCTCGCGCTGTCCCTCACCGCCTGCGGCAGCGACGGCGGCGCTTCCGCCGCCGGGAAGTCCGCCACCTGCCCGGGCGGAAAGATCCGCTTCGGCGTGGAGCCCTTCGAGGACCCCGCCAAGCTCACCCCGGCCGCCAAGGTCCTGGCCGACGCCCTCGGCGAGCAGCTCGACTGTCCCGTCCAGCTCACCATCACCGAGGACTACTCCGCCGAGGTACTCGCCCTGCAGAACGGCAAGCTCGACGTCGCCATGTTCGGCCCGCTCGGCTACGTCTTCGCCAGTCAGCGCGCCGGTGCCGAGGCCGTCGCCTCATTCGGCGACAGCGGCGGCAAGGTCTCCAGCTACACCGCCGGCATCTGGGTGCCCGCCGACTCGGCCGTCCACGAGGTCAAGGACCTCGCCGGGCACTCGCTCGCGCTGTCCTCGGTCGGCTCCACCTCCGGCGACGCGCTGCCCCGCAAGGCCCTGGTCGACGCCGGCCTGAAGACCGCCGACGTCAAGGTCAACTACGCCGGCGGCCACGCCGAGTCGCTGCTCGCCCTGGCCAAGGGCACCGTCGACGCCGCCGAGATCAACTCCCAGCAACTGGCCAGCGCCACCCAGTCCAAGACCTTCGACCCGGCGAAGTTCCGGAAGGTATGGGCCTCCGACGCCATCCCCAACGACCCCATCACCGTCCGCGGCAACCTCGACCCCGCGTTCAAGAAGGCCGTCGCCGACGCCCTCCTGCACCTGCCCGGCGACAAGGTCGGGCAGATCGGCGCCCTGCTCGCCGTCAAGCCCGCAGCGCCCCTGGTCGCCGTCGACAAGGCCACCTACCAGCCGCTGTTCGACCTGGCGGCCGCTCTCAACCTGACCGACAAGGACCTCTGATGCTGGTGCTCTCCGACATCACGGTGCGGTACGGCCTGCGGGAGGTCCTACGCGGGGTGGACGTCACCGTCCCGCGCGGCGAGTTCCTCGCGGTGCTCGGCGCCAACGGCTGCGGGAAGTCCACCCTGCTACGCGCCGCGGCCGGACTGGAACCGGTGGCGGTGGGCACGGTGACCGTCGACGGCAGGGCGGGCGACCCGCTCGCCCTCGCCATGGTCTTCCAGCAGATCCACCTGGTGTACCGGCGCACCGTCCTCGACAACGTCTGCGCCGGCGCCCTGGGGCGGTTGCCGCTGCGGCACTCGCTCCACCCCCGTCTGTTCCCGCGGGAACTGCGCGAGGAGGCGATGGCCTGTCTGGAGCGGGTCGGCCTCGCCGACCGCGCCCACGACCGGGCCGGCCGGCTCTCCGGCGGCCAGCAGCAGCGCGTCGCCGTCGCCCGAGCGCTGTGCCAGCGCCCCGAGGTGATCCTCGCGGACGAACCGGTCTCCGCCCTCGACCCGGCAGCGTCCGAGCAGGTGCTGGCGCTGCTCACCGAACTCGCCCACCAGGAAGGGCTCGCCGTCGTCGCCGTGCTGCACCAGCCCGCGCTCGCCGCCCGGCACGCCGACCGCGTCATCGGCCTGCGCGACGGCCGGGTGCTGCTGGACGGCCCGCCGGACCAGAACCTCGACATCCTGTACCAGCCCGCACTCGCCGAGAGCCTGTCATGACACCTGTGCCCCGCGCCGTTCGCGGCCTCCCCGTCCCGCCCCGCCAGCGGCGGCCCCGCACCGTCGCCAGGGTGCTGCTCGTGGCCGCCGCCGTGGCCGCCGCACACGTGGTCGCGTGGAACACCACGGACATGTCGCTCACCGCGCTGGCCGAGGGCTGGCACGGCATGGCCGAGTTCCTCGGCGAGGCCTTCCCGCCCAAGCTCGACTGGGCCGTCCTGCAGCCGAGCCTGTCCGCGGCCCTGGTCACCCTGTGGATCGGCCTGCTCGGCACCACGCTGTCTATCCCGCCGTCCCTGGCCCTTGCCCTGCTCGCCGCCCGCGAGGTGGCCCCGTCGGGCCTGGTCTACCAGGCGGCGCGCTCGCTGCTGTCCTTCTTGCGCTCCGTGCCGGACGTGGTCTTCGCGCTGATCTTCGTCACCGCTGTCGGCCTCGGCCCGTTCCCCGGCGTCCTCGCCCTGGTCTGCCACAACGTCGGCGTCATGGGCAAGTTGTGGGCCGAGGCGATCGAGGACGCGGACCCCGGCCCCTCGCAGGCGCTCAGGTCGGCGGGCGCCGGCCGCGTCCAGGTCGCCTTGCACGCCCTGCTGCCGACGACCACCCCCCGGCTGGCCGGACTGCTGCTCTACCGCCTGGACGTGAACGTCCGCGCCTCGCTGATCCTCGGGCTGGTCGGCGCCGGCGGCATCGGCTTCCTGATCAACCAGTCGATCAAGCTGTTCCGGTTCGACGAGATGCTCACCCACATCCTGGTGGTGCTGGTGCTGATCGTGGCGGTCGACCGTCTGTCCGCCGCCGTCCGCCGACGCCTGGCCTGAACCGCTTGCGGGGTCCTGCTCTCCACCACCCGATCGGGCACGCGAGGCGGTGCCGCACCCCAGCGGAACTGCGACGCATCCTGAGCGGGGAGACGACCAGGGCCTCGCCCCGGCCGCCTGGTGGACTCCCGGTCCCGGCCGAACGCTTCCGCTCGTTCGCCGGGATCGTCGCCACGGCTTCCGGTCGACCGTTCGGCCTACCGCCTACCGCCTGCCGCCTGCCGCCTGCCGCAGAATGCGACCGTTCGCCGCACACCCGTGCCGGATTCCTGGCGGTGCGTGCCGGCGTGCGTTGCGATACGGCGTGGGAGCGAACCCTCCGGTGGGTGTGGGTGCCGATGAGGGCCACGGCGGCTCCCGGCAGGCGGGCCCGGTGGCGCTGCCGTGCTACCGGGACCCACCCGCCGTTTCGAGGCGTCGGCCGGTCCGGGTGGGACCCCCGGACCGGCCGGCGCCTCGAACGAGTGCCCGGGATCCGTGCGGCCGTGACAGTCGGCCAGGCAGACGCTCGGGCCGTCAGCGTAGGGCCGGCCCTGCCGGCGGGCGACGCACCACCCCCCACCGACCCGCACACCCGCTCCTCACCACGTGAAAGCGGCGCACACCACCTCGTACTGCAACCGCTCGCGCGGGCCCATTGCAGGAACCGCTCAGGTCCCGCAAGATCTCGAATTGCTCGTAGCCGGCGAGGTCCCGGCGACCACTCGACACCCCGCATTTGCGGACACGGTCCCCGTGGGAGCCCGTCCGGCCTGACCGGGCGCTCGTCCGACCACCCCCCCCGAAGCGGCTCGGACCAGAATTGCAGGCTGACGAAGGGAGTCGCGAAGCCGACTGGAACGCTCGGGCCGATGCCGGTGATCCAGGGCGGCCGAACAAATAACCCGCGGATTTCGGGACAATGGCTCATTGTTGCGCCAAGGAGGCATCAACGGGGGCAGTAGGTTTACTGTCGGCGAGGTTCGAGGCGAGCATGCCACGTCTGGACGATCGGCCCCTCCCCCCGTCGGGGAGGGGCAGCGCTTGGCAGCCTGCACAAGGCCCTGTTCCCGGCACTGACGGCGATTCGCCCCCTGCCCACGTGCACCGGCCGCGGGCCCGGGTGCGGTTGATGTCCGAACCCGGACGGCCACCGGAATCGCCCAGACATAACGATTCCCTTCCCAGGGCTATCTGAATTTCACCCGGAGACCTAGGCTGCGGCACATGTCGATCCTTCGAAGATTCCGTGCTTCCGGACCGCGACTGCTGCCGGAACTCGACGACATCAAACTCGGTCGTGTGCGGCGGCAGCTGAATTCTCCCGGAATGCCAGGCCAGGAAGCAATTCTCATCGACCAGGTCGAGCGGCTCCTCCAGGAGGCCGGTACGGACTGGGACCGTCGCGCGCACCGCGTGGCCGTCCTCGCCGAGGCCGCCGCGTCCTCCTCCCTCGCCCGTTTCTGGCAGCTGCGCCACCCCCACAACGCGAACCCGCTGGTCTTCGCGGGGTGGATCGAGCTGGTCCGCGGCCGGCACCTGGGACGGATGGAGGACGCCCGGGCCGCCGCCGACCACTGCTACGGCGCCGCCGACGCGCTGCCCGACGACCCGACCCCCTGGGTGGTGCTGCTCGGGATCCTGCGCGTGATGCGCGCGGACTCGCGCGAGCTGTTCGCCGTCTTCCGCGAGGTGATCTCACGCGACACCTGGAACCGCGAGGCGCACCTGCAGATGCTGCGCTACCTGTCGCCGGAGGAATGCGGTTCGCGCAGCGGCCAGCTGGAGTTCGTGGACAGGCTCCGGGCCACAGTTCCCCCCAACGCGCCCGCCGTGGGCATGGAACTGACCGCACTGGTCGACGAGCACGCCCGCATCACGGCCCGGGGGAGCATCGAGGCACTGCTTGTTCGCCGCCGATGGACGGACCAACGCGCCACTCGGGTGCTGGACGCGGCGCTGGCTGACTGGCCCCGCCCCGGCCACCTGCGCCACGCGGCCGCCCTGGCCGACCTGAACCTGCTCGCCTTCGCCCTCATCCAGGCAGGCCGCTCGCGCGAGAGCGCCGACACCTTCAGCCTGCTCGGCGGCGTGGCCACCGCCTGGCCGTGGTCGCTCGACGGCGACCCGCTCCGCCAGTTCGGTTACTGGCAGTCCAAGCACTGACCTGACACACCCTCCCCCGATCACGTGGTCCCACCCACCCCGACACCCACCCTGCTCACCCCGTGTGAGTGCCGTTGCACCGTGCCGCGCGTCACCCGCCGGCTCGTCGGTGGTCCACTGCCGCCACCAAGCCTGCAGCGGCGCAGGCGTGTGCCGCCGCCGCTGCCGTGTCGCGTCGAACACGGTCTTCGGATGCGAGCCAGCCCCGGATGCGTCGTGGGTCGGCCGCCGATCTCGACGGCGACGCCGTAACTGTCCACCGGGCCTTCCCCCAAGCCGCAGTGAGCTGCCTTGCCGGGGCTGCTGTCGATCACGGTGGCGGTCGCCTCCCAAGGCGTGGCCGCTCCGCTCTCGAAGCCCGCGTTGCCGAGCAGCTGCGCCGTCGGGCGAGGCCCGGTGCCGTCGGTCACGGCCCAGGTGGACAGCGTGACCGCGCACGCCCTGCTGGCGACGGCTGCGACTGTGGTGTGGGCTTTGGACGGCAGCGTCCCGCTGCCGCTCGTGCGCCACTCGGGCTCGCTGCTCCGACAGAGCACGCGCCAGCCAGTAGCCTGGAAAGCCTCCAGTCCATGCAGCGAATGTTGATCCGTAGGTCCGGTCGACGGCCGTCCCCCGGCTCCCTCCCTGGAGGCGCCATGGTGTCACTACGAGCCCTTGCCCTCGCCCTCTGCCTCGGCGTCGTGGCGCTCGGCAGTACCGCCTGCGGCAGTGAGAGCCCGCCCGCACCGGTGGCACCGAACGTCGCGGCATCAGCCGCCGAGGCAGGCGGTATGGACTCGCTGGTCCGGGCGGCGCAGCAGGAGGGTGTTCTGACCGCCACCGCGCTGCTGCGGCACTGGGCGAACTACGGGGGTCTGATCGACGGGTTCGAGAAGAAGTACGGGATCAAGGTCACCGTCGACAATCCCGACAACGGCAGCCAGGACGAGATCGACGATGTGAAGCGCTACCGCGGCCAGGATCAGGCACCCGACGTGCTTCAGCTCGGTGACTCCTTCGCGGAGGCCGCCGCCGAGGAGGGCTTGCTCGCGCCCTACCGGACCGCCGCCTACGGGCAGATCCCGGCGAACCAGAAGGACCCCGAGGCCCGCTGGTACAACAGCTACGGCGGTTACGTGTCGATCGGCTGCGACGCGGCCCGCGTGAAGACCTGCCCCGTCACCTTCGCCGAGCTGCTCGAACCGGAGTACAAGGGCATGGTCGCCCTGAACGGCATCGACCCCAATCTCGCCGGGTCGGCCTTCGCCGGTGTGTATGCGGCGGCCCTCGCGAACGGCGGTTCGTTCGACGACATCCAGCCGGGCATCGACTTCTTCGGGCAGCTGGTGAAGGTGGGGAACTGGAATGCGGGCAACGCCGTTCCGGAGTCGATCGTCAAGGGTGAGACCCCGATCTCCATCAGCTGGGACTTCCTCAACCTCCAGCACGTCGACGCCCTGCGGGGCCAGGGGGTGGACTGGAAGGTCTCCATCCCCTTCGACGGCAGCTTCTCCCTGTACTACGCCCAGGCGATCAACAAGGATGCCCCGCACCCGGCGGCGGCCCGGCTGTGGGAGGAGTACCTCGCCAGCCCCGAGGGCCAGAACCTGCGGCTCGCGGGATTCGCCCGCCCGGTCCTGATGGAGGCCATGGCCAAGGACGGCACCCTCGACAAGAACCTCGCCGCCATGCTGCCCACCGTGGAGGGCGGGACACCGTCATTCCCAAATCCGGCACAACTGAAAGAGGCGCGACAGGTCGTCAAGGAGAACTGGGACAAGGCCGTCCCGCCGCAGCCCGAGTCGCCGTCCTGACACCCGCGGAACACCCAAGGACGGCCCTGGCCGACGAGTGCTCGGCCCGTGTCCAGGGGCCGGCCGCGGGCGGCCAGCGCGCCAAGCGGTCGTACCAGCGGCGGAACAGTTCCTCGCGTGGTGCAGGTACGGGTGGGAGTCGCCGCGCACGCGCTCCATCTCCACTCCTCCGGCGAGCGTGGGAAAGCCCCGGACCGGGTCCTCTGAACAGCCGGGCTCACTACGGCCAGCCTCCGCGATGGCGGTGCCGACGCCGGTCAGCAGGTGGGACTTGCCGGTGCCGGAGTCGCCGATCATCACCAGCGGCCGGCCCTCGCGGACCCAGGTCGGGCTCTTCAGCGACGCGACTGCCGCAGGCGTAGACGTCGGCCGGCAGCGGCGTCAGCAGTGGCCGCTCGGCCCCGAAGTCGAAGCCGACGCTGGTCGGCCGGCCCTCGATGTGCCGCGTGTCCTCCAGCTCGTCGATCTCCGCCAACTGCCCGTTCAGATCGGCCGGCGAAGCGACCAGCGGCGGGCGGGACCAGGTGCGTACGCCGGAACCGCCGCCCGCATCCCGTCCGCCGGCACACCTAGGGCCGACCGGCATGAGCCCGTGCCGTCCGGTCGGGCATCGTGGCTTCCAGCCGGGCCCACCGGACCGGCGGCCCCAAGGTGGCGAGCCTCCGCACGGCCCGTCGCCCCGGCCACCGCCACAACTCCACCGAGTGAACGCCGAAGGCCTGCGCCGCGGACGCGGGGCTCGGCCGCGCTCCGCCCGGCGGGGCACGTTTCCGGCACCGTCCGCAGCAGTCGGCACGCGGAAGTGCCCTGCCCGGGTCCACGGCGGGGCGTAGGAGTACCGGCATGCTGCGTTGGAGGCCTGGCTGCGGCACGAGTCCGGCCCCTACCTCGATCCGTGGCACAAGCGGCTGCGCGAGGCGTACGTGACCACCAAGGGGAACCTCGGCGTCCCGCTGACCCTGGCGGACGAGGACCCGCAGGCCTTCCTGGAAGCGGCGGTTCCTGGAGTCCGGCCGGGCCGGACTGGCCGCGGGCAAGTCCGGCCCCGGCAGCCGGGGACAGCAGCTCGAAGCCCAAGTCGCCGATTTGACGCAGGCGCCTGGCGAGGCCGCAGTCGAGCTGCGGGTGTGGAAGAAGTCTGCGGAGGGCCAGCCGGGCCTTTCCCGCGACGTGTTCACCCCATCGAGTGGATCACTGGAGTGGCGCCGGGGCGCGGCCCACGGGTCTTGAAACGATCATGATGCCGTCGGCTCCGGCGGTCACCGATCACTGCTGAAAGGTCCTCCCTGTGAACGCGCTCCGCCGCAAGACCGCCCTGCTCCTCGCCGGACCGGCGCTCACCGCCCTGTCGCTCACCACCGCGGCACCGGCCTCGGCCCAGACCTCCATGACCATCACCAGCGTGTTCCTGGGGAGCAGCAGCTCGGTCAGCGTGAGCGGCGAGTACGCCTGCGACGGCGAGGGCTACCCGACCGCCGTGAGCGTCATCGTCGACAACACCGAGAACGGGAACAGGGTGGGCGGCAGCAGCCAGTACGCCCCGGTCTGCGACGGCAACGTCCACTCGTTCAGGGTCACCGCCAACAAGCGCCTCGAACCCGTCCCGGTCAGTTTCAGCCGCGGCGACACCGTCCTGGTGCAGGCGTACCTGGCGAACAGCAGGACGGGCCGCAACATCGTGGAGGACTGGGACTACTTCACGCTCTGACCCAGGGCGCGGGCTACCGGCCCCTGCGTCCCGCCACGCCCGGGCGAACCCGCCGCACCCCGGCCCGCCAGGTGCCGGCACGGGGGGATGGCCGGTGGGCGTTGTGATCGCGAATGCCGCCGCGTCGGGTATGGCACTGTCGCAGCTTCCCCATCGATCCGAGGGCGTCCGGCGGTTCACGCACCCGGACGCAAACGGGCCGGTAGGGCGGAGTTCTGCGCCCTGTGGGCGCGGTGAGCCCAGCCGGTCCGCGGCGCGGTTGCCCACCGATCTTCCGGCCTGTGATCGCCGGAGCGGTGGCCGCCAGCGGGAATGCGAAGAGTGTTTGCCCATTCACTTTGGGTCATGGCGCGATCTTGTGGACTGCCTGGTCCGGGCCGGGCCGCGCCCCCTGCGGCGCCGCGTCCAGCCCGAATCGCCCTCGTCGCCGTCCCGTGTGCCCGCCTCGGCCGAGACAACGTCCCTCGGCGCGTGGCAGGGACGGTGTCGCCACCCCTCGACCGACCGAGCCACCCCAGGAGAAGCCGATGACCGGCCACAACGGCAGCAGTAACCTCACCGGCAACCGTCCCTACAACTATCGGCCGTCCGCGGAGGAGAGGCAGGTTGAGGCGGACGAGGGCAAGACGTTCTACGTCACCGTCACCGGCGGCGACAAGGACGTGCTCGACACCCTCCTGTCCGAGCGGAACCCCGAGTACTCCGACCACGAGCGCGCCAACCTGCTGGACCGCCAGGACGACACGTTCACGGTCGCCTACTTGAACCGGAAAACCGCCGAGCGTGCCGCCGGCCTGTTCGGGGCGGCAGGTGCCCAGGTCGAGACGGTGGACAGGGACACCCGGCTCTGATCGCGCCGCGGAGCGGCCTGCGCCCGGGGCCCGCTGGCCGTGATCCGTCAGCGTGTGGCTCGTTGGTCCAGGTGCCCCTTGCGCTTTCGAGAGATGAGACCGCCGTGCCCGAGACCGATATGTACGACGACGAGCAGCCCGAGATGGTCGTCCACAGGGTCGCAGACCCGCAGGGCGACGGCGAAGGCCCTGGCGAGGACGCGGACGGCCAGGAACCCGGACCGCAGGCCCGGACGCGCGCCGACGGCTTGATGTCCCAAGGCCAGATGTAGCTCGACGCCGGGCGGGCGGGGCCGCCTCCTGGCGACCCCGCCCGCGGTCGGTGTTGGCGAGCCCGGCCGCCGTCCTGCTTGCGCCCGCCGGTGCGGGCCCGCGGTGCGGAGCGGGGCCCACGTGTCCGGTGATCATCGTCGTCCGATCGAGGCGATCTCGGCGTTCCGATGCGGCGCCGGCGGCCGCAATCGACCAAGATCGCCGCATGAGCACGACCATGACCCGACGTCAGATCCTCGGCGCCGCAGCGGTAGCCGGGGCCACCACTCTCCCTCGGAGGGACTGCGGGTGCCGCCGCCCGGGCCGTATCGGGGCCCCGGACCCGCACGGCTCACCGGGGCCGAGGTCTCCTCCGAAGAGCAGGCCCATCTGGAGGGTTTGAAGCAGATCGCGGACCCGCCCGGTGACGAAGCCGTGGCCGATGCCTTCCAGCGCGGGCAGGACGCGGCGGTCAACTGGGGTCTGTTGCGAAAGTGGATCTTGACTTGCGATGATCACGGTGTGGCGCGAGGGGATGTCGCGGCCCGGCAGTGGGCTCGGCTGGAGCCGTTCCTGCCGGTGGGGAAGAAGGCGGGACGTCCCCGAGCGCTACGGAGGGTGGGACCCTGACCGGGGAGACGATCAGGTCCTCGGGCATCGGCCCCTGCAACGTCGACGAACGGCCCCGGCAGGTCTACGGCGACGATCATGGACGGGCCATCGAGACGGCCGTGGGAGCGGGCATGAAGATCACTGCCCAGCCCAGCCCAGCCCAGCCCAGCCCGGGCCGGGCCACGGCCAGCACCGTGCGGTGCCGGCCGAACGGCCCCCTCGTCCGCTGGGATCTTCGCCATGGCTTCCGGTCAACCGGCTCGGCGCGCCGCTTGTCGCACGGTGCGACCGCTCACCGCAATTTCAGGCGGGGTGGCTATCGGAGCGCGCTCCTGGGAGCTGGAATGCCTCACACGGGCGGACCCGGTGGGCTTCGCGAGGGTTGCCGACGATGAATGCGGCGACAACGGGCTAGCTGGCCCTGACGGAATCGGTACATGGACGATCCGGGGCTGGTCCTGCCAGCCATCACCTCATGGCTGCCTGGTTCCGGCGGAACCGGCCTGTGGATTGGTGTCAGCTGTTCAGGGTCCGTCCTCCACCGTCTCGACAGAGCCAGTGCCGTTTAACCCCTGGCCGGCGCCCACAGCGAGGCACCCGCCGCCGGAAGTCGAACTCGGTCTCGGCAGGAAGGGATTCACACATGCGCAGATCTTGGCTTCTTCTCATTGCGTTCATCCTCAGTCTCGTTGTTGGCGGCGCCCAGAGTGTGGGCGCGGTGACAGCGGACGCCGGCTTGTCGACGGGAACCGGTACGGCCACGACCACTTCGGTGGAGGACCCTGCCCTCTACTCCACCTTCGTGGCGAGGCACAGCTCCTTGTGCATGGACGTCGGCGGCGGTAGCACGGCCAACGGCGCGAGCGTGGTGCAACGGTCCTGCGGGCCAGCCCTCAGCCAGCAGTGGCGCCTTGAGGACACGTCCTTGGGCTACGTCCACATCATCGCCCGGCACAGTTCGAAGTGCCTGAACGTCGAGGGCAAGAGCGCGGCCGACGGCGCGGCGGTCGTGCAGTGGCTGTGCACCACCGGCTCCAACGACGACTGGAAGCTGGAAGACACAGGCAGCGGCTACTACCGCCTGGTTGCCCGGCACAGCGGCAAGTGCCTCAAGGTGAGTGCGGGTTCGACCGCGCAGGACGCGGCCTTCGTCCAGTGGACCTGCGACGGCTCCAGCAGCGAGCAGTTCAATCGGGCACCGGTCACCACCCAGGTGGTGACCTGGGGCGCCAGCACGGACAAGCTCCCACAAGCTGCTGGTCAGGACCTGACGCACCGCCTCATCGTGCACACCAGCACGGGAGGCAGTGGCCTGCGGATCAGGCTCTCCAACGCGTTCGGCGACCACCCGGTGACGTTCGGCGCCGCCTGGGTGGGGCAGTGGTCGGCGGGCGGCGCCGTGGCCCCCGGCACCAACCGCCCGCTGACGTTCGGCGGCCTCGGCTCGGTGACGGTCCCCGCCGGGGGCTCGGTGTACAGCGACCAGCTCAACAGCACGGTCCAGCCCGGGTCGGACCTGGCGGTCAGCCTCTACATCCAGCAGGCCTCCGGCATCCTGACCGGCCACAACGTTGCCAGTCAGACGTCGTACAGCGCCCCGGCTGGGAATCACGCGGCCGACGAATCGCAGACCTCCTACACCGGCACCACCACCTCCTGGGCCTACTTGGACGCGGTGGTGGTCGACGCACCCGCCGGCACCGGTGCCGTGGCCACGCTCGGGGACTCCATCACGGATGGCTTCAAGTCCCCTACGAACCTCAACCACCGTTGGCCCGACTTCCTCGCCACGCGGCTCCGGGACTCCAGCGACACTCTGATCAAGGGTGTGGCCAACGAAGGCATAACCGGAAACAAGGTGCTGATAGACGGGGCCGGACAGAGTGCTATCACGCGCCTCGAACGCGATGTGCTCACCCAACCAGGGCTGAAGACCATCGTCCTCCTGGAGGGTGTCAACGACATCAACCACACCACTACCCTCACGGCGCAGCAGCTGATCAACGGCTACACAGACATCGTGAACCGGGCCCATGCGGCCGGGGTGTGCGTCGTGGGTGCGACGGTCATGCCGTTCGAGGGCGGCACCCAGAAGTGGACGCCTGAGAAGGACGCGCTGAGGAACGAGGTGAACGCGTTCATCCGGACGGGCGGCCTTTTCGATGCGGTCGTCGACACCGACGCGGTTCTGCGCGACCCTGCCCACCCGTCGCGCTTGCTGCCCGAGTACGACAACGACCATCTCCACCCCAATGACGCGGGACGGCAGGCCATCGCGGACTCGATCAGCCTGGACAAGCTGAACTGCACCCGGTAGCAGTCGCACGTCACCGCCTGCGGGGAGGCCGCCCAGCACTGCGCCGGGCAGCCTCCCCCCAGGCGGTGACGTACCGCACGACATCACACGGCCCAGCCCCAAGACACCGCCTACTCGGGTCCACGCCCCAGCCGACCGGACCCGACACACGTGCCGTTGCGCCCGCCCTTGCAAGAACGGCAGGCCCGGCCTGCTCGCACAGGTCGAGCAGGGCTGTGAGGACGCCGGGTCCAGTGACGTGGAGTGCGCCTTTGCGGTGGTTGTCGGGGCAGGTGGGCGTGTTGCACCCGCTGCTCCGGTTGGCCGGCCTTGGCTGCGCCCCGTCGCCCCCGCTGCTGAGCTCTGCTCAGGGGCCTTGGTCAGTGGTGGTGGGGTTAGTGGAGGATGTGGCGGTGGGCGGCGAGCAAGTGGGTTATGAGGAGGATGAGGACGAGGACGAGTCCGATGGTGATGGCGCAGATCGCGCCCAGTAGGGCTCCCCGGGCAATGGTCCTGGGCAGCGGGCGGAGCTGAGGGTCTGGGGCGCTGGCGGGGCGGGGCATGTCGGTCCTCCGGGTTGTGGTCGGCTGCGGCCGGGTGAGTACTTCTGGAGGGTAGGGCCCGCGCTTGGTCTCAGTCCCGACGGTCTCCTCGGCTGCTCGGTGCCTGGGGGTGGTGTTCGGATTGGTGCTACTGCTCTGGGGATTGCTCTGTTGCCCCGGGATGTTCAGCGGCCTGAGGTGATCTGGCGCAGGATCAGCAGAAGGTGCCCGTGTCCTGCAAGGATGTGAGTGTCGAAGTCATATCCAGCGCAGAAGCAAGGGCACCTTCTGGGTGAAGGCTACCGGGTGGGATGAACGGCTGTCGGTCAAGGCCGACGGCAGGGGCCATGGTCGGGCATACGGGGTCGGTGCTGCTTCGGCGATGCGCGGACCGGACCGGGCCGACGGCGGCGCTGGGCCGGGTGCTGCCGCGCGGTGTCGGCGCCTCCTGGCGGGAGCGGAGCGTGGTCGTCGTCGGGTTGGCCTGTGTCGGCGACGGTTGAACCGTGGTTCTGGATCACTTTTGGTGCAGGGCTGACGGACGGTCACCGTCGCGGGGTTGGCGGCAAGCAGGTCAGCGGGCAAGGAGGATCCGCTTGCGC
>NZ_JBIURH010000088.1:0-19817 GCF_044740765.1 Kitasatospora sp. NPDC088346
CGGATCGTCTTCATCCGCACCCTGGTCACCGGCAAGCAGGGCGCCGAGTCCGGCCGCTCCATCGACACTGTCGCCAACACGGGGCAGTACCTGTAGAAGGACACGGACCCGGCAGGCTACGGATTCCGCCTCTACAACCGGACCATCGCGCAGAAGGCGCGGCGGCGACTCCGACCCTGAATCAGCTCGGCGCTCGGATGGCCTGGTGGGCTGCCTCAGCACTATTCCGCCCAGCGCCGACGGCGTTGTCCAGCACTCCTGCCGCGCAACAACGGCGCTCTACCTCCCCGGCCCACTGCCCAGAGCCTTACTGGGTGTCTGGCTCGGGTTACAGGTGCCGAGACACGTAGTTCTACGCGGGTGCTGGGCCAGGGCTAGGGTCAATACCAGTGACTTAAGGATCTTTGCCGGTAGGCTGCCTGCCCAGGAGGTGCCTGGATGCCACGCCCTGGGCAGGTCAAGCCGGCGACGGACGAGCGGCTGTCGGACCGGATCGCGATCGGACTGTTGACGCGGACGTTCTCGCCGGAGTTGGTAGACCGGATCGTGGAAGAGTCCGGGAAGTCCGGACAGCGTCAGCGACTGCTGCCGCCGCGGGTGGTCGTCTACTTCGTCCTGGCGATGTGCCTGTTCTCGGGGCAGGGCTATGAAGAGGTCGCCCGTCTGCTGACCGAGGGGCTGGCCTGGGCCAGGCGCTGGTCCGGGTCGTGGCAGGTGCCGACCACCGCGGCGATCTCGCGCGCCCGGGTCAAGCTCGGGCCGGAGCCCCTGAAGGCGCTGTTCGCCGAGGTGGCCCGCCCTCTGGCAACACCCTCGACTTCCGGTGCTTGGTATGGGAGTTGGCGCGTCGTGGCGATCGACGGAACGGCCTTCGACGTCCCGGACAGTGAGGAGAACGCCGCCCGGTTCGGCCGTCCGAAGACGCACCGTGGAGAGCGGTCCGCCTTCCCGCAGGTCCGGGTGGTCGCGCTGGCCGAGTGCGGCACTCACGCGATCACCCATGCGACGCTCGGCCCGTTCACCACCGCCGAACCGGTGCTGGCCCGCGAACTGTTCAGCGCCCTGGGGCGGGGTGATCTCCTCTTGGCGGACCGCGGCTTCGCTGGGCTGGACCTATGGCGGGCGGCCTCGGCCGGCGGTGCGGACCTGCTGTGGCGCATCAGGTCCCACTCCGTACTGCCCGTCCGGCAGGAACTCCCCGACGGCTCGTACCTCTCGGACATCGTGGCCGCCCGCGACCACCGCAAACGCGCCGATCCCACCGTGGTGCGCGTCATCGACTACACCCTGGACGACCCCGGCCGCCCATCCCAGAACACTCCATACCGGCTGATCACCAGCATCCTCGACCACGAGGCCGCACCCGCCACAGAGTTGGCGGCCCTCTACAACGAGCGATGGGAGATCGAGACCGCCCTCGACGAGCTCAAGACCCACCAACGCGGCCCAGCCCAGGTCCTGCGCTCCCGCTCGCCCGAAGGCGTCGAGCAGGAGGTCTGGGGCCACCTGCTCGTCCACCACGCCATCCGCTCGCTCATGCACGACAACGGCTCTCGACCGACTCGAGGCCCTCGTACGCAACCGGCTCAAACGCCTGCAGTACCGGCCCGACACCCTCGACGGCTTCATAGCCGGCACCGGCCTGACCCTCGACACCCCAACCTCACCCTGACCAGCCGAAGTCAGTAACGTCCTCTCAAAGTTCGCCGCCTCCTCGAGATCCGCTGGAAGCAGCCGAGGTGTTGAGGTGCTGCGTGCTTGACGATCTTCTGGCAGCGTCCGGTACTCGACGGCCCCGACCCCGCATAGTAACGCTCGGGATCGTCCGCCCGGGACAGGCGAATGCCCTGGTTGTGCACGAACAGGAAGCGTGACGCGCAGGCCAGGCCCTCTCCGATGCTGTCGCAGTTGCCGACCGTCAGGGCCAGCGGGCCGAGCATCGACATGTCCTGGTACGCCGCCAGGCGCAGCCCGAGATCCGGACAGTCGGGTGTCTTCGTGGCGCGGCGCAGGATCCGTCCGGCGGTCACCGTCGACAACAGCCCGTGATCGGAATCCAGGTCACCGGGGGAGACACCGAACTCGGCCAGCAATGCCGCCCCGTCGCCGCCGAGATTGTCGGCGAGGCGATCGATGCCGCGTATCGCTGCGGCCCGGATCTCCATCTGCATCCGTAAACGGTACCGCCGAAGAAACCGGCGCTGGGTCAGGCGTTGTCAGCGCTGGTGCCCCAGTCGGGCTCGGTGACCAGCAGGCTGAGTTCCTCATCCCCGAGGTCTACGTCGACGGCGTACCGAAATCCGGCGGACTCGGCCACCGCGACACCTGCCGGCTCACCGGCGGGGACGGCGAGGACGACGCGCCGACAGCGTGGATCGGCTTCCTGGACGGCGTCCGACAGGGCCCGCAGCAGGGCGGGACGCATCGGTTCCGGGCACCCGGCTCCGATCCGCACCTCCACGTCATGGGCGCCGACGGGGTAGGTGTCGCGCAGACGTCCCGAGACGCAGCGTTCCAGACGTACCTCCACGGTCACCCCACTCCGGCGAAGCTGGAGGTCGACCGCGGTACGGGTGTGGAATGTCCGGAAGGCCTCCCATCCCGGGACGTCGAGCGCCGTGATCATGTCTGCTCCCCCTCGGCTACCAGGCGGCGAATGACCGCTTTGTCGAGTTTGCCGGACGCGTTGCGCGGCACGGCCCGGACCACCGTCAGGTGCCGGGGAAGCTTGTACCGGGCCAGCCGGCGCGCGGTGTACTCGCGAACGTCGTCCAGCGTGATCTTCGCGTGGTCGGCTACCGTGACCACCGCGGCCACGGCCTCCCCCCACTGGTCGTCGGGCACACCGACGACCGCGACGTCGACCACGCCCGGCATGGCCGCGAGGACGCGCTCGACCTCGGCGGGGTAGACGTTCTCACCGCCGCTGATGATCATGTCCTTCAAGCGGTCGACGATGAAGAGGCAGCCGTCCTCGTCGACGTAGCCGATGTCCCCCGAGTGGAACCAGCCTTCGTCGTCGAACGCCGCGGACGTGGCCTCCGGGTTGTTCCAGTAGCCGGCGGTGACGTTGGGGCCGCGCACCACGATCTCCCCCGGATCGTTCGGTTTCACCGGCTCGTTGGTGACGGCGTCGACGACGCGCACCTCCGTGTATGGCATGGGGATACCGGCGGATCCGAGCTTGTCCAGGGTGTGTTCGGCCGGCAGATGCGTGGCGAACGGGGCGGTCTCGGTCAGGCCCCACGCCTGCTGCAGCAGGAGGCCCTCGCGGGCGTAGAGCTCGACGAGAGACGGGGGAACCGGCGCGCCCGCGACCACGACCGTCCGCAGCGAGGTCAGGTCCCGCTCGAAGGCTTCGGGGACACGGGCCAGTGCCGCGAACATCTGCGGGACACCGAACATCGAGTTGACCCGGTGCGTCACCAGATCGTCGAGACACGTCTGCGGATCGAAGGAGCGGCGCACCACGACGGTGCCGCCGCGGACGAGCGTGCGCAGGACGAAGCTGTTTAGGGCTCCGATGTGGAACAGCGGTGCGGCCGCGTACGTCACGTCGCCGCGCCGGGTGTCAAGACGCAGCTCGACGTTGACGGAGTTCCACCAGGCGTTGCCGTGGGTCAGCACAACGCCCTTGGGGGTGCCGGTCGTGCCCGAGGTGAACATCAGGATGGCTGGGTCGTCGGCGTACTTCGGCACGAGCAAGGGGCTGGGCGGGGCCTCGTCGATCAGCTGCGACCAGAGCTCCCAGCCGTCTGCCTCGGTCGCCGGCACCTCCGGGTCGTCGTCCACCAGAAGGAAGCGCCTCAACTCGGTGTCCCCACGCACCGCTTCGACGCTCGCGCGGTGCCCCTCCTCGCAGACGATCACTTCGGCGCCGCTGCCGCCGAGGACACCTCGCAGTTCCGGCGCGGCGAGACGGAAGTTCACCGGGACGAAGACCGCACCGGTCCGGAAGGCGGCCAGCATGGTCACCAGGAACGCGGAGCTGTTGAGGCCCAGATAGGCGACCCGGTCGCCTTCGGCGACACCTCCCGCTCGCAGGACGTGTGCCAACCGGGCTGCCTTGTCATCCAGTTGAGCGTAGGTGAGGTCGCCTCCGGCATAGCGGACCACCGCGCTGTCACCCTGGTGGCGTGCGTGGCGCGCGACGATGGCTGCCGGGTTGAGGTCGACCCGGAGGCCGGAGTTGCGCGGGTGAGGTCTCTTCACGTTCCGCTCCTCGTCGAGCTTAGTAAATCGTCCGGGGTCATGGTGGTGGGGCCGGCCCTACAGGTGGTCGCCACCGGCGGCGTGCGCGAAGCCGCGGACGCCGATGCCGCCGTCGACGGAGATCGCCTGTCCGGTGATCGGTCCGCTCTGTTCGCGGGCGGCGAGCAGGACGTACGAAGCGGTGAAGTCGCGCGGGTCCGTGCTGGAGTCGTGCAGCGGGATGAGCGGGGGCGGCTCGTCGGCGCCCTGCGTGCCGTTCTTGGCCCTCTCGGCGTTCTTGGCGAAGGACGCCGAGATCGGGCGGTCCCCGAGGGCAAGGGCCTGGGGGCCGCGCAGGTCGGTGTTCATGCCGCCGCAGGCGACCCCGTTGACGCGGACCTTGGGAGCGAGTTCGTAGGCGAGTTCCCGCATCAGGCCCAGGCAGGCATGCTTGCTGGCGGTGTAGAGGGGGCCGCCGCCGTTGACGTAGAAGGAGGCGTTGGACAGCGTCATGACGATGCTGCCCCGGGTCTTCACCAGCTCCCGCCAGGCCGCCTCGGCGGCGAGGAGGTAGCCCTTGACGTTGACGGAGAAGACCTCGTCGAAGGCGGTGTCGAGTTCCTCGGCGCCGAGCCGGGTGAGCTGGCGCTGGTAGTCCCACACACCGGCGTTGGCGACGAGTGTGTCGAGCTTGCCGAAGCGGTCGACGGTCTCGGCGACGGCGGCGTGCAGCCGCTCCGAGTCACGCACGTCACCGGTGACGGCGTGGATCCGGGACGGGTCGGGCGCGGCGGCCATGACCTCGTCCAACTGCTCCTTGCGGCGGCCGAGGATCGTGACCGCGGCACCCTCAGCGAGGAAGCGCTCGGCTACCGCGCGGCCGATGCCGGTACCGCCGCCGGTGATCAGCGCGGCGTACCCGTCGAGCCAGCCCCCGCTCACCGCTGCTCCGCCAGGAAGCCGGAGACCAGGGCCTCGAACTCACGCTGCCGCTCCAGCTGGACCCAGTGGCCGCACCGGCCGAAGACGTGCAGCTGCACGTCGCGGATCTGCTTGAGCATCAACTGGGCGCCGTCGAGCGTGATGGTGCGGTCGTCGCGGCCCCACAGCAGCAGGGTGGGTGCCTTGATCTTGTGCAGGTCACGCCAGAGCGGGTCCATGCCGCCGCGCTGGGCGAAGGCCGCGTTGTAGTGGTGGTAGAAGGCGATGTGACTCTCGTCGAGGGACGCCTCGTAACGGGCCCTGACCACATCCTCGCCGAACTGCCTATGGTCGAAGACCATGGTGTGGATGAAGGCGGCCATCTTCTTCTCGCTGGGGCCGCCACCGTTGTAGTAACGGAACATCTCCTTCTGCCCCTCGGTGGGCGTCGGCCCGAAAGGTAGCCAGCCGCCACCGGGTGCCATCAGCACCAGCCGGGTGACCCGCTCGGGACGCTGCTGGGCCATGGCGAGCGCGGCCGCTCCACCGAGGCTGTTGCCCAGCAGGTGGAAGGTGCCGATACCGAGGGAGTCAAGTGCCTGGAACAGGGCGTCCACCGCGATCTGGGTGATCGACCGCTCCTCCAGGTCCTGCTCCGTCGGGCGGTAACTGCCGCCGAAGCCCGGCTGGTCCGGCAGGACGACCCGGAAGTGCCGTGCCAGGGCGGGGAGGTTCTGGTGGTAGTTGCTCACACCGGAGGCGCCGGGGCCACCGCCGTGCAGCATGACCAGCACCGGTCCTTCACCTGTCTCGGCCACGGCGATCTCGCCCAGGGACGTGGGCACGCGGTGGTGCTTGAGTTCGAAGTCGGTCACACCAGTTCCCCATCAGAAGAAGGCAGCAGAAGACACAAGGAGTCGCAAGGAGTCGGAAGACTCAGCGGAGGTCAGAAGAAGGTAGAGATGTTCTTCGACAGCAGCAGGTTCTGGTCCAGCAGGACGGTGCGACGGGCCACCCGCAGTTCATCCCCGACACGCCGCAGGATGTCCGTACGGCTGCCGGCGAAGACGTTCTCCTCACGTTCGAGACGGTTGCGGTAGACCAGGAACGCAGAGCGCACGTGCAGGTCGTTCTCGGTGAACTCCGCGTGCTCGGCCGGGTCGATGTGCCCGACCATCACGTTCGTCACCAGGTGGCGGGTCCGGGACGGCGGGTCCTCGGCCCAGGCCATGCCGGAGTCGAACCGGCGAATGCGCCAGGCCAGGCTCTCCTTGGTCTCGTCGTAGAACGCGGCCTCACCCCGCGCGGCCACCGCCAGCGCCTGCTGCCGGCGCAACCGGTTGGTGCGGGTGGGCATCCAGTAGTCAAGGTCGTCGGCGAGCAGGTCCAGCCAGTCCGCGTAGCGGCCGTCGTCAAGGAGGGCGGCCTCCTCGTAGTAGAACTGCTCGACCTGGAAGTGCGTGTCGCGGTCGGCGCGCAGTCCGGCGCGCGTCCCGAGCGGCTCGGTGGTCGTGCTCACGGTGTCGTTTCGTCCCTTCTCCCTTGTGGCGCGGTGCGCAGCAGCGCGCGCAGGTTCACGGCCGGGTCGGACAGTCGTCCGGCGTCGGCCGGGACACGGCGGTCGATCATGCGGCGGGCGGCGCGTACCGCGGCGGAGTCGTCGACGGCGGCGGCCGCGACCACATACCCGTCGCGCAGTCCGAAGACCGCGAAGGAGGGATCGTCGAACGTTCCCCGCACGACGGTCTCCGCGGCGGACTCCATGTGCCCGACCGCCTCGACATGACGGCCGTGCCGGGCCGTCCAGAACCAAGGCGCCGTGGGCGCGGGTGCCTCGGCACCGAGGATGGTGGCGGCCGCCCTGGCGCCGTCGTGCTGAGCGGCTTCCCAGTGCTCGGCGCGGGGCGCACCGCGCATACGGGAGGGGTCGCCCACGGCGAGGACGGCCGGGTTGGAGGTCACCTGCCCGGCGTCGACCAGGATCCCGCGGTCGACCTCGATGGCCGCCCGCTCGGCGAGCCCGGTGTGCGGCACCATGCCGACTCCGAGGACGACGGCGTCGTACGCCCGTGACCCGCGCCGGCCGGCGAGCCGCGCCTCGATGTGGTCACCGCGGTCGGTGAACGACTCCACGGCGGCCTGGACGGTCGTGATCCCGTGCCAGGTGTGCAAATCGTGCAGCCAGGTGGCCAGTTCCGAGCCGAGCGGGGCCATCAGGGGTGCGGCCAGCGGGTCGACCAGGCCGACCTCGCAGCCGAGCCGCACCGCAGTGGAGGCGACCTCCGCGCCGATGAGTCCGGCGCCCACGATCAACAGACGTGCGCCGGGAACCAGTTGTGGACGCAGCCGGTCCGCGTCCTCGGCGGTGCGCAGTACATGCACGCGCTCGCTGCCGCCGCCGGGGATCGGCGGTCGCGCCGCGTTACCTCCCGTGGCGAGCACCACGCGGTCGGCGGGCAGCAGGGTGCCGTCCGCGAGCTCCACCTTCCCCTCGCGGGGGCGCAGAGCCGCGACGACCGTCTGGTTGAGAAGACGGACAAGGTGGTCATCGTACCACTGCGACGGCTGGAGCGCGATCTGCTTGATGTCCTTGGTACCGGCCAGGAACTCCTTCGACAGCGGCGGCCGGTCGTAGGGGAACACCCCGCCATCCACGAGCGTGATGTCACCGTCGAAACCTCCCGTGCGCAGGGCGTCGGCCGTGCGGACACCGGCGATGCCGCCGCCCACGATCACCACGCGCTCGGTCACGGAGTCTCCCCGGGGAACAGGTAGACCTCGCCGTCGCGCACCTCGACGCGGTGCGGGCAGGTGTTCCTCGTCGCGGGAAGACCCTGGACCTCGCCGTTCTTCAGGCAGAACCTGCTGGAGTGCAAGGGGCACTCGACGTAGCCGTCCTCCACCCAGCCTTCGGCGAGCGAGGCGGTCTCGTGTGTACAGGTGTCGTCGAGGGCGTACACGCTGTCGTCGGTGTCGCGCAGCAGCGCGATGTCGTCCTTCGTCCCGGTGATCGCCTTGTCGATGGCGATGCCCTCGCCCTGGGGAATGTCGTTCAGGGCGGCGACGCGGATGCCTTCACTCATTACTGCTCCTCATGCCAAGCGGGGGTGTTCATCAGTTCGCGCCAGCGCCCGTAGAAGGCCCGGCCGGCCGCGTCGCTGTAGAGCTCGCTGGTCTGTCCGGGGAAGCGGCCGTCCTCACGTTCGGAGTCCATGCCCATCTGGTAGTTGAGAGCGACCCGGTTGGTGATGAACCCGTGGGAAATGGCCTGCGCCTCGCTCCAGTTCTCGCCGTCATCCTGCTCGAAGACGCCACTGGGACCGAACGTGCGCAGGTTGTAGAGGCGTTGGGCCTCGCGCACCTCTTCGGGCATCGACTTGTCGACGATGGTCCAGGCCCACACCTCCATCCGGTCCGGGCCCTTGGGATGCCAGATCCGGATCGATCCGTTGACCGGGAGGTAGGAGAAGTTGGGGAAGACCGTGGCGTGCCCGTTCGTCAGCGGCCCATCGACCCGGGCGTCCCCCAGCCGCTTGCGTAGCGCGTCGTAGTCCATCCACTCGTGCACGGCCTGCGCGTCGAAGCGGTTCTTGGGGTGGACTGGGAAACCGGCGCCGTGTCCCTTGGGGTCCACGTACTGACGTCCGGTGCGGTGCACGATCTCGTCCCTGGGCTTCTTTCCGGAGGGCGAGAGCACCATGAGCGCCGAGGCGTGGCTCATGTTCACGTGGTACCAGTCGGTGGCGAACTGCTCGGCGGCGAGCTTCCAGTTGCCCTCCAGAACCCACTTGTGGACTCCGCCGACGACGACCGTGCCCTGCTCGTCGTGGTCGAGCATGGCGTCCATGTACCAGGCCATGTCGCCGAGCGACTCCCGCAGCGGTTGGGGCTCAGGGTTCCAGGTGCCGAAGATCAGCCCGTGGTAGGTCTCCACGTGCGGGACCTCCACCAGCCCCCACTCCCCCGCCTGGAACGAGTTTGGGTAGCCCTCCCTGTTGGGCACGCTGACCAGGGAGCCGTCGAGGTTGTAGGACCAGCCGTGGTATGTGCAGGTGAAGTTGCGGGTGGTCCCGAAGTCGGCCCGACAGACGCGGGCGCCGCGGTGGCGGCAGGAGTTGAGGTAGGCCCGGATCCGGCGGTCGCGGTCGAGGGTGACGATGACCGGGTCCTCGCCCATGTACGTGGTGAAGAAGTCGCCGGGCTTGTGGAACTGGTCGGTGTGGGCGAGGAACAGCCAGCTAGGCGCGAAGACGCGACGCAGCTCCTGCCGGTACAGCTCCTGGTCGGTGAAGACGACACGGTCGAGCAGCCCGCCCTCGGTGTCGACAAGCCCGGAGACGTCAATGGTGCGTGCCAGGTCCGCCGGGCGCCGCAGGGCCCCGCGCGGGGCGGGGGTGGCCGATGGAACCGCGCCCTGAGGTTCGATCGTCGAGGTCATGCCCCCAAGAGAACAGCAGCAGCTCAGAGGGATTCCATCCGTCGTTCCGCACGACGGCACACGCGCTGTCGGCCGGTGGGCGGCGCGGGCGAACGTGAACGCATGCTTGCCGCAACCGCCGTCTCCCAGAGCGCGACCGACCCGCTGGCCGGCCTCGTCGTGGGGGACGTTCCCCAGCCCGAACACCGGCCCGGGTGGTCGCTGGTCCGTGTCGTCGCGTCGTCGCTCAACATGCACGACCTGTGGACGCTGCGAGGCGTCGGCCACCCGCCCGAGCGGCTGCCCATCGTCCTCGGCTGCGATGCCGCCGGCTACGACGAGGACGGCCACGAAGTACTGGTCCACCCGGTGATCGCCGACCCGGACGCAGGCTCGGGCGACGAGACCCTCGATCCGGGCCGTGCCCTGCTGTCGGAGCGGCACGACGGGGCCTTCGCCGAATACCTGTCCGTGCCCACCCGCAACCTCGTCCCCAAGCCGTCCTGGCTCACCTTCGACGAGGCCGCCTGTCTGCCCGTCGCCTGGGGCACCGCGTACCGCATGCTCTTCACCCAGGCCGGGATCCGGGCGGGTGACCGGGTGCTCGTCCAGGGGGCGGGGGGCGGCGTCGCCTCGGCGGCGATCAAGCTGGCCGTCGCCGCCGGGGCCGTCGTCTACGCCACCAGCCGCAGTGCGGACAAGCGGGCGCAGGCCGAGTCCTGGGGCGCCCGCCAGGCCGTACCGACCGGCGAGCGGCTGCCCGAGCGGGTGGACGTCGTCATCGAGACGGTCGGCGAGGCGACCTGGTCGCACTCCCTCAAAGCGCTGAGAGCGGGCGGCACCCTGGTCGTCGCCGGCGCCACCAGCGGTACCAACCCGCCGGCCGATCTGGGCCGTGTCTTCTACCTCCAGCAGCGCATCCTCGGCTCCACCGGATGCACCCGCGGCGAACTGGTCGCCCTGCTGAAGCTGATGGACGCCACCGGACTGCGCCCGGTCATCGACCGCGCCCTTCCTCTGGACGAGATCCACAAGGGCTTCCAGCTCATGCTCGACGGGCGGCTGACCGGCAAGCTCGTCATCCACCCTCAGGAAGAACCATCGTGACCGTTGCCGCCGTCGGGCTGTCCCACTCCCCCCTGATCGGGAAGAACGACCCCGCCCCCGAGACCCTCGCCGCCGTCGAGGAAGCGGTCGAGGGCGCACGCTCCTTCGTCCGCGCCTTCAACCCCGACCTGGTCGTCCTGTACGCCCCGGACCACTACAACGGCTTCTTCTACAAGGAGATGCCACCCTTCTGCCTGGCCACCGAAGCGAGCGCCGTGGGCGACTTCGGCTCCGCGGCGGGCCCGCTGTCGGTCGACACCGAGGCCGCCCGCGCCCTCGCGCGCGGTGTGCTGGACCGTGGCGTGGACCTGACCGTCTCGGCGCGGATGACGGTCGACCACGGTTTCGTGCAGCCGCTGGAGGTCCTCTTCGGCGGCATCGACAAGGTCCCGGTCGTCCCCGTCTTCGTCAACGGCGTCGCCACCCCGCTCGGTCCCGTGAGCCGCATCCGGGCTCTGGGCACGGCCATCGGCCAGGCGGCGGCCGAGCTGGACCGCAGGGTGCTCTTCCTCGGCTCCGGCGGGCTCTCTCACGACCCGCCCGTCCCGGTCCTCAACGGAGCGCCGCCCCGCGTCGCGGACGCCCTCATCGAGGGACACCCGCCCACCCCCGAACAGCGGGCCCGGGGCGAGGAACGGGTCATTCAGGCTGGTCGCGACTACGCCGCCGGCTCCACCCGCATGATCCCCATCAACCCCGCCTGGGACAACCACGTCCTGGACACGCTGGAGAGCCGCCGCCTCGCGGACGTGGACTCCTGGTCGGTGGAGTGGATGGCTGCCGAGGGCGGCGGCTCGGCCCACGAAGTACGTACCTGGATCGCAGCGTTCGCCTCGCTCGCGGCCACCGGTGACTACCGGATGACCTCCCACTTCTACGCTCCGATCCCCGAATGGATCGCGGGCTTCGCCGTGGCGACGGCGGCACAGGAGACAGATCGATGAGCACACGGGAACAGGTGGCCGACCAGGCCGCGGACCGGCTGGAGACCGCGGCGGCCAAGAAGCAACCCTGCGCGCCTGTGCGCGACCTGCTCGGCACGACGGACGTGGCCAGCGCCTACGCCGTGCAACGCCTGCTCACCCGGCGGCGGCTGGCCGCCGGGGCCGTTGTCACCGGCCGCAAGATCGGCCTCACCGCGCCCGCGGTCCAGCGCCAACTCGGCGTCGACCAGCCGGACTTCGGTGTCCTCTTCGCCGACATGGACGTCTCCGGCCCCGAGCCGGTGCCCACAGGCCGGCTGCTGCAGCCCAAGGCGGAAGCCGAGATCGCCTTCGTCCTCGGCGCCGACCTGGACACGGACGACCTCGACGCGGCAGCCGTCCGCGCGGCGGTCTCCTACGCGGTGCCGGCCCTGGAGATCGTGGACAGCCGCATCGCCGACTGGGACATCACCATCACCGACACCGTCGCCGACAACGCCTCCAGTGGTCTGTACGTGCTCGGCGAGTCCCGGCTGCCGCTGCGGGCGTTCGAGCCACGCGAGGCGACGATGCGCATGTACGTGGACGACGTCCTCGTCTCCGAGGGCGACGGCGCCGCCTGCCTCGGCGACCCGCTGACCGCCCTGTGGTGGCTGGCCCGCACGGCACAGGCGTACGGAGACCCGCTGCTCGCGGGCCAGGTCGTCCTCTCCGGCGCGCTCGGCCCCATGGTCAGCGTCTCCGGGGGCGTCACCGTCCGAGCGGAGATCCCCCGGCTCGGCACAGTCACCGCCACATTCACCGACAAGGACCCGGCATGAAGAAGACGAAGGTCGCCGTGGTCGGATCCGGCAACATCGGAACCGACCTGATGATCAAGATCCTGCGGCTCTCGGAGGCGCTCGAGATGGCGGCCATGGTCGGCATCGACCCGACCTCCGACGGCCTCGCCCGCGCCCGCAGACTCAAGGTGCCCACCACCCACGAGGGCGTCGAGGGCCTCGTCGCGCTGGACGGCTTCGACGACATCGACATCGTCTTCGACGCCACCTCAGCCAAGGCCCACATCGCCAACGCGGCCAGGCTCGCACCGTACGGCAAGCGCCTGATCGACCTGACCCCGGCAGCCATCGGCCCGTTCGTCGTCCCGCCGGTCAACCTGGACGACCACCTGGCCGCCGCGAACGTCAACATGGTCACCTGCGGAGGCCAGGCCACCATCCCGATCGTCCACGCCGTCGCGCGCACGACACCGGTCCCCTACGCCGAGATCGTCGCGTCCATCGCCTCCAGGTCCGCCGGGCCCGGCACCCGCGCCAACATCGACGAGTTCACCCAGACCACGTCCGCGGCCATCGAGACGGTCGGCGGAGCGACACGCGGCAAGGCGATCATCGTCCTCAACCCCGCCGAACCGTCCCTGATCATGCGGGACACCGTGTTCTGCCTGATCGGCGACGCCGACCACGACGCGATCCGCGCCTCCGTCACCGACATGGCGGCCGAGGTCGCCAAGTACGTCCCCGGCTACCGGCTCAAGCAGGACGTCCAGTTCACGCCCGTACCGGCGGACGAGCCCGTCCACACCCTCATGCCCCCCGACGCACCGAAGGTAACGACCCGGTTGTCGGTCTTCCTGGAGGTGGAGGGCGCCGCGCACTACCTGCCCTCCTACGCCGGCAACCTCGACATCATGACCTCGGCCGCCCTGCGCACCGCCGAACGCATCGCCCAGCACGCACGACAGGGGGCCTGAACCATGACCACCAACCTGTACGTCCAGGACGTCACCCTCCGGGACGGCATGCACGCCGTACGGCACCGCATCGCACCCGCCGACGTCCGGCGCATCGTCGCAGCCCTCGACGCGGCCGGTGTCGACGCCATCGAGGTCGCCCACGGCGACGGACTGGCCGGCGGCTCGGTCAACTACGGCCCCGGCAGCAACACCGACTGGGAGTGGATCGAGGCCGCCGCCTCCGTCCTCGAACGCGCCACGCTCACCACGCTCCTGCTCCCCGGCATCGGCACCGTCGCGGACCTCAAGGACGCCTACGCGCTCGGTGTGCGTTCCGTGCGCATCGCCACCCACTGCACCGAGGCCGACGTGGCCGCCCAGCACATCGCCACGGCCCGTGAACTCGGCATGGACGTCTCCGGCTTCCTGATGCTCGGCCATATGGCCCCGGCCGCCCAACTGGCCGAGCAGGCACGCCTGATGGAGTCCTACGGCGCCCAGTGCGTCTATGTCACCGACTCCGGCGGCCGCCTCACCATGGACGGGGTACGGGAGCGGGTCCGCGCCTACCGGGACGTCCTGAGTCCGCAGACGCAGATCGGCATTCACGCCCACCAGAACCTGTCCCTGGCGGTGGCCAATTCGGTGGTCGCGGTCGAGGAGGGGGTAACCCGAGTGGACGCGTCGCTCGCCGGACACGGCGCAGGCGCTGGCAACTGCCCGATCGAGCCGTTCATCGCCGTGGCCACCTTGACCGGCTGGAAGCACGGCTGCGACCTGCTCGCCCTGCAGGACGCCGCGGACGATCTCGTACGCCCCCTGCAGGACCGTCCCGTCCAGGTCGACCGCGAGACCCTCACGCTCGGTTTCGCCGGCGTCTACTCCAGTTTCCTGCGTCACGCGGAGGCCGCTTCCCGCCAGTACGGCGTCGACGTGCGCACCATCCTGCTCGAGGTGGGCCGACGCGGACTGGTCGGCGGGCAGGAGGACATGATCGTGGACATCGCGCTGGATCTGGTGGGAGCGGCTCGGAGCTGAAGGTCGGCCTCAGGGGTTCACGGGCGCGGCAGTCGGCCGACTCGCTGCTGCGCCGCCCGCCCGACCGCCCATGTCCGCGAGGCGGCCACGGCGACGCGGCGTACGTCGGCGCTCAGCCGGCGCGTGTCGATGTGGCCGCGTCGACCCGAGACGGAGAGAGCGGCCACCGCCCGGCCGGTGCGGTCCAGCACGGGAGCGGCGACACAGCTCAGACCTAGCCGGCTCTCCTCGTCGTCGAAGGCGACCCCGACCAGACGGATGCGGTCCAGTTCGGCGGAGAGTTCGTCGGGATCGGTGACCGTGTGGTCGGTGAACCGGCGGAGCGACCCGGCAAGCGCCTGCGCGGCCGCTTCGGAGTCGTAGGCGAGCATGACCTTGCCGACCGCCGTGGCGTGCGCGGGCAGCCGTCCGCCGATGCGGGAGGGGACCGGCGCCGGGCGGTGGCCGTAGAGCTTGGCGAGGTAGACCACCTCGTGGCCGTGGAGCACGGCCAGGTGGGCGGTGTGCCGGGCGAGTTCGTAGAGGTCCGTCAGATACGGCAAGAGCAGGTCCCGGACCCGCTCCTGGCCGGGCGCGTACACGGCACGGCCCAGTTCGTGCAGCCGCTCGCCGAGGCGGTAGTCTGTCCCCACCCGTTCCACGACGCCGTTGCGCTCCAGCATGCCCAGCACCCGGTGGGCGGTCGACTTGCTCAGCTGGGCCCGGCGCGCGAGCTCACTGACACCGATTCCGCTGCTCGCCTTGTCGCCGAAGGCGACGAGAAGGCTGACGGCCTTGTCGATGGCGGCCCGGTCGTCGCGGGCCTGGGAGGCGACAGATGCGGTGGTCATGGCGGGTTCACCTCAGCTTCGAGGGGGCGGCGTCAACTTCAGTACACCGTTCGGACGGCTTTACGTGACAAGGGTGGCCAGATACCCGTCCGTTCGTCAACAATGACGTGATGTACATTAAAAGTGACGACGTCGGCCACGAGAACGAGCTGGTCGCCCGGAACGTCCGGCGATTCCGGCTGGAGCGGGCGATGTCACTGGGTGAGCTGGCCCGGCGCTCCGGCCTGTCGAAGCAGACGCTCTCGAAGATCGAGCAGGGCTCGGGCAACCCCACCGTGGAGACGCTCTCCCTGCTCGGCGCGGCGCTCGACGTCCCGGCCCGCCGTCTTCTGACCGAGTGGGGCACTCCGGTCTACGTCCAGCGGCACGACGAGGGCGAGTGGACCGACGCCGGGAACTGGTCGGAGCGGCTTCTGGACGAGGTCTACGGGTCGGGATACGTCCGTACCCTGGTGCTGCGCCTGGAGCGCGGCGGGAGGCAGCCGGAGCCGGTCGGCCCGCACGCCGCCGGCACGCTGCACCACATCTACGTCATCACCGGAAAGCTGCGCACGGGCCCGCTCAGCGAGCCGGTGGACCTCGCCGCCGGTGACTTCGTCCGTTTCCCCGGTGACGTCCCCCACCAGCACCTCTGCCTGAGCGACCGCGTGATCGCCCACATGGTCACGACGCTGCCGCAGGTGAGACAGATCAGTCCCACGGTCATCCAAGGCCAGTCTTGACATGACGCTCCTCCCAATTTCCCGGGGTCGTGCCGCTGGACGGAACGACGATTGGCCGCCCTTCCTCGCGTTCAGTTGAATCCTCCGCAGTTGTCCGCAGCTGTCTCCGGAGCAACCGTTGACGGGAGCCGGCTGTCACAAAGGAGTGATCATGAGCGCTCGTTCGAACCTGCTCTTCCTGCACGGCTACTGGCACGGATCCTGGTGCTGGAGTGAGGTCATCACCCACGTGGCGGCGGCCGGCCGGTCGGCCGTGGCGGTGGACATGGCGGGGCACGGGCTGCGTGCCGCGCGCCCGCAGTGCCTCACCAGACGCCCCCTTGCCCCCGAGGCCCTGGCCTCCGAGGTATCGCCGGTGGCGGGGGTGGACCTCGACCAGGCAAGCGACCTGCTGATCTCGCAGATTAAGGAGGTCGGCGGAGGCAGCCCCGTCACGGTGGTCGCCCACAGCATGGGCGGCGCCGTACTGACCCGGGCAGCGCAGCTGGCTCCCGAGCTCGTCGCGCACGCGGTCTACCTGGCCGCCTTCATGCCCGCCTCGGACGTCCCGGCCCTCGCCTACACACAGATGCCCGAGAACGCGGATGCGCTCATCGCCTCGTCCTTCCGCGCCGACCCCTCGGTGATCGGCGCCCTGCGGCTCGACCTCGCCTCCGACGACCCCGCCTACCGCGGGCAACTGCGCGACATGTTCGCCGGCGACGTCGATCCGGCCGTCGCGGAAGCCGCCCTCGGACTGCTGACACCCGACGCCCCGATCGGCATAGCGCTCGGCAGCACCACGCTCACCCGCGAAGGCTGGGGGTCGGTGCCGCGCACCTACGTCGCCTGCACTCGGGACATGACCGTCCGTCCGGCCCTTCAGCAGAAGTTCATCAGCGACGCGGACGCCGCCTTCCCGGACAACCCGACCTCCGTGGTGACACTCGACTCCAGCCACTCGCCCTTCCTGTCGATGCCAGGGCGAGTGGCGGACATCGTCACGAAGCTGGGCTGACGGGCGACTCCCACCCCGTCAACGTCAACCCGCTCCGAAGGAGCAAAAGGGTCCGTCAGCCTGCTGGCCGAGGCCCACAGCGAGCGCGTCCAGATCGCCGAGAACGCCTCCTTCCTCCGCACGGTATTCGGCCCACGCAAGCCGAAAGAAGCCAAGGAAAAGAAACGCTGAGAAACACCCGAAAATGCGGTGCCTCGCACGGCAGACGCACGCGGCTAGGCACGCACCCATCAGAAGTGGCGGCTCGCACCGCCAGAACCGTCCGGCCCGGCCACCTATCGGCGACACCCCCCCGGAGACGACATGATGCACAGGCACACTCGGCCGACACCGCGCAGCGGCGGCCTGCGGGCGAACGCGCTCGGGGCTGCGGACGCGGTGGTGATGGCCATCGCAGGCACCGCACCCGCGTACACCCTCGCCGCGACCACAGCGGTGCTGGCTGCAGCAGCGGGACTGGCCAGTCCCGCCAGCCTGTTCTGGTGCGCCCTGCCCATGACGGGGGTAGCGCTGGCATTCAAGTACCTCGGCCGCCTGGACGCCAATGCCGGGGCGAGCTACTCGTGGGTCGCCCGGGCCCTGCACCCGGTGCTGGGTTTCATCAGTGGATGGGCCCTGGTGGTCTCGGCAACGATCTTCATGGTCGCCGCGGCCCTTCCCGCCGGCTCCTACACCTTGTCGCTGCTGCCGGTCAGTTGGCCGCACGACCAGATGCTCGCCACAGCGGTCGGTGCCTTGTGGTTCCTACTCATGTCGGCGGTGGTGGTGATGGGAGCGCGGATCACCGCCAGCGCCCAATGGCTGATGACCGGGATCGAGGTCACGATCTTGCTGGTTGTCGGGATCACCGCTGTGGCTCGTGGGGGCGTCCAGGTGTTCTCGTGGTCGTGGCTGTTCGATCTCACCGGGGTGGGCGGCGCCCAGGGCTTTGCCAGCGTCGCCCTTATCGCGGCCTTCTACTTCTGGGGCTGGGACGTCACTGCCAATCTCGGTGAGGAAACCAGCAGGACCGGGCGTGGCTCCGGCTGGGGCGGGCTGCTCGGCCTGTGCAGCTCGCTGGTGCTGTTCGAGATCCTCACGATCGCAGTGAATCTGGTCCTTTCCCAGCCGGACATCCAGGCGAACAGTGAAACGGTCCTCGCGGCCCTCGGCGACGCCCTGTGGCCGGGATGGGGTGGCAAGGTCATGGTGATCGCCGTGATGTTCTCCACCATCGCCACCCTGGAGACCACGCTGATCCAGGTCAGCCGCACACTCTTCGCCATGGGGCGTGACCGCACCGTTCCGGCCGCCTTCGGCCTGACCCACCCGCAGTGGAAGACGCCCTGGGTAGCCGTCGCAGCGGTCACCGCGGTCTCACTCGTTCTCCTCATCGCCTCCAGCACGCTCGGACCGATCAGCACGATCCTCTCCGACGCCTTCAGCGCCATCGGCCTGCAGATCACGGTCTACTACTGCCTCGCCGGGACCGCGGTCGTCGTCGCATACCGCAAGCTGCTCCTCAGATCCGTATCCAACGCCGTGTTCATCGGCCTGCTCCCGCTAGCCGGCTCCCTGTTCATGCTGTGGGTGCTCTGCCAGTCCCTCCTGACCCTGGACGCCGCAACCCTGCAGATCGGACTCGGCGCCCTGGCTGCCGGCGCCCTCCCCCTCATCTGGTACAGGCGCGCGGGCAGCGACTTCTACACGCCCCACAACCGCCTGGACGCCGAAGCCGCGGACCTCATCGAACCCCACCACAGCGCGACCATCCCCCTCGTTTCCGACCATTACGACGGCCGCGTCGGCGACCTGTGACCCCTCGCCATGACACCGCGTAGACCCCCGCACACGCGTCACGGGCAAACCCCTCACTACGACCCCGCCCTCGGCGACCTGCCACTTGCCGAAGCCCTGGAAGACTTGCGGTTCGGGCGCTGGCAAGGCGCACGGGACCTGTTGCACGCCACCGGCCACGACTGGGACCGCCGCACCCATCAGATCAGACTTCTCGCCGAGCACGCCGCCAGCTCCCGCACCATGGAAAGCTGGCAGATAGCCGAACCACACAATGCCGACGCCCTGGTTGTGCGGGCCGACACCGTGGTCATGCGGTTGTTCCACACACTCGCGCACAAGTATCAGGACACTCCGCCGCCCACCGACCGGGATGTCTTCGATTGGCAGCACCTCAACAAAGCCGCCCGCCTCTGCCTTGAGGCCAGCCAAGCGTTCCCCGCGGATCCCATGCCGTGGGTGTCCCTGCTCACCCTCGCCCGCCTGTACGGCAACGGACACCCCGACACCCGCACCTGGTGGCAGGAGATCCGCGCCCGAGACCCCTACTCACGCGAAGCCCACCACCAGCTCCTGCGTCACATATCCGCCCGCTGGCACGGCTCCCACGGCAGGATGTACGACTTCGCCCGGGACACCGCGACCGCAGCACCACTCGGCTCCCCACTCGCGGCCCTCACCCAAGCCGCCCACGTCGAGCACTATCGCGAGAGGCTGCGCACCGAAGGAAAGAACGCATTGGGCCTCTCATTCCACTGGGTAAACGGCATGACCCTCTACAGCCTGAACACCACATTCGACAAATGGATTATGCATCGCGATGCCGTCGAATACGCCCAGGACGTCACGGACTTGAACCTCCTCGCCCACGGACTGGTATTCGCCCGTCTCACCGAAAAGGCCGCCATAGTCTTCCGGCACCTGGGAAACCGGGCCACCCGCACCCCTTGGTCCTACTGCGGCGACCCGCAAACCCTGTTCATTCGATGGCGCGACATCCTCCAGCCATAACCCACGTCCCCCACCCGTCAACTCCCGTTCTGCCAAGGGAGTATCAGAATTTCGGCTCTGGCCCGTAATCGGGATGCTGTTGGTGATCTTCACTGGTGAGGGTGAGGTTCCATCGATCGGCGGCTGCTGCGCGTGTCTGCCTGGTG
>NZ_JBIURH010000089.1:0-18959 GCF_044740765.1 Kitasatospora sp. NPDC088346
GGAGATCCTGACCGCCGCCACCGGCCGGCGCACCGCGCGCGACATCGGATTCGCCCTGGGACGCGGCGTGTTCGCGGTTCTCCTCGACATCGTCCGGATGGACTCCCGAAACCTGCTCCACCGGGAGGCGACTCACCCGGCCGCCATGGCACCGAGCGTGGCGCCGCGCACCCCACCGGGTGAGCCGCTGCTGCCGGCTGGAACCGGGCCGCTGCCGCGCCGCGTCCCCGGCGTCCCCGGCGTCCCCGCCGGACGCGGCGCGGGGAGTCCGGGCGGCACCGACGGCCCCGGTGACCTGCCCGCCCCCTCCGATGGAGCAGCGGCCGCCTCCGGCGCTCCACCGAACGAACACCGCGCCGAGCGCACCGAGACGACAGAGACGACCGAGAAGAGCACACCATGAGCAGCCAGACACCGACCGCCGTCCTCGTCGACGAGTTGAAGTCCCTCCGTGACCGGGTCATGGGCATCTCCGAGAGTGTCATCTCCACCGCCGACGGCCTGCTGGTGGCCGCCGACACGGCCGCCGTCCACCCCGAGTCGGCCGCCGCACTGTCGGCCGCCATGCTCGGCCTCGGCCGGCGCACCGCGGGCGAGTTCGGCTTGGGCGGCCTGCGAGACGTGGTCAGCCGCTGCAACGGCGGCTACGTCGTGGTGCTGGCGATCGGGACGCAGGCGCTGCTGATGATCCTTGGCGACGAGGGACTCGACATCGCCGGCCTGCACCGCGAGGCGCCCGCCACGGTCCGTCGACTGAGCGAACTGCTCGGGATGGTTCCCACGGTCTGACCCGTAGTTCCGAAGTCCGGGCCGGTGTGGGATGGCCACGCCGGGACTGGCCGGCCCTCCCACGACGACGCGAGCGCCGTGCACTGGCCCCTCGCACGGCCATAGCGCCACATGCTCTCTCGCCGGTCTGCCCTCCCCACCCCGTCCGAATCCGGGGGCATGCCCGCCGGTTGTCGCTGGGCGACGACACCGGTCGGGGCCTGCCGAACGCCGGCCGCGGCGGCCCGGGGTGGACATCCGCAGGGGCCGGGCGGCTGGTCTTGGTGCCGCCCGGCCCCTGCGGTGCTCCGTCGAACGTGGCCTCCCGGTTCAGGTCGGCCGCGGGTGCGATGTGGTCAGCCGCCGATCTCGACGTCGACGTCGTCGATGACGAAGCTGGTCTGCAACGAGGTGTCCTCCCGGCCGGTGAACACGAGGGTGACGCTCTGCCCGGCGTAGGCCGAGAGGTCCACGGTGCGCCGCGTGTAGCCGCCGTCCCGGTCCAGGTTCGAGTAGGCGGCCAGGTCATGGCCGTTCGCCGTGACGGTGAGCCGGTCGTACTTGACGGACGAGGTGGTCTCGGCCGAGTCGATGTGCAGCCAGTACCCCAGTGTCGCCCTGCAGCCCGCCGGGATGGTGACCGTCTGCGAGACGGTGTCCGTGTGGGCGGAACCGTAGCCGTCCAGCCAGGCCTTCCACGAGCCGCCGTGGGCTGCCTGGCCGGGGCCGCCGTCGACCACGGTGGCTGTCGCCGTCCAGGGCGACGCCCCGCCGCTCTCGAAGCCGGCGTTGCCGAGCAACTGCGCCGAGGGGCAGGGCCCGGTGCCGTCGGTGACGGCCCAGGTGAACTCGGTGCTCGCGGTCGCGCCCGAGGTGAACGCGGCGGTCACCGTCACGGTCGCCGATCCGACCGCACTGGGTGCGCCGGTGATCCTTCCGGTGGCGGCGTCGATCGACAGGCCGGCCGGCAGGTTGTCCGCGGAGTAGGTCGGCGCGCCGGGGCCTCCCACGGTCGGGATCAGCAGGTCGACCGCGGCGCCGAGCGCGGTGACCTGGTCGCCGGGATGCGTGACCGTGGGTGCGGCGGGCAGGGCGGCTCCGACGTTGACGGCGGTCCATGCGGCGGCGACGGCAGCGTACGCGCTGCCGCCGGCGCCGTACAGGTCCTCGGCTGCGCGCAGGGTCGCGTTACGGGCGGCGGCGTAGTCGGTGGTGGAGGTCATGTAGGTGGTCAGCGCCCGGTACCAGATGGCGGCGGCCTTGTCCCGGCCGATCCCGGTGAGCGTGGAGTGGTCGTACGTCGGGCTGTCGTACGCGACGCCGTTGACGGTCTTCGCGCCGCTGCCCTCGGAGAGCAGGTAGAAGAAGTGGTTGGCGACACCGGAGGAGTAGTGGACGTTCAGTCCTCCGAGGCCGCGGTACCAGTAGTCGGCCGAGGCGCCGTCCTTGGACGGCTTGTCCATGTAGCGCAGCGGCGTGCCGTCGCCGCGGATGTCGATCTTCTCGCCGATCAGGTAGTCGGGGCTGTCGGCCGGCAGGTCTGCGTAGAACTCCACCATGGTTCCGAGGATGTCGCTGGTGGCCTCGTTCAGCCCGCCGGACTCGCCGGCGTAGACGAGGCCGGCCGTGGCCGCGGTGACGCCGTGGGTCATCTCGTGGCCCGCCACATCGATGGCGGTCAGCGGGTGGGAGTCGCCGTCGCCGTCGCCGAAGGTCATGCAGAAGCAGTCGTCGTCCCAGAACGCGTTGACGTACGAACGGCCGTAGTGCACCCGGCTGGACGCGCCGACCCCGTCGCCGCGGATGCCTTCGCGGCCGAAGGTGTTCTTGTAGTAGTCCCAGGTGGCCGCGACGCCGAAGTGGGCGTCGACCGCCGCCGACTCGCGGTTGGACGGCAGGCCGTCGCCCCATCCGTCGGTGGCCCGGGTGAAGACGGACCCGCCACCGGTCGAGCCGTTGCCCATGTCGGTGGTGTAGGTTCCACCGCGGGCTCCGTCCTTGAGCTGGTACCCCGAGTCCGTCGGTGTGGTCCCGATCGGGACCTCGCCGACGTGGACGCCGTGGCCCGTGCCGGTCTGCACGCCCTCGAAGGTCCGGATCACCTCGCCCTCGGCCGCGTCGGTGATCACGTGCAGCTTGCTCGGGCCGCCGTCGGGGGCCGTGCCGGCGATCACGGTCTCCCACGCCACGCGCGGGGCGCCGTCGGCCGCCCAGACCACGAGCCGCGGTGACCGGCCGACCGTGGCACCGGGCCGGGCGTCGAGCGCTGCGGCCTGCGCCCCTGCAGCATCGATCGCGGGAGAGGTGCCGAGTCCGGCCAGGGGGGCGTTGGAGGCGCGGTCGACACCGCGCAGGGTCCCGTCCGGCGCCTGGTGCACCACCAGGTCCCCACCCAGGACCGGGAGCCCGGCGTAGGTCCGCTCGTAGCGCAGGTGCCGGGTGCCGTCCGCGTCGAGGACGGCGTCCTTGGCGACAAGCTTCTCCCGGGCGGAGAGCCCGAGGCGTTGGGCGACGGTGGCGGCCTGCTGGTCGGCCGAAGTCATGGCGGCGCTCCGGCCGGACGCGGGTGCCACCGCCGGGCCGACGGGTGCCGCCTGCGCGGTGACCGTCGGGGCGCCGGTCACCAGCAGGACGGTGGTGACGGCGAGTGCGGCGAGACTGTGCACGGGAGCTTGGCGGGACACGGGCACTCCTTTGCCTGCCGTCCGCGGGTACGGACGGGTGTGGGTCTGCGCCGCGCGGGTGCGGCGCAGTGGGCGGCCGGCCGGTCATGCGTCGGGTGGGATGCCTGGCGGGCCGCTGCGGCTCTGGACGGTGCGGGGTGTGTCGTACAGGAGGAGCGATAGCCATGTTCATGACACGTACGTGCCCACACGTCACTCGGGTGGGTAGCGACAGGGGGCCACATGAACACGGCGCGCAACATCCCGATCCCCCGAGAAGGACTTCGGGGAAGATGTTCGAATCTTAGCCATCAAGTTCGGAATGCTGTTTGAACATGGACCCTTCTGTGGCTCGAATCGGCATTTTCCAGCCACCCCCCAGCCCACCGGGCCTTGGTGGAACCACAGGTGAGCTGCGCCTGCGTCCGTCGCCCGGCGCAGTCCGAGTTCCCGACCTGTGCTGGAACCCGCCACCGTCGAAGACCAGCATCGGCTGAATCGTGCCGCCACTCACCGGGCTCCGGCCCCCATGCCCCTGCGCGCCCTCGAAGAACTGATCGCCCGCCAACCCAACCCGAGCGGATCCGGGGCCGCCGGGAGTCGGAGACGGACGACGCGGCACGGCAGCAAGCCGCGCGTCCGCATCGGCCCGGGCACCGGCCTCCCGGGACTCCGCCCGGCGGGAGTCGCTGGGTGTGGTGCATTGGCAGGTCTCCGATGTCGTCAGGTCTCCAATGTCGTCCGGAGCTACGAACCGGAGATCGGTTGACTCGTTGGAGATCCGGAGTTCGCCGCCCGTGATGCGCGCGGTGAAGCAGACGTTGAACCGTTGTCGCACTTCGCCGTCCGAGTAGGCGATCACGTGTCGCGGATCGGTGTACGTGCCGACGGGTCCAGTGATCTCTACGTCGAGGCCGGTCTCCTCACGGAACTCCCGAACGGCCGTTCCGGAAGCGACTCGCCGAGATCCGTCGTGCCGCCCCGCAGCGCGTACGGACCGTTGTCGGTGCGTCGTTGAAGCAGGATGCGCCCTTCGTCATCGGTCACCGCTGCGGACGCTGCCACTCCCGGCCGGTTTGGCTTCGACGCGTCGGGGTCGTCGTAGAACTCGGTGCGTGCCACCTGATCAGCTCTCCCCAACCCGTAGGGCGGCGTCCCACACCGCATCGAAGCTCGAAGCGTAGGTTTCGAACAGCCTCCCGGCGCCGGTCCTCCTCAGATGCCGGACCGGTGCTCCGAAGGCAATGACCCCCCAGCCATGGCCGGGCCTCTCTTCCTCCCCTCGTTGCTTGACGTTCTCGCTGTCGCCGTCGCCGAGGGCGATCCGGACTGCGCATCCTTCGGCGGCGCGCTCGCTACTGACTTCGGTGCTTCGAGGTGATTGGCCTGTTCGTTCAGCTGACTGTCGGTCATCTGCGCGCTATGCCGTTGGTATGCGGCATTCGGACGGGGGCGGGCTGACAGCGAAAGGCCGTCGGCGCCGCGAGGTGGTGCGGGTGGAGGCGGCCGGGTTACTCGCCCGAGGTGTCCCGCCGCCCACTGGTCCCGCCACCGCCGCCTTGAGGACGGCGAAATCCTCGGCCACCTGCGCCCGGTCGACGACAACCCGCTTCTGTTCACCCCGGTCACCGTCTTTGGCCGCCCGCTTGGCGCACCCACCACCGAGCGTCACGCCCGCCAGTGCCTGGACCGCATGGGGCTGAGCTACCTGGCCCAGGACTGGCTGCTGTCCTTGCCCGGCCGCCCAGACCCCGTCGCCGTCCGGATCGTCGAAGCCACCCCGCAACAGCTCCGGGTGCAAAACGTCGACTACGGCTACCGCGTCCGGGCGACGGCCCTGGCGGCTCTGGCGGTGGTCGCCGCGGGCGCGTTCGCGCCGCCCACCTCGTCCCACGCCGGACTCGCTCCCGCGACGAGGTGTTCCGGGTCCTCCGTCCACCGCGAACACGCCGAGCGGATCGGTAGCCCTCTCATCGACCTCGCCGGGCCCCTCCGCGGTCCCGGGCCGGTTCTGGCGCGCCGGCCGGCCTCGGGTGATGTGCGGGCGCGCCTGGAAGGGCTTCTGAGGGCCTCTTCGGGAAGGTCGGCGCACGTGAGTGACGTGGGTCCCGCCACCGGCGGCCGGCCGGCGTGCCGGTGGGGTGATCTCCGACGGCTGTTGTTCCGGCCATCGTCCTGGCCGGCAGCGGCCGGTGGCGGCGCGCGGGTGGCCGAGGACGCCGTCGCCGCGCCGCCGCCCGATCCGGTAACGATCGGGCAACGCCGCGGGAGCCGGACTCCGGCCGCCCCTCTCTCTGTGCAAGTCAACTCGCATTCGGGGGAGTTCGCGATGTCACGCCGCGTGCCCGGTGCCCCGCTGCCGACAGCGGGGCTCGGCCTTCGGGCCGCGCCGGCTCCTGGGGTCGGCACACGGCCCGGCCCGGAGCATCCCCGACTCGTCAGATCACCGCACACGGTCAAGGACCACCATGCCCCACCTCTCATCCCCGGGCCCCGACAGGTCCGGTCCCCCAGCAGTTCCGCGTACCGACAGCGGGCGGACACCTGACGAGCGCGCCACGCCACGCGCCGGGGCGGAGTCCGAGCACGACCGAGAACTGACGGAACGCCTGCGGCTGGGGGAGGACGACGTCGTGGCGGTGCTGTACGCGCGCCATCACAGAGCGACGCTCGCCCACGCCCGTTCCCTCGGTACGACTGCGGTCACAGCCGAGGACCTCGCCAGCGAGGCCTTCACCTGCACGCTCGCGGCGGTCCGGTCGGGCAGCGGTCCGACCGGAAGTTGGCGCCCCTACCTCTTGAGGGTCGTCCGCAACACCGCTGCGGCCTGGGCGAGCGCCGAGCGCCGCACCCTTCTAACCCCCGACGTCGGACTGTGGGCCGACCGGAACAGTCCTGTGCTGTCGCCCGATCAGATCCTCGTGTCTGCCGTCGAGCTCGACCTGGTCCTCGCCGGCTACGACACCCTGCCGGACCGGTGGCGGGCGGCTCTCCGGTACTCGGTGGTGGAGGAACGGCCGACGGAGGAGGTCGCCCGTCTGCTCGGACTGACCGCCAGTGGCGCCTCGTCGCTGGTCGCGCGTGCCCACGAGGGTCTGCGCCAGGCCTATCTCGCGGCACATCTGCGCGGCACGACCTCCGCCGAATGCCTGGCCTACACCGACCAGCTCAAACCGCTCGCCCGCCGCCCCGCACGGAGGAAGTCCAGGCTCCTGATCCGTCATCTCGAAGACTGTGCGCAGTGCCGGCACTGCTACGAGGAGATGCGCGAGGTCAACCAGCACCTGCGGCTCGCGGGGACGGCACTCCTCGGGCCTGTACCCGTCAGTAGTGACGGCGCCGAGGCCACCGCCGCGGAGGCCCCGGTGACAGTCGGGACGGCGTCCGTGTCCTGCTCGGTCGACGCGGTGGCCGAGGACGCTGCCACAGCCGCGGCGCTGCCACGGGTGGGCGGGAGTTCCCCGGCGCCCGCTCCCGGCCGGGCTCGTGCCGCGCGGTGACCGTCGACCGGGCGCCCGGAAGCGCAAGAGCCGATGGCACGCCGGTGGACGGTGCCCGCTCCGCGGGCGGTTCACGTCGCGGAGGACCGCACGCCGCCGCAGTCGGGTCCCTCACCGATTCCGGGCTCGGCGACCTCCTCCTGTCGGCGCTCACACGGCAGGCCGCAGCCGAGGAACTGTTGCGCAGGCACGGCGGCGCACTGCTCGCCTACGCCCGCGCCCTGTGCAGGGACGAGCAGTGTGCCGAGGTGCTGCTCGTCGAGGCCCTCAACCGGACGCTCGACGTCTTCCAGCGCGGCAACGCGCCGGGCGTGAGCTGGGTCCTGTGCCTTCTGGGCGAGCTGCGGCGCCTGGCCGCCGAACGGGCCGATGACCGGCGGACCGGCGACCTGTCGGCCGACTTCCTCGGCTGGCTGCATCGGCGGAAGGGAGCACAGGAGAGTTTCGCCTCGGTGATCGCCGCGGCCGAGGAGGACTGTCCCCTCCTTCACGCGCTCCACAGGCTGCCCGGGCCGGCGGCTGTCGAGGTGTGGCTCAGCCTGGCTGCGGCGCCCGGGACCCCGCCGGCGCGGCAGGCGCTTCGAGTACCGGAACGCCGAACGCAGCAGGAACTCCTCAACGCCTATCTGCGGGCCCACACCGTCGGGGTGCCGTACCGCCGGTGCCGGCATCTGGCGGCCCGCCTGGTCGACGGCCTCGACGGCGACACGCCGTGCCCGGAGCTGACGGGCCATCTGTCCGGCTGCGGCACCTGCGCCCGCGCGCTGGCCGATCTGCGCGCCATCCACCGGTGGGACACCGAGGCCCTGCGGGAGGGGACCTTGCTCCGGCTCTCCTCCCCCGCCGCGGTCCCCGATGCGGGCCCCGGCGCTCGGCAGCGACCGGCTCCGGCAGCGGTGGACGGCGCCCCGCGGCCGACGATCGTGGACCATGACGTTCCGCGCGCTTCCCCAGCCGGGAGCGGAAGCCGGCGGCACCGTCGCGAGAAGTCCGTGAGCCTCTCCCGGACACACCGGAGAGCAGCCGTCGGCGCGGCCGGGCTGGGGGCAGCGGCGCTCGCTGTCGGTCTGGCGCTGGCACCGGCGAAATCTCCGACCGACGCGGCCGGCAGCGCGCCGCCGGTGCCGAGGCCGTTCACCGGACCGGCGTCCCCCGGTGGCTCTCCGACTCCTCCGGCCGCCTCTGTGCTGCCGTCGCCGACCGGTCCGGCGGACCGCGGGTCCCCTTCCGCGAACCCGATCCGGTCCGGCCCCAGCACGCCGGCTTCCACGGCCCCGGTCTCACCGACCGTCAGCACCCGGTCCTCGCCGACCGTCGTCGTGCCGCCTCCGCCTCCCTCGCCCACCCCCTCTCCCCCCGGAGTCCTGCGTCGTGGGGACCAGGGGGACGACGTGCTGGCGTTGCAGCGTCTGCTGCTCAGGGCCGCCTGCAACCGTATCGGCGTGTCGTTCACCCAGGGCCGTTTCGACGAGGCCACCGCGGCGGTTCTGATGAGCTTCCAACGCGATTTCAACATCCGGGGGGAGGAGCGCACGCAGACCCTGTACGGCCCGCAGACCCGGGCGGCACTTGAGCGGAGGGCCGCGAATCCGGACTGCTGAGGCCCGTGCGTTCCACTCGACGCCATGCCGGGCCGTCCGGTGCGCCGTCGCGCCCGGTTCCCCTGCGGGCCGTACCGCGGCCGGAGCCCGTTGCGGCCCGGCGGTGGGGCCCTGCGAGGTCCGACGCCGTTCCCGGCGATCCCGGGCGCGCCTGCTGCGCGGGCCGACGTGTCACCACCGCCCGCCCCGAGGCCGAGGAGGTCATCGCCCCCGCCCGCACCGACGCACCGGCGCCGGCCGCCAGGGCCCTTCCGTGGACGTGTCGGGCGTTGCCGCGGCCTCGTGCCGGGGTGGTGGCATGCGGGGTTCGAGGGCCGGCCGGCGGATCGAGCAGCGCCGTGACCAGGGCGCTGAGGCGACACCCGGGCCCGGCGTCGCCACCGGCCGCCGGAGCCCCGCCTCGGACACGGCCCGATCGGCCGGGCGGCGCGGCAGGATCCTTGGCTCCCGCTCCGGGTCCGCTCAGTCGTCACGCCCCGCGGCGGTGGCCGGGTCGTGCTCCGGAAGCAGACCGCGCAGCGAGTACAGGGCCTTGAAGGTCTGGCTCTTGACGGTGCCCTTGGAGCAGCCGAGGGTGGCCGCGGTCTCCCCGACGCTCAGGTCCTCGTAGTAGCGCAGTTCCACCACCGCCCGCCGGCGGGGTGCCAGCGCCCGAACCGCGCGGGACACCGTGGCGCTGGTGAGGACCTCGTCGAAGACATCGTGCTGGTCCGGCCGGTCCGGCAGATCGCCGTACGGGACCTCTCGGTGCCAGCGTCTGCGCATCGACGAGCCGTGACAGTTGACAAGGGCTCTGCGGACGTACGCCTCTCTGCCGCCGGCGATCCGGTCCCACTTCGGCCAGACCTGGGCCAGTGTCATCTGCAACAGGTCCTCGGCGAGGTGGGGGTCGCCTGTCAGCAGCCACGCAGCCCTCAGCAGCCGGGGGCTGCGGACGGCGACGAACTCCTCGAAGTCTGCTGTCGTGTCCTTCATCGCCCTGCCCTGTGCATGGTGTTCCCGTCTGGCGGTGACGAACGTGGAAGCGGGACCACCGCCGGCGCGGGTCCAGTCCTGGCCGCCCCCGGAACCTCCGGACCACCGACGCATTCCCGACCCACCACGCCATCCACCTCGTGGACATCGTCGGCCCTCGTGCAGAAGACCGCGAGAAGCGCCCGGTTTCGTCCCTGCTGATCCAGTCGACCGTATCCGCTGACGTACAGTCACCCGCAAGGGCCGCAATTACCTGATGGATACCTGTATCCGGAACTCCGGAGGCCGTTGTGGTGGTGCCGCTTCGACTCCCTGGCCGTGGCCCAGCCGTCCGTCGTCACCGCTGCCGCGCGCTCCTCGCCGAACGCAGGCTCCAACGCGGACGGCTCGAAGAAGCCCGCGCCGACCGGCACCGGGGGCCTCGACGACCACCTCCACGTGCCATCCGGACGTTGCGCCTGAACCCGCACGGCCCCGTACCTAGCGGCGCGGGCAGTAGTACCCATCGGGTAGTAGTGGCGCTTGCGGGTAACCACTACCTGTTGCCTATCTTTCGTGAAGGCCCGGAAGCGACGGGCCGGCCCGACACCCACGTCAGCGAAGCGGACCGCTCATGGCTTGCAGTTCTGCCCCTTCTTCATCGCCACGGCCCAGGCAGGCCACGTCCATCGCCGCCGAGGCCGGGGCCGTCGGCCTCGCCATCCCCGTACCGCCCGGGAGGCCGATGTCCCTGCCGCTGCCGGCGGTCTCGGACGCACCGACCACAGCGCCGGCCTGAACGGCCGCTCAGTACACCGGCCGTCCCACAGGCAAGGAGCCCTTCCCCGTGAACTCGCCCGTTCCCATCACCCTGGGCACCATCGCCCTGTCCTTCCACCGCGCCGCGGCGGCCGTTACGCAGCGGGTCCTGGAGGCGTACGGCCACCAGGTGACGGTCGTCGAGGCCCCGCACGAGGAGCTGTTCCGCCGTCAGGCAGGCGGCGGGATCGACGTGCTGGTCTGTGCCTGGCTGCCGTCCAGCCACGACACGTACCTGTCCGCCTACCGCGACCAGGTCCGCATCCTGGCGCCCTACTACAGGCCGTACTGCCTCTGGGCCGTGCCCCCGTACGTTCCCGTGATGGTCTCCAAGGTGGCCGACCTCGCCCGGCCCGAGGTGGCCGCACGGATGACGCGTACGGTCGACGGCATCAACCCCGGTGCGGGGATCAGCCGTTTCTCCGCCGCCGTGATCGGCGGGTACGGGCTGGACCGGGCCGGCTACCGCTTCGTTCCCGGCACGGAGGCCGGTTTCACCGCTCGCGTCGAACGCGGCATCGCCCGGCAGGAGTGGTTCGTCATCCCGCTGTGGCGTCCCCAGTACCTCAACCGCAGCCACGGCCTGCGTCCGCTGACTGAGCCCAGGGGCCTGCTGGGCACCGTGGACACGGCCAGCCCGGTCGTCCGCAGGGACGCGCTCCGGCGCATCCACCCCGAGGCCGTCGCGCGGATGGACACCCTGTACCTCGGCAACGACGGCATCGAGGAACTCGACACCCTCATCAACGCCGACGGCCTCACCCCCCTCCAGGCGGCCGACCGCTACCTCGCCACCCACCCCGGCCTGCTGCCGTAACCGCGCCACACCCTCAACTCCCGACCACGTCACCCCAAGGAGACCCCCATGAGCCGGATCCCGACGACGATGCGGGCCGTCGCCTACCGCGAAAGCCTGCCGATCGACCACGACGAGAGCCTGATCGACATCGAGTTGCCCGTCCCGGCCCCCGGTCCACGCGATCTCCTGGTCCGCATCGAGGCCATCGCACTCAATCCGGTGGACTACAAGATCCGTCAGAACGTCGACCCGGCAGGAGAGCCCAAGGTGCTGGGCTGGGACGCAGCCGGCACCGTCGTCGCAGTCGGCACGGAGGTCGAGCTGTTCGCGGTGGGTGACGAGGTCTACTACGCCGGGGCTCTGGACCGGCCTGGAGCCAACTCCCGTTACCACGCGGTGGACGAGCGTCTGGCCGCCCGGAAGCCCGCGACACTCACCTTCACCGAAGCCGCGGCACTGCCGCTGACCGCGCTCACCGCCTGGGAAGGCCTCTTCGAACGCCTGGGCCTGCGCAGCGGCGCCCTGGAGCAGACCGGCACCCTGCTGGTCACGGCCGCCGCCGGCGGTGTCGGCTCCATCGTCGCCCAGTTGGCGCGTGCACTGACCAGTCTGACCGTGGTGGGCACCGCCTCCCGCCCTCAGTCGGCCGAGTTCGCTCGCCGGATGGGAGCCCGGCACATCGTCGACCACACCAGGCCGCTCGGCCCCCAGCTCGCCGAGGTGGCGCCCGGCGGCCTGGACTACGTCTTCAGCACCACCGGCACCGACCGCAACCTCGAAGCGTACGCCGAGGCTCTCAACCCGTTCGGACGCATCGTGGCGATCGACGACTTCGGTTCTCTGCCCATCGGCGTGCTCAAGGCCAAGAGCATCTCGTTCCATTGGGAGTTCATGTACACCCGCTCGATGTTCCAGACTCCCGACCAGGTGATGCAGCACCACATCCTCACCCAGATCGCCCGGCTGACGGACGCCGGCATCGTCACCACCACAGCCACGCAGGACCTCGGGCCCGTCAACGCCGCCAACCTCCGCGAAGCCCACCGTGTCCAGGAAAGCGGCACCAGCATCGGCAAGACCACCCTCACCGGTTTCTGACCTCGGCGCACGCTCTCCCCCGACGGCGGCGCCCGCCGCCGTCGGGCCGAGTCCGGCAGGTGACCGCACCGGCCCCGCCTGGCGGCTGCGGCACCGAGTCTTCTACAACCCGGCGGCTCCCATCAGGCGTCCTGGCGGTGGCACGGGTCGGCGGCGGCGCTGTCGATGTTGTCCTCGACCCAGGTGCGCAGCAGGCTCAGCGGGACGGCTGCGCTGTGGCCGAGTGCGGTGAGGGCGTACTCCACGTGCAGTGGCACCGCGGGGTAGACGGTGCGGGTCAGCAGGGCGGCGTCCTCCAGGCGGCGCAGGGTCTGGGTCAGCACCTTGGGACTGACGCCCTGGAGGCATCGTTGGAGTTCCCCGAAGCGCCGCGGGCCGTCTTCGAGGGCCCCGATGGCCAGGGCGGACCACTTGTTGGCCAGCAGGTCGAGCATGGCTCGGCAGGGGCACTGGGCTGCGTAGACGTCGTGGTCGTCGTGTCGGCCGGTCGCGCATTCCGTCACCATTGGACCGCTCCTCACTGGACTTCCTACGGGGAAGTAGCCTCCCTTGAGGTGCATTATATTCATGCTGTTGTCCGGGAGCGACGGGGTTCCGGTTCCCGCCGGGCCGACCGGAGCGGCGACCACCAGCGGCCCCCGAGGAGCGCAGGACGCGGTACGGCGGGGTCCGCCGCCGCCGCCGGCTCGACCACACGCGCAGGACGGCCCGGACCCGGGCCCCGGGGTGACGGATGCCGCCTTGCCGCCGGTGCCCGGCCGGTCACCCGTCGTGGCGGAACCGACCGGGCGTGCGGACACCGAGCCCCGACCGGCTGAGGCTCGGGGCGGCGACCGCGGACCGGATCCTGTGCCGGATCTCCGTGGTACCCATCGGGAAGTAGCAGTCCTTGCAGGTAACCGGCGGAGGCCCCGTAGAGTCCTCCACATGGACGATCGCCTACGGGCCGTCGGCTCTGCCGCCGGTCGGCGACGCCCTGGACGACGTCCGATTCGTCGGAGCCCGTGCCCCCGTCGGCACCGGCCGTCCGACCCGATTCCGGCCCTCTGCCATTCCCCGATCGAGCCGAAGTCATCGATGACACGCGGCCCGCGGGGAGTTCCGGCACCTCGGCAGGACCGCCGACTTGCCGGGCCGGTCGTGCTGAGCCCTCGTCAAGGAGATACACGTGTCCCGTGCACCCCTTTCCCACCCCCTCATCGCCCTTGCGAGGGTGACGGCAAGGCCGTCACAGCGTGAGGCGCTGCAGAACGCCTTGGTTGAGCTGATCGAACCGTCCCGGGCCGAGCCGGGGTGTTTCGACTACACGCTGTTCGAACTTCAGGAGCAGCCCGGCACGTTCTACGTGCGTGAGACCTGGGCCGACCAGGAGGCACTCGACTTCCACATGGCGACGCCGCACTTCCAGGCGTTCGCGGCCCGGTTCGGGGAACTGTTGGAGGAACCGATCCGGCTGACCCGCCTGCGTGAGGTCCCGCCTGTCCGGGTGGCCGCGTCCGGCTGACGCGACGGACCTGCGCGCCAGCAGGCCACCGGGCGGCCGCCCCGCCCTTCCGGCACCCCGCCGGAGGAGCCCAAGGGGCGGGGCGGCCGCCCGGCCGCAGGATGACGATCCGCGGTCGGTCGGGGCGTGCGCGGTCGTCGGCCGCTCCCGGTGGTGCTTCCGAGTCGTCACGAGGGGGTGCCGAGCGGGGGGCATGTCAGCTCGGACGGCTTCGGTCCTGGATCCAGGTCGCCACCTGGGTGCGGCGGGTGAAGCCCAGCCTGCGTAGGATCCGCTGCACATGGCCCCGGGCTGTGCGCGGTGAGATCACCAGGCGTGCCGCGATCTGCTTGTCGGAGAGCCCCTGCCGCAGCAGCAGGGCGATCTCCGGCTCGCGCCGGGTGAGCGCGGGCGGCGGGGCTTGGGACGGTGTGTTCGCGTGGGCCGGTGAGCGGGGGAGCGCCAGCGCGACGGCCTGTTCCGGCGTCGACGCGGCCCCGGTCCGGACGTGAGCTTCGTAGGCGGAGTCTCCCAGAGCGCTTCGCAGGAGATCCTCGCACGCCGCGTGGTGAACGGTCGTCCGGCCGAGGCTTGCGAAAGGCGAACCGAACTCCCGTCGCAGGCGCTGTGCGGCGCCCAGGTGTTTCGCGGCCTCCTCGTGCCGGCCTGCTCGCGCCCTCGCCCACGCCAGCACTTCGAGGCACTGCCCCACCAGCACCTGATCTCCGCCCGACCGGAGGCTGCGGAGGCACTCGCGCAGCACTCCGACGGCCTGTCTGTCGTCCTGCTCCATCCAGTACCGCAGGGCGAGGACCCCCAGGGCGTGAAGCCGCAGCGGGGCCACCCCGTTGGCCTCGGACAGTGCGAGACCCTCGGAGATCAGGGACTGGGCTCGTCCGTCTCCCGGGAAGCAGGAGGCGAGGCTGAGGAGGTGGAGGGTGCTCCAGACCTCGCCCGCGAGGCCGAGGGTGCGGTAGCGCTCCAGCGCCCTCTGCAGGAGGGCGGTCGCCAGCTCGAAGTCATCGTGGACGAGTGCGGCGAGACCGGCCAGTTGGTCGGCGTCCGCGCGGCCGGCCGAATGGTCCAGAGCCAGGGCGAGGTCATCGCACTGGACGGCGCGCAGCTCACCCCCTGCGGTGTCGCCGGTGAGGAGGGCCAGCCAGCCGTCCACCCGGAGCGCCTTCCCCCTGGGCGCGCATTCCGAATCAGGAGCCCCGATTGCCGGTGCGAACTCCTGGGTGGTCGGCGCCAGGAAAGGACTTCGAGCCCGCCGCTGCGGGACATGGGCGGCGGCCTCCGCCGGCCGGACGCCCCGGGGTCAGCCGGACCCGGGCAGAGCCGAAGTCACGAGTAGGCAACACAGCGAGACGCAGTCCCCGGGCGCGGCTCTCAGCACACACCAACCGTCCAACACGCACCCGGCGGGACACCCGATCAGCGATCCCACACGAACAGCTGACGGTCGACCTCCGGCGTTGCCGGACCTCACCCCGGAGGAGAGCAGTGCCAGGACCCGACCTCACGTCCGCCGTCACGAGGGCCGAACTCGTCCCGAGCGAAGCCGTCCAGGAGAACCTGCCCCCGTGGGAGGACCACGAGCACCGCAGCCGCTACCAGGCGGCGGCACTGGCCTTCGCGCTGCGGTGCTCGACACATCCCAATCCCACCGGGGACCGCTCCGCGCAGGCATTCCGGGACATCTGGCTGGCCGTCGGCTCCACCGGTCGCCCGAGCAACCTCTGGGCACTCTTCCTCGTCGGTGCGCAACGGCGCGCAGCCGCACGGCAGACCGCTGGCGCCGGCCGCCCGTCCGGTCCGAAGGCGGAACCGAGCCGCCAGCACGACCGACAGCCGGTCGAGCCTTCGGCCGTGGTCATGAGCAACGACGTTGCGCGCCTTCGAGCCCTGCTGGCCGCGCCCGAACCGTGTCGAAGCGCCACCCTGCGCGCGGTGACGGAGGCGGAGGAGAACGCGCGGCCCTCGACGAGTCCGGGCTGCCCGACGAAGGCCGTGCTGTCGAGCGAGGTGAGGCTGGGCCGGCTCGATGAGTATCTGTTCGCCCGCGTTGCGCGCGCAGCTGATCGCACCTGTCCCCGTCTGGCAGCGCTCCTGGACGACAGCGATCGGCCGAAGGGCGCGGGGCAGCCGAGCCCCTCGGTCCGGGGCCCGGTCTGCGGGACGTGTTCGCTCGCCCCGAGCCGGCCGGCTCTCGACGGCGCCGCCGTACCTTCCGGCGACCGCCGTCCTCTGGTGCTCACTGCCGAAGGCCGGCCCGAGGTTCCCGGCCCGGACGGCGGTGGCGACCGGCCACCTGCGGGGACCGTGGGCGGACCCGCCGGACCCGCCGGACCGGTGAGGAACGGCCGTCGCACGCAGGTGGACCCGCCTTCGAGGAGGGGAAGGCCTTGGCGGGCCGCACTCTGGGCGGCCGCTGCCGCCGTCGCCGCCACCACGCTCGCCAACCTGCCCGACGCTCCTGCCTACGATCTGCCCTCGACCTCGACGTCCCCGGACGCTCCTGCGCTACGCGAGTCACCCCCCGCCGAACCGCCCTCTCCGCCCGCCGACGTCACGAGCAGCGCGCGGGGCACTCCGTCACCCGGCACCTCCGCCGGACCGCGCCACGGCGCAGCCCCGGACGCCTCGAACACACCGTCATCGGCCGCCTCCACTTCCACGACGGCGCCGCCCCCGGCCCCGTCGGCACCGGCCCAACGGCCCGGCTCCACCCTTTCGACCCGCGGTCCCCGGCCCGCACCAGGGACGCCTTCCCCGTCCGCGCCGTCAGCGACCGGCCGGACTCCGACTGCCGTCGCGACGCCCACGCCGTCCCCCACCGTGTCCCCGAACCCTGCCGACACCGCCTCGTCCGGGCCCAGCCAGCCCTGACGCGCCGCCCCGGTACCCCGCCCCGGGCAGCCAAGGTCCGCTCGGGCGGCCACCATTGCGGCGGCGTGGCCCCCGGCGGGCCCCGCTGCGGTCCGGCCAGGCGGCTGCTCCGGCCCGGTGGGGCCGCCCGTCCCTTGCCCCGCCACCACGACCCTGAGTACGATCACCGTGGCGCCATGCCGTTCTCCGTCACAGCGGAGAGCCGGGCACTACCGCCCAGGCAGGCAGTCGCGACGCTCCCCGGCCTCTACAGAGCAGAGCAGCCATCGCGTCTTGCCGGGGAATCGCGCACACCATCAGACCGGTCCCGCCCCAGCCGTCTTCGTCGTCCTTGCCTCCGTCCCGTCGCGGCAGCAGCCCTCCGTCGGCCGACGGACACTGTCCGCGGAGCAGCCGAGTGTGAGGGCCCTCTCCGTGGCAGCGCCCACGCCCAGCGAATGAGGTCCATGACATGCAGAGTCGGCCCTGCCTCGGATGCGGCGCCCTGCGGGGATCCACGGTCTGCCACTGCGACCTGGGCGGCGGCGAGGCGGTCCACTCGGATGGGCGGGACCACCAACCGTCGCTGGTGCGCCCGTACCTTCGAACGACGGTTGTCCCCGACCCGACTAGGTGCCCTCCCTCGATGGACCAGTCCCCACCTGCCGAGCGGGAACCGCGACGAGATGCCGCGAGGCGTCGCCCGGCGACGCAGGACGGTTCAACCGGCGCGGACCTCGGAGAATTCACCATCCGGCCGGCCCCGGTCCATGCCGCCCCCGGCCGACATCGGGCCCCGAGACGGCGAAGATCACGAGGCGGTGTCCTGTCGGCAGGCGCGGGCCTGGCCTTTCTGGGAACCGCCCTCGCCTTCGCCCTCACCTCGGCACCGGGAGACGGACGGGAACAGTCGCTGCCGGCCCCGCCGGCCGAGGCCACTGCGCCGGAGCCTCCGGCCTCGGAATCCGCTCCGCCCACGCCTCGGGCCTCGACGACGGTTCCCCCGGTGTCCTCCTCCGCAACCCGGAAACAGCCCACCCCGGTACCGAGTCGACCTCCCGGAGGCGGCGCGAGTCAGACACCAGCCCCCGCCACGAGCTCCGCTCCGACACCGAAGCCGGTCCCCACCCCTGCCGCACCGTCCAGCAGCCACACGGCACCCGTACCGAGCACGACTGCCCCGCCGGCCGTCATCCAACTCGGAATGCACGGCCCCGAGGTCGCGCGAATGAGGGAACTCCTGAATCGGATCTACTGCGGGAGCGTCCCCGGTGGAGACGCCTTCGACAAGACGGCCAGGAACGTACTCGTCCGGTATCAGACCGCACGGAAGGTGAACGACGGCCCGCTGGGCAGCTACGGCCCCCGCACCAGTGCCCTGCTGGAAGCAGAGGCCTCGGCCAGCTGCAGATGAGTACCCCCCGGGAGGATGCCTGCTGCCGCACACTTCCGGGATGCTGTTGGTGATCTTCATGAGCGACGGGTTCGATACCCGTCGCTCAGTCGCTCAGTTGTTGGCACAGGTGCTGGAAGCGGGTGGTCTGGCCTCGTTGGGGGTCGGTTGATCAGCCGTCGTTGCGGTGCTGGCTGAGGCGGACGATGTTGGTTCCGGCTGCGGCGAGAACGTGCTGGACGTGGATCCTCGTCCACACAGCCCGTCGATCCCGTGGTGCTGACGACGCCCTGACGTACCGTCGCGTCGACAACGGCGTCCGCGGCGGTGGCGAGGCGCAGGCGTGCCGTTCGGTGTGTTCCTCGCCGAGCAGGGTCGCAGCCGGGGGCCGGAACTCCGCGGCATGGTAAGGGTGTTGGCGTTCAGCTCGACGGCCGATGCGGCAGCTCGGCCGAGGTGCGGCAGCGGGAAGGCGAGCAGGCCTCGCCATCTCTCCGGTCCGCGCCGCCGTTCCCCGTCCGCACCATCCGCCGAGAGCGCTCCGAGCAGCCGGACGTAGACCGCTTCCCCCACCGTGTCCTTGGCGCGTATCCAGCGGGCGAGGCTACTCGGGCAATATGCCACTACATGACCGACTGAAGGCCACTCGCCGATGAAACTCCGTCGGTGTCGGGCCCGGTCCACGGCCGGTGTCCGCGGTCCCTCGGCGAGGCCGCCCGGGAGGCGAACGACGGAGCCGATCAGGACCAGTTGACCGTGCCCGGCCCCAATCCCGGCGACAGCGGTCCAGGACACCCGCCGCCCTCCCGACGCGACGCCTACCCCGCCTGGCTCCACACCTACGATCACCACCGCGGACACACCACACCCGCAGGCAAACCACCCGCCAGCCGCGTCCCCAACCTCACAGGACAGAACACCTAGAAGGCTCGTGAAGATCTTGGGTTCTGGCCCCGCCGCGTGAGCGGCGGGGCCAGACTGCTTCTTGTGGCAATGGGGGAATGGGCCGGGGA
>NZ_JBIURH010000090.1:0-18399 GCF_044740765.1 Kitasatospora sp. NPDC088346
ACCCCCCGGGCCCGGGGCCCCCGCCCGCCCCCGCGGGGGGGGGGGCGCCGGCGGGGGGGGGGGGGGGGCGCCCCCCCCGGGGGCGGGGGGGGGGGGGCCCCCCCCCCGACCGACCAGGGCGCGCACCTTGCCGCGCGCGCCCTGGGGGGCGTGCGCCCCTGCCGATCGGGCGACCTCGGACCGTCCCCCACCACGTCGCCCCCGCGCGTCATTACTCTAAGTTGAGTGGGCGTGTCGTTGAGTGACGAAAGTGGTGTAGGGTCCGGATCGGGAACACCGGTACGGCACCGCGGAGCACCGCACAGCCGAGGCCCGGGCCGACACGGTCCTGGGGTCGGAGGGGGAGACGTCGATTGAACTCCACCGATGCGATGTTGCCCTCCTCCCGGCCCACCGCACGCGCCACCGCCCGGCCCGGCCGCCGCTTCGCCCGGCTCCGCCGCTCACTGGTCCTGCGGACCCGCACCACCGGCCTGTCCGGCGCACTGCTGGTGCTGCTCTGCCTCGGCTACACGGTCGGCGCCTCGTTCGGCTGGGGCTCGCCCTCGGTCGCCCTGTTCATGGGTGACTTCGGCCTCGCCGGCGCCGCCCTGGCCGCCGCGCTCTCCTGCCTCGCGCACGGCTGCGCCGTCGCCGGCCCGGCCCGCCCGGCCTGGCTGCTGTTCGGGCTCTCCTCCGCCATGGTCGCCTTCGGCAACGGCACCTGGGGCTGGTACGAGGTGGTGCTTCGCACCCCGGTGCCGGCCGACTCCCTCGCCGACTACGCCTTCCTCCTGTTCGCCCCGCTCGCCATCACCGGCCTGCTGGTGCTGGCCCAGCGCCCGCGCACCCCGGCCGGCTGGCTCTGCCTGCTGCTGGACGCCTGGCTGGTCGGCGGCTCGCTGTTCACCCTCAGCTGGAGCCTGGCGCTCGGCCGGGTCGCCAGCGGCGAGGCCGGGGACCCGCTCAAGCTCGCGCTCGGCCTCGGCTACCCGGTGCTGGACATCCTGCTGGTCAGCCTGGTGGTCGGGCTGCGCTTCCGCAGCCGGGACGGCAACCGGGCCGCGGTGCACACCGCGATGGTGGCCCTCGCCGTCACGGTCATCTGCGACGCCCTGTTCACCTCGCCCGAGCTGCGCAGCACCTACCGGTCCGGCGAGCTCCTGGACGCGGGCTGGTTCGCCGGCAGCGTCCTGCTGGCCCGCGCGCCCTGGTCCCAGCCGGCCGGCCAGGCCAGCCGGGAGCACCCCTCGGCGGGCGGCCTCCCGCGCCGCCGGGTGGCCAGCACCTTCAGCGCGCTGACCCCGTACGCGGCGGCCGCCGTGTGCACCGTGGGGATCCTCTACAACGCCGTCGTCGGCCACTTCGTCGACCGCGCGGTGCTCGCCGCGGCCTGCACCGTCGGCCTGGCCCTGATCGTCCGGCAGGGGGTGATGCTGCTGGACAACCTCTCGCTGGCGCAGGAACTGGCCCAGAAGGAGGCCCACTTCCGCTCGCTGGTGCAGGGCTCCAGCGATGTCATCATGATCGCCGCGGCGAGCGGGGTGCTCTCCTACGTCAGCCCCGCCGCGCTGCGGGTCTACGGTCGGGACCCGGAGGAGCTGGTCGGCGGGAACCTGCTCAACCTGGTGCACCCCGACGACGTCGACCGGGTGCTCTCCGAGGCCGGCCGGATCCTGGCCCGCGGCCGCGTGCCGTCCCGCCGCGAGGGCGCCGGCGAGCCCTCCGCCCGGGTCGAGTGCCGGATCCGCTCCGGCAGCGGCGAGTGGCTGCACCTGGAGTCGACCGTCAACCGCTACCGCGACGGACTGATCCTCAACAGCCGGGACGTCTCCGAGCGGGTCCGGCTGCAGGCCCAGCTCCAGCACCACGCCTTCCACGACCCGCTCACCGACCTGCCCAACCGGGCGCTCTTCGCCCAGCGGGTGCGGGCCGCGCTCGCCCCGGGCGACTCCCCGGCCGCCCGCGAGCACCGGGCGGCCGAGGGCGGCACGGTCGCCGTGCTCTTCCTCGACCTGGACGGCTTCAAGGCGGTCAACGACACCGCCGGGCACCAGGTCGGCGACGAACTGCTGGTGCAGGCGGCGCGCCGGCTCCAGGGCGCCGTCCGCTCCGGCGACACCGTCGCCCGGTTCGGCGGGGACGAGTTCGCCGCCCTGGTCTGCGGGCACCTCGCCCCCGTCCAGGTGCAGGAGCTGGCCGAGCGGCTGCGCTCCGCCCTCTCCGAGCCGTACTGGATCGGCGGCGCCGAGCTGGGGGTGGCCGCGAGCATCGGCATCGCCTTCGCCCCGCGCGACCAGGCCCCCGGCGCCGACCCCAAGGCCGGCACCGACGAGCTGCTGCGCAACGCCGACCTGGCGATGTACCGGGCGAAGTCCGAGGGCAAGGGGCGGGTGGTGCTCTACACCCCGGCCATACGGGCCGAGCTGGAGCGCCGCACCGAGCTGGAGGAGCGGCTGCGCCTGGCCGTGCGCGAGGGCGGCTTCACCCTGCTGCACCAGCCCGTGGTCGACCTCTCCACCGGGCAGGTCGCGGTGGTCGAGGCACAGGCGCGGTGGCGTTCGGCCCAGGGCCTGCTGCTCACCCCGGCCGAGTTCCTGCGCACCGCCGAGCAGGGCGACGCCGCGACCAGGTTCGCGCGCTGGATGCTCCAGGAGGCCGTCCGGGCCGCCGCCCGGCGAAGAGCCGATCCGGGCGCGCCCGACGTCCCGGTCTCGGTCCGGCTGACCGGCGAGCGCCTGTGCGCCCCGGGGATGTACGAGACGGTCGCGGCCGCCCTGCGCGAGAGCGGTCTGCCGCCCGGGCAGCTGATGCTGGAGCTGGCCCGCCCGGGCCCGGACGAGGGTGCCGACGAGCTCGGACGCCGGCTGGCCGCGCTGCGGCGGCTGGGCGTGGCCACCGCGGTGGCCGGGTTCGGGGCCGGCGGCGGCTCGCTCGGGACGCTGGCCCGGCTGCCGTTCGACGTGCTGAAGCTGGACCGCAGCCTGGTCCAGGACCTGGCCGACTCGGCGCTCACCCGGGCGCTGGCGGGCAACGCCCTGCGGCTCGGCCGGGACCTGGGCATGGTCACCGCCGCCGAGGGGGCCGACCAGGCCCGCCAGGTGGCCGTCCTCCAGGAGCTGGGCTGCCGGCGGGCCCAGGGACTGGCCTTCGCCCAGCCGCTGGACGAGGCCCGGCTGGGCCGCGCCCTGGTGCGCCGGGTCTACGCGCTGCCGCGCCCGGTCGGGACGCTCGCCGCGCGCCGCGGGCACCTGGCACCGGACGCCCGTCCGGGTGTCTGTCCGGAGCCGGTGGCGGGCCGCTCGGCACACCACCACGGGCCCCTCGACCTGCCACAATGCCATGCCGTGGGGGGTCCGTCGGGGGGTCCGCATGGCGAGACGTCCGTCCCACCAGCTTGACACTCGGCACCGCGCGGGAGGAAGGTCGGTGCCATGCGCACCCGAATTCTCGTACTTGGCGGGCGCGTCGGCTGAGCGGGCTCCTGTGCCTGCCTCATGACAGACCGACGCGCCACCCCTCGCATGCCCTGGGCACGAGGGGTTTTTTGTTGCACTGAACCTGTTCCACCCCCGCGACACCCCTGGCCCTGAGCGTCCTAAAACGGGACGATTGGGGCAGAGCCGGAGATCGGCCCCCGGTCGGCAGGACCCTCAACTGCCGGGGCCGGCAGAACCCGAGAAGAGACAGGCAGATGACTGAGCACGCCGCATCCCCCCGCCGCGGGGACACCCCGGCAGCCCACGCTCCGGGTCCCCAGACCACCGAGACCATGACCGGCGCCCAGTCGCTCATCCGCTCCCTCGAGGCCGTGGGCGCCGACACGGTCTTCGGCATCCCGGGCGGTGCGATCCTCCCCGCCTACGACCCGCTGATGGACTCCACCAAGGTCCGCCACATCCTGGTCCGGCACGAGCAGGGGGCCGGCCACGCCGCCACCGGCTACGCGCAGGCCACCGGCCGGGTCGGCGTCTGCATGGCCACCTCGGGGCCGGGTGCCACCAACCTGGTCACCCCGATCGCCGACGCCTACATGGACTCGGTGCCGATCGTCGCGATCACCGGCCAGGTGGCCTCCAAGGCGATCGGCACGGACGCCTTCCAGGAGGCGGACATCTGCGGCATCACGATGCCGATCACCAAGCACAACTTCCTGGTCACCGACCCGGCGGAGATCCCCCGGGTGATCGCCGAGGCCTTCCACATCGCGGGCACCGGCCGCCCCGGCCCGGTCCTGGTCGACATCGCCAAGGACGCGCTGCAGGCGACCACCGTTTTCCGCTGGCCGGTGGAGACCTCGCTGCCCGGTTACCGCCCGGTCACCAAGCCGCACGCCAAGCAGATCCGCGAGGCCGCGAAGATGCTGGTCGCCGCCCGCAAGCCGGTCCTGTACGTCGGCGGCGGCGTGCTGAAGGCGAACGCCAGCGCCGAGCTGCGGATCCTGGCCGAGCTGACCGGCGCCCCGGTGGTCACCACCCTGATGGCGCTCGGCGTCTTCCCCGACAGCCACCCGCAGCATCTGGGCATGCCCGGCATGCACGGCTCGGTCCCGGCCGTCACCGCGCTGCAGAAGTCGGACCTGCTGTTCACCCTCGGCGCCCGCTTCGACGACCGGGTCACCGGCAAGCTGGACAGCTTCGCCCCGTTCGCCAAGGTCGTGCACGCCGACATCGACCCGGCCGAGATCGGCAAGAACCGGCCGGCCGACGTGCCGATCGTCGGTGACGCCCGCGAGGTGATCGCCGATCTGATCGTCGCCGTCCAGGCCGAGTTCGACGCCGGGCACAAGGGCGACTACACGGACTGGTGGGTCAAGCTCAACGAGTGGAAGCGGACCTACCCGCTCGGCTACGAGGCGGCCCCCGAGGGCGAGCTGTCGCCGCAGCAGGTGATCGAGCGGATCGGGCAGCTGGTCGGCTCGGACGCCATCTACGCGGCCGGCGTCGGTCAGCACCAGATGTGGGCCTCGCAGTTCATCACCTACGAGAAGCCGGCCACCTGGCTGAACTCCGGCGGCGCGGGCACCATGGGCTACGCCGTCCCGGCGGCGATGGGCGCCAAGGCGGGCCGGCCGGACACCGAGGTCTGGGCGATCGACGGCGACGGCTGCTTCCAGATGACCAATCAGGAGCTGGTCACCTGTGCGCTGAACAACATCCCGATCAAGGTCGCCGTCATCAACAACGGCTCGCTGGGCATGGTCCGCCAGTGGCAGACCCTGTTCTACAACCAGCGCTACTCCAACACCGTGCTGCACGCCGGCCCGGAGCACGACGGCAAGCAGCCGCCGGCCCGCGGCACCCGGATCCCGGACTTCGTGATGCTCTCCGAGGCGATGGGCTGCGTCGGCCTGCGCTGCGAGCGCCCGGAGGACCTGGACGCCGTGATCAAGCAGGCGATGGAGATCAACGACCGCCCGGTCGTCATCGACTTCATCGTGCACCAGGACGCCATGGTCTGGCCGATGGTCGCCGCGGGCACCAGCAACGACGAGATCCTCGCGGCCCGGGACGTGCGCCCGGACTTCGGCGACGACCTCGACTGACGGCCCGACCTCACCGATAGAGAGACCATGACCATCATGTCCAAGCACACCCTCTCCGTCCTGGTCGAGAACAAGCCCGGCGTGCTCGCCCGGATCGCCTCGCTGTTCTCCCGTCGGGGATTCAACATCGACTCGCTGGCCGTCGGGCCGACCGAGCACCCGGACATCTCCCGGATGACCATCGTGGTCAACGTGGAGGACCTGCCGCTGGAACAGGTCACCAAGCAGCTGAACAAGCTGGTCAACGTGATAAAGATCGTCGAACTCGACCAGAGCCAGGCGGTCCAGCGCGAGCTGGTCCTGGTGAAGGTCCGGGCCGACGCCGACAGCCGCTCGCAGATCGTGGAGATCGTGCAGCTGTTCCGCGCCAAGACCGTCGACGTCTCGCCCGACGCGGTGACCATCGAGGCCACCGGAAGCTCGGACAAGCTGGAGGCGATGCTGAAGATGCTGGAGCCGTACGGCATCAAGGAGCTGGTCCAGTCCGGCCTGGTGGCCATCGGGCGCGGCGCCCGTTCGATCACCGACCGTTCGCTGCGGGCCCTCGACCGCAGCGCCTGACCGGGCCGCCGCACCCCCGCTGTCTCACCCCGTGAAGCAGCGCACCACCCCACCGCCGGGTCCACGTACGGTAGGTACGCACCGGCACCACCACCACGCAAGGAGATGTGCCCCCGTGGCCGAGCTGTTCTACGAAGACGACGCCGACCTGTCCATCATCCAGGGCCGCAAGGTCGCGGTCATCGGCTACGGCAGCCAGGGCCACGCCCACGCGCTGTCGCTGCGTGACTCGGGCGTGGACGTCCGGGTCGGCCTCCTGGAGGGCTCGAAGTCCCGCGCGAAGGCGGAGGAGGCCGGCCTGCGGGTGACCGACCCGTCCACCGCGGCGGCCGAGGCCGACGTCATCATGATCCTGGTGCCGGACCCGATCCAGGCCGACGTCTACACCGAGTCGATCGCGCCCAACCTGAAGGCGGGCGACGCCCTGTTCTTCGGCCACGGCCTGAACATCCGCTTCGGCTTCATCACCCCGCCGGAGAACGTCGACGTCTGCATGGTCGCCCCCAAGGGCCCGGGTCACCTGGTCCGCCGCCAGTACGAGGAGGGCCGCGGCGTCCCCTGCATCGTGGCGGTCGAGCAGGACTCCACCGGCAAGGCGTTCGATCTGGCCCTGTCCTACGCCAAGGGCATCGGCGGCACCAAGGCCGGTGTCATCAAGACCACCTTCACCGAGGAGACCGAGACCGACCTGTTCGGTGAGCAGGCCGTGCTCTGCGGCGGCACCGCCGCCCTGGTGAAGGCCGGCTTCGAGACCCTGGTCGAGGCCGGCTACCAGCCGGAGATCGCCTACTTCGAGTGCCTGCACGAGCTCAAGCTGATCGTCGACCTGATGTACGAGGGCGGCCTGGAGAAGATGCGCTGGTCGGTCTCCGAGACCGCCGAGTGGGGCGACTACGTCACCGGCCCGCGCATCATCACCGCCGACACCAAGGCGGAGATGAAGAAGGTCCTCGAGGAGATCCAGGACGGCACCTTCGCCAACAACTGGATCGCCGAGTACAAGGCGGGCCTGCCCAAGTACAACGAGTACAAGAACGCGGACTCCGAGCACCTGCTGGAGACCACCGGCAAGAAGCTCCGCAAGCTGATGAGCTGGGTCGACTCGGAGGCGTAACCCCTCCGGGCGGTCCAACTGCCTTGTACAACCAGGCTGCTCCCGTCCGGGTGATTTCGCCGGTCGGGAGCAGCCCGGCACCCAGCCCGTCGATACACTTCCGAGTGCGCGTCAGGCCCACAGCGTCGTGCGTCTACCTACGCGGCATGCCACCTTCCCCCCGTTCGCCACGCCACCCACGTGCCGGGGAGAACCGGACAGTTAAGGACACTGTCGTGAGCAGCAAATCCGTAGTACTGATCGCCGAAGAGCTGTCCCCCGCCACCGTCGACGCGCTGGGCCCGGATTTCGAGATCCGGCACTGCAACGGTGCGGACCGCACCGAGCTGCTGACCGCCATCGCGGACGTCGACGCCATCCTGATCCGCAGCGCCACCAAGGTGGACGCGGAGGCGCTGGCCGCCGCCAAGAAGCTCAAGGTCGTCGCCCGCGCCGGCGTGGGCCTCGACAACGTGGACGTGTCGGCCTCCACCAAGGCCGGCGTGATGGTCGTGAACGCCCCGACCTCCAACATCGTCACCGCGGCCGAGCTCGCCTGCGGCCTGCTGATCTCCGTCGCCCGCAACATCGCGCCGGCCAACGCCGCGCTCAAGCAGGGCGAGTGGAAGCGCAACAAGTACACCGGCGTCGAGCTGAGCGAGAAGGTCCTCGGCGTGGTCGGCCTCGGCCGCATCGGCGTGCTGGTGGCCCAGCGGATGTCCGCCTTCGGGATGAAGATCGTCGCCTACGACCCCTACATCCAGGCCGCCCGCGCGGCCCAGATGGGCGTCAAGCTGCTCTCCCTTGAGGAGCTGCTGGAGGTCTCGGACTTCATCACCGTGCACCTCCCCAAGACCCCCGAGACGATCGGCCTGATCGGCGACGAGGCGCTGCACAAGGTCAAGCCCTCGGTGCGGATCGTCAACGCCGCCCGCGGCGGCATCGTGGACGAGGCCGCGCTCGCCAGCGCCCTGCGCGACGGCCGGGTGGCCGGCGCCGGCCTGGACGTCTACGCCAAGGAGCCGTGCACCGACTCCCCGCTGTTCGGCTTCGACAACGTGGTCGCCACCCCGCACCTGGGCGCCTCCACCGACGAGGCGCAGGAGAAGGCCGGCATCGCGGTGGCCCGTTCGGTCCGCCTGGCGCTGGCCGGCGAGCTGGTGCCGGACGCGGTCAACGTCCAGGGCGGCGTGATCGCCGAGGACGTCAAGCCGGGTCTGCCGCTGGCCGAGAAGCTCGGCCGGATCTTCACCGCGCTGGCCGGCGAGGTCGCCGTCCGGCTCGACGTCGAGGTCCGCGGCGAGATCACCCAGCACGACGTCAAGGTGCTCGAACTCTCCGCCCTCAAGGGCGTGTTCGAGGACGTGGTGGCCGAGACGGTGTCGTACGTCAACGCCCCGCTGTTCGCCCAGGAGCGCGGTGTCGAGGTCCGGCTGACCACCTCCAGTGAGAGCCCCGAGCACCGCAACGTGATCACCGTGCGCGGCACCCTGGCGGACGGCGGCGAGGTCGCCATCTCCGGCACGCTCTCCGGCCCGAAGCAGCAGCAGAAGATCGTCGGCGTGGACGCCTTCGACGTCGACGTGGCGCTCACCGACCACATGGCGTTCTTCAAGTACGAGGACCGCCCGGGCGTGGTCGGCACCCTCGGCCGGATCCTCGGCGACGCCGGCATCAACATCGCCGGCATGCAGGTGGCCCGGGACGGCTCGGAGGCGCTGGCCTCGATCACCGTGGACAGCGAGGTCTCCCAGGAGGTCCTGGCCGAGATCGCCGCGGCCATCGGCGCCCGCTTCGCCCGCGCGGTGAACCTCGGCTGAGACGCCCCGCAGTGCCCTGGAACGGCCCTTCCGCCCGTCGGCGGAAGGGCCGTTCGTGCACCCGGGAACCCTCGGGAGGGTGAACCCCGTCTCAGATACTAGGAAATCCAACTAATCATGCAGACAGCGGCGCCGAGCCGTCGTACCGTGAAAGAGCCATACGGTGAGCCACCCCTCCAAGCCCAGGGTGTGTGGCCCGTGTGCGCCCGTACGCAGTTCGGCAGGCGACCCCTGCCGGCGTACCCAGACCCTCCCCACTGCACCCCGCGTGCGCCCTGAACCGAGGAGACCGGTATGCCCACCGTCGCCGACCGCCACACCGCCCCCGCCGCACCCGCCGCCCACACCCCGCGCCGTCGCCGCCGCAGCGAGCCGCACCCGCACGCCGCCGCCGCCCTGCAGCGCGCCCTGGACCGCCGCGACAACGGCGGCGCCACCGGCCACGCCGGCTGACCCGGCAGGCCTGTTGCGCCGAACGACTGACGATCCGTCACCCACAGGAGTGCAAGCCGTTCCCCAACGGGGGACACTGCTCGCGGACTCCGACTCGATGATCCTAATTTGGGTCCTCCGGAAGGGTGATCCATCTCCGCACGGCGCGGACCGCGGCTGACCGGCACGCAGATCAGTCCACCCCTGCCGGGGGAGACGGACCTGTGCGCACCCCATCCACCCCTCGCCGGGCGGTACCGATCGTCCGGATCGGACTGACCCTCGCCCTGCTGACCGCCGTCGCACCCGCCGGGGCGGCGGCGGCAGAGCCGTCCGAACGGGCCGGCCGCGCCGGCCCCACGGCCGGATTCCTGCTCGAACTCGACACCGAGCCCGCCGCGCCCGCCTGGCGCCGGGCCGCCGAGGAGTCCCGCCGCGCCCGGCGGAGCCCGGAGGCCGTGCGCCAGGACGCCGCCCGGGCCGGGGCCGAGCAGCGGACCAGGGCGCTGCGGGCCGTCCAGGGCCTCGCCGACTCGGTCCGCCGGGTCGACCCGGCGGTCCAGGTGCTCTACCGCACCGGCACGGTCCTGTCCGGGCTGGCCGTCCGGGCGCCCGCCGCCGCGCTGCCCCGGCTCGGCGCGCTGCCCGGAGTCCGGGCGGTGCACCCGATCGCCCTCAAGACCCGCGCCAACTCCTACTCCGTCCCGCTCACCGGGGCGCCCGAGGTGTGGTCCCCCGCGGCCGGCGAGGGGAACACCGGCCGCGGCGTGCGGATCGGCATCATCGACTCGGGGATCGACTACACCCACGCCGACTTCGGCGGCCCCGGGACCCCGCAGGCCTTCACCGCGGTCGACGGCGCCGCCCCGGCGCCGGCCGGCCTGTTCCCGAACGCCAAGGTGACCGGCGGCAAGGACCTGGTCGGCGACGACTACAACCCGGACCCGTCCGCACCGAAGTCCCAGCCCGTGCCGCACCCGGACGCCAACCCGCTGGACTGCGCGCTCAACGGTCACGGAACCCACGTGGCCGGTACGGCGGCCGGGTACGGCGTCACCACCGCCGGGCAGACCTACCGCGGCCCCTACCGCCCGGGGCTGGACCCGGCCGGCTTCCAGGTCGGCCCCGGCGCCGCCCCCGAGGCGCAGCTGTACGCGATCCGGGTGTTCGGCTGCAGCGGCTCCACCGACCAACTGGCCCAGGCACTGGACGTCGCGGCCGACCCGAACGGGGACGGCGACCTCTCGGACCGCCTCGACGTGGTCAACCTCTCGCTCGGCAGCAGCTTCGGCAACCCCGAGGACGCGGACGCGCTGGCCGCCGACCGGCTGGCCGAGCTGGGCACCGTGGTGGTCGCCGCGGCCGGCAACGAGGGCGACGTGTACGCCATCGGCGGCAGCCCGGGGATCGCGCCTCGGGTGCTCGCGGTGGCGGCGTCGGTCGACCGGCACGGCGACGCCGACGGCATCCGGGTGCTGGCCCCGCCGGCGCTGGCGGGCCTCGTCCCGGCGCACTGGAGCGCCAAGTACCAGCAGTGGGCGACCGCCGAGGTCACCGGCGACCTGGAGGCGCCGGTGGACCAGGCGGACGGCTGCACCGCCTTCGACGCGGCCGACGCGGCGCGGCTCAAGGGCAAGGTGGCGCTGCTGTCCTGGCACACCAAGGACCCGGACCGGGCCTGCGGGTCGGCGGTCCGCGCCGACCACGCGGCCGACGCCGGCGCGCTCGGCGCGCTGTTCGCCGCGGACGGCGACAACCTGGGCGAGCTGGCCGGGAACGACCGGGTGCCGGTCGCGATCCTGGCCCGGGCCGACGGCGAGCGGCTCACCCGGGCCGTCGCCGAGGGCGCCGTCCGGGTCCAGCTGGCCACCCCCGGCAACCAGCTGCACGGCTCGGTGGCCCAGGACCAGCCGCAGCGGGTGGACACCCTGACCTCCTTCACCTCGCGCGGGATCGGGCAGCCGGGCCTGGTCAAGCCCGACCTGGCGGCGCCGGGCGAGACCATCTGGTCGGCCCGGGCCGGCAGCGGCAGCGGCGGCATGCGCGAGGACGGCACCTCGATGGCCACCCCGCACGTCGCCGGGCTGGCGGCGCTGGTCCGCGCGGCGCACCCGCACTGGTCGGTCGCCGAGGTCAAGGCGGCCCTGATGAACACCGCCGGCGACACCTGGCTCGGCGACGACCGGAGCGGTCCGGTCTACGGCCCGGAGCGCACGGGCGCCGGCCGGGTCCGGGTGGACCAGGCGGTCCGGACGCCCGCGGTGGCGTACGCCGCGGGGGAGGGAGCGGTGGAGGGCGGGGTCGGCCTGTCCTTCGGACCGGTCGCGGTGGCCCGGCGCACCGAGCTGACCAGGGAGGTCGAGGTCCGCAACCTCGGCGACGTGCCGCTGACCTACACCACCGGCTACCTCCCGGCGACCGAGCTGCCCGGAGCCTCGTTCGAGCCGAGCCCGGCGCGGGTCCAGGTGCCGGCCGGCGGTACGGCCCGGGTGAAGGTCACGCTGCGGGTGCCCGGCCGGCTGGACCGCGCGCCGGACCCGACCATCGACACCGTCCAGGGCGGCCGGGCCCGCAGCTACCGGGGCGAGCTGTCCGGCCGGCTGCTGCTGACACCGGCCTCCGGGGACGCGCCGGCGCTGCGGGTGCCGCTGTTCGCCGCCCCGCGCCCGGCCTCCGAGCTGGCGGCCGGCCTGCAGGCCGGGGCGGCCAGGGCGGGTTCGGCCCTGGTGGCGCTCAACGGCACGGCGGCACCCTCCGCGGCCGGCGCCCTGGTCAGTGCCTTCCAGCTGGGCGGTGAGGCGGAGCGCTGGCCGGACTGCCCGGCCGAGGGGCCCTGCGTGAGCGGCCCGTCCGAGCGGGCCGCCAACCTCCGGGCCGCCGGCGCCGCCACCGACGCCCCGACGGTCGGCGCGGCGCCGTTGGAGAAGGGCACGCTGTACCTGGCGGCGGCGCTCTGGGGCCCGGCGGCGACGCCGGTCGGGCAGTACGGGGTCCGGGCCTCGCTGGACGTCGACGGGGACGGCACCACCGACGCCGTGGTCGCGGCCGACCGGATGCGCGGCAGCGACGTCCTGGTCGCCCGCACGGTGGACGCCCGCACCGGCGCCGAGCTGGACGTCCAGCCGCTGAACGCGCACTGGGGCGACACCGACACCGACCTGCTGGACAGCGACGCCCTGGTGCTGCCGGTCCGGCTCGCGGCGCTGCCCGGCCTGACCGGCCGGATCAGGTACGGGCTGTGGACGGGCTTCGACACCGGCGGCGTGCCGAACGCCGCGGACGCGCTCTCCTCGATCGGCCTGGACGGCGAGCGGCCCACCCTGGCGTTCGACGTCCTGCACCCGGCGCTGGACGTCCGCGGCGGGACCGACGGGCGGACGGTGATCGCCGCCCCGGCGCAGCCGGGCACGCTGCTGGACGTCCGCCGCGGGCCGGGCGGGGCGGGCGCCGGGCTGCTCCTGGTGCACCACCTGAACCCGGACGGGCGACGGGCGGAGGTCGTACCGCTGCGCTGAACCGCGCACCGGAGGAGGCCGGGCCGGGACCGCCGCCGTGCGTGCTCCCGGCCCGGCCCGGTCGTGGGTGCCGAGCTGTCGGGTATGTCCGAATGGCGGACATGGGATGTCAGCCCATGGGACGCGGGAGTAGGGTCGCGAACATGTCTCGCACCCTTCGCCTCGCAGTGATCCCCGGTGACGGTATCGGCCAGGAAGTGGTCGCCGAGGGCCTCAAGGTGCTCAGCGCCGTCCTCCCCGCCGACGTCAAGCTGGAGACCGCCGAGTACGACCTCGGCGCCCGCCGCTACCACCGCACCGGCGAGACCCTCCCGGACAGCGTGCTCGCGGAGCTCAAGGGCCAGGACGCGATCCTGCTCGGCGCCATCGGCGACCCCAGCGTGCCGTCCGGCGTGCTGGAGCGGGGCCTGCTGCTCAAGCTGCGGTTCGCGTTCGACCACCACATCAACCTCCGCCCGGGCCGGCTCTTCCCCGGTGTGACGTCCCCGCTCGCCGGTGACCCGGAGATCGACTTCGTGGTGGTCCGCGAGGGCACCGAGGGCCCGTACGTCGGCAACGGCGGCTCGCTGCGCACCGGCACCGAGCACGAGGTGGCCACCGAGGTCAGCCTGAACACCGCCTTCGGCATCGAGCGGGTGGTCCGGGACGCGTACCGCCGCGCCGCCGCCCGGCCGCGCAAGAAGCTCACCCTGGTCCACAAGAACAACGTGCTGGTGCACGCCGGCCACCTGTGGACCCGGCTCTTCGAGCAGGTCGGCCGTGACTTCCCCGAGGTCACCACCGACTACCTGCACGTCGACGCGGCGACGATCTTCTTCGTCACCCAGCCCGAGCGGTTCGACGTGATCGTCACCGACAACCTGTTCGGCGACATCCTGACCGACCTGGCCGCGGCCGTCACCGGTGGCATCGGCCTGGCCGCGAGCGGCAACATCAACCCCTCGGGCGACTTCCCGTCGATGTTCGAGCCGGTCCACGGCTCGGCCCCGGACATCGCCGGCCAGGGCAAGGCCGACCCGACCGCCACCGTGCTCTCGGTCGCCATGCTGCTGGAGCACCTCGGCTACGCGGCCGAGGCCGCCCGGGTCGAGGCCGCGGTCTCGGCCGACCTGGCGGAGCGCTCCGGGGCCCGGTCCACCTCCGAGGTCGGCGACGCGCTCGCCGCCCGAGTATCCGGCTGACGGGCCGGAGCAGGACGAGACAGCCGCCTGGCTGTTCGGCACGGCCCTCTGGATGCGAGTATCGACAGTGGGCCGTGCCTTCGTGCGTTCATTCACCGAGGGTGGCGGCCCGGACCAACCCCACGGTGAAGGACAGACAGTCATGAGTACGCCCACCCAGGCGCCCATCACGTTCGACCTCAAGCCCTCCGCGCACCCGCTGTCCGACGCGGAGCGCGAGGCCCGGCTGGCCAACCCCGGCTTCGGCCGGGTCTTCACCGATCACATGGTGACCGTCCGGTGGACGGAGGGCCTGGGCTGGCACGACGCCCAGCTGACGCCGTACGCGCCGCTGGAGATCGACCCGGCCAACATGACGCTGCACTACGGCCAGTCGATCTTCGAGGGGCTCAAGGCCTACCGCCAGGCCGACGGGTCGATCGCCACCTTCCGGCCGGAGGCCAACGCCGCCCGCTTCCAGGCCTCGGCCCGCCGGCTGGCCATGCCCGAGCTGCCGATCGAGACCTTCGTGGAGGCGGTCGAGCTGCTGGTCCAGCAGGAGCAGGGCTGGGTGCCCTCGCAGGCCGAGCAGAGCCTGTACCTGCGGCCGTTCATGTTCGCCACCGAGGTCGGCCTGGGCGTGCGCCCGGCCAACTCCTACCTCTTCATGATCATCGCTTCGCCGGCTGGCGCGTACTTCCCCGGCGGCATCAAGCCGGTCTCGGTCTGGCTCTCCGAGGAGTACGTCCGGGCCGCCCCCGGTGGCACCGGCGCCGCCAAGTGCGCCGGCAACTACGCCGCCTCCCTGGTCGCCCAGGCCCAGGCCGCCGCCAAGGGCTGCGACCAGGTGGTCTGGCTCGACGCCGCCGAGCACCGGTGGATCGAGGAGATGGGCGGCATGAACCTGTACTTCGTCTTCGGCGAGGGCGAGGACGCGAAGATCGTCACCCCCGAGCTCTCCGGCGCCCTGCTCCCCGGCATCACCCGCGACTCGCTGCTGCAGCTGGCCGCCGACCTCGGCTACGCCGTCGAGGAGCGCAAGATCTCCACCGACGAGTGGAAGCAGGCCACCGCCGACGGCACCCTCACCGAGGTCTTCGCCTGCGGCACCGCCGCCGTGATCACCCCGGTCGGCTCGGTCAAGTCCGCCCGCGCGGACTGGACGGTCGGCAAGGGCGAGCCCGGCCCGGTCACCATGGAGCTGCGCAAGGCCCTGCTCGCCATCCAGGGCGGCCAGGCACCCGACACCCACGGCTGGCTGCACAGGATCGTCTGACCCGCCGACGGGCGTCCCGCCCAGGTGGGACGCCCGTTCCCGGTAACCTCGAAGCGCCCCGTTCGTTGAGCCGTGCGGACCCGAAGGAGGGGCTGTGAGCGCGCTGACGCATGACTTCGCCGAAGCCTGGAACGACCAGGACGGAGACCTCCTCGACGCATTCCTGGCCCTGGACACCCCCGAGGGTTTCAAGGCCGAGCTCATCGAGGGGGAGATCGTCGTGACACCACCGCCGGACGGGGACCACGAGACCGCGATCGGTCGGATCGTCCGACAGGTCTTCAGGCAGTGCCCGGAGGACGTGGACTTCGCGGGCGGCAAGGGCCTGATCGTCCCGAGCGGCCGCTACATCCCGGACGGCACCTTCACCGCGGCCGACGCCATGCTCGGCCGGGAGTCCTGGTCCAAGCCGGACGGTGTCCTGATGGTCCTGGAGGTCACCTCCAGCCGGCCGGGCAAGGATCGCGAGGCCAAGCGCCTCGGCTGCGCGGCCGCCGGCATCCCGCTCTACCTGCTGGTCGACCGGCAGGCGAACCGGCTCGTGCTGCACAGCGACCCGGCCCGCGGGGACTACGCCGCCACCACCGCGGTGCCGGTCGGCACGCCGCTGCCGCTCCCGGCGCCGTTCGGTTTCGAGCTGGCGACCGACCGGCTGACCTGAGGCGTTTCGCATCGCGAGACGCCGGGGCCGGGATGCGGTCGGTGTGCCAGACTGCAAGCGTGTCCTCGCTCTCGCTGATTATTAGCAGCAGGCGCGCCGGTCCGCAGTGACCGCTCCGCAGTACCCGAATGCGGAGCGACCACCAGCGTCCAGACCCGCGCGCAGACCTCTCGCACCCGCGAGGGGTCTTTTGTTTTGCCCCGGACCGGCCGGAGCCCCCACAAGGGGCCGAGGGACACCGGGTGCGCGCGGGATGCTGGACAGTGGAGCCGGGTCCCCACCGGCAACAGCAGTAACTCCATCGAAGGAGAACCCAGGGCCATGACCGAGGCCAGCAACAGCCGCCCCAACGACAGCTTCCACGTCTTCGACACCACGCTGCGCGACGGCGCCCAGCGCGAGGGCATCAACCTCACGGTGGCGGACAAGCTGACGATCGCCCGGCACCTGGACGAGTTCGGCGTCGGCTTCATCGAGGGGGGCTGGCCGGGCGCCAACCCCCGCGACACCGAGTTCTTCGCCCGCGCCGCCGCCGAGCTCGACCTCAAGCACGCCAGCCTGGTCGCGTTCGGCGCCACCCGGCGGGCCGGCGGCAAGGCCGCCGAGGACCCCCAGCTCGCGGCGCTCGTCAACTCCGGCGCCCCGGTGATCACCCTCGTCGCCAAGTCGCACGACCGGCACGTCGAGCTCGCCCTGCGCACCACCCTCGACGAGAACCTGGAGATGGTCCGCGACAGCGTCGAGTACCTGCGGGCCCAGGGCCGCCGGGTGTTCATCGACTGCGAGCACTTCTTCGACGGGTACCGGGCCAACCCCGAGTACGCCCTCGCGGTGGTCCGCACCGCCCACCAGGCCGGCGCCGACGTCGTCGTGCTGTGCGACACCAACGGCGGCATGCTGCCCGCGGGCGTCCGCGACACCGTCGCCGAGGTCCTCGCCAGGACCGGCGCCCGGCTCGGCATCCACGCCCAGGACGACACCGGCTGCGCCGTCGCCAACACCCTGGCCGCGGTGGACGCCGGCGCCACCCACGTCCAGTGCACCGCCAACGGCTACGGCGAGCGGGTCGGCAACGCCAACCTCTTCCCGGTGGTCGGCGCGCTGGAGATCAAGTACGACCTGCGGGTGCTGCCCGAGGGACGGCTGGCGGAGATGACCCGGATCTCGCACGCCATCGCCGAGGTGGTCAACCTGGCCCCCTCGACCCACCAGCCGTACGTCGGCTTCTCCGCCTTCGCGCACAAGGCCGGCCTGCACGCCTCCGCGATCAAGGTCGACCCGGACCTGTACCAGCACATCGCCCCGGAACTCGTCGGCAACAGCATGCGGATGCTGGTCTCCGACATGGCCGGCCGGGCCTCGATCGAGCTCAAGGGCAAGGAGCTCGGCTACGACCTCTCCGCCGACCGCGACCTGGTCGGCCGGGTGGTGGCCAGGGTGAAGGAACAGGAGAACATCGGCTACACCTACGAGGCCGCCGACGCCTCCTTCGAGCTGCTGCTGCGCGACGAGGTGCGGGGCAGCCGGCAGCGGTTCTTCTCGCTGGAGTCCTGGCGGACCATCAGCGAGCAGGGGCCGGAGGGCCGCGCCGGCAACGAGGCCACCGTCAAGATCTGGGCCAAGGGCGAGCGCAGGGTCGCCACCGGCGAGGGCAACGGCCCGGTGGACGCGCTCGACAAGGCGCTGCGGGCGGCCCTGGAACGGATCTACCCGCAGCTGGCCAAGCTGGAGCTGGTCGACTACAAGGTCCGCATCCTGGAGGGCCAGCACGGCACCGGCTCCAAGACCCGGGTCCTGATCGAGTCGACCGACGGCACCGTCACCTGGTCCACGGTCGGCGTCGCCGACAACGTGATCGCCGCCTCCTGGCTGGCACTTGACGACGCGTACACCTACGGCCTGATCCACGCAGGGGTGGACCCCGCCGAGGGCTGACCGCGGCGGACCCGCACCGGGGCCCGTGGACCGACCGGTCCTCGGGCCCCTTCCGGTCGTCAGCGGAGTCTGGCGAGCAGGGCGTGTTCGACGAGGGTGATCAGGGCGCTCTTGGCGCTGTCGCGACGGCGGGCGTCGAGGGCGATGATCGGGGTGTCGGGGCCGAGCTGGAGTGCTTCGCGGACTTCTTCGGGGCTGTGGGGCTGGTGTCCTTCGAAGCCGTTGAGGCCGACGACGAAGGGGAGTCCGCTGTTCTCGAAGTAGTCGAGGGCCGGGAAGCAGTCGGCGAGGCGGCGGGTGTCGACGAGGACGACGGCGCCGATGGCCCCGCGGACGAGGTCGTCCCACATGAACCAGAAGCGGTCCTGGCCGGGGGTGCCGAAGAGGTAGAGGATGAGGTCTTCGTCGAGGGTGATTCGGCC
>NZ_JBIURH010000091.1:0-18299 GCF_044740765.1 Kitasatospora sp. NPDC088346
CAGGCACGGATCCCCCGGTGATCATGAAGCGTAGAGACCTCCATGATCGGGCGAACCGTGCCTGCACTGCTACCACCTACTGGCGGACGCCCTTACACCCATGACTGATATTGATATCAAGGGAGCTTGCGATCCGCGGTTCGACGCCGTCCGTGCGGCCCTCGCGGCTCTGCTCGAGAGCGGGGACGTTGGTGCCTCGGCGGCGGTCCACCTCGACGGCGAGCAGGTGGTCGACATCTGGGGCGGGTACGCCGATGCGGACCGCACCGTCTGCTGGGAGCGCGACACCCTCACCCCCGTGAACTCGGTGTCCAAGAACATGACCGCCCTGTGCGCGCTGATCCTGGCCGACCGGGGCGATCTCGACCTCTCCGCGCCGGTCGCCGCCTACTGGCCCGCGTTCGCCGCGGCGGGCAAGGAGAACGTGCTGGTGCAGCACGTGCTGTCGCACACCGCGGGGTTGCCGGACCTGCCCGGGCTGACAGCCGTGGAGGAACTCTACGACTGGGACGACGTGACAGCGGCGCTTGCCGCGCAGGCACCCGCATGGGCGCCGGGAAGCGCCGCCGGCTATCACGCGCTCACCTTCGGGTTCCTCGCCGGCGAGATCGTCCGCCGCATCACCGGCCGCAGTCTCGGCCGGTTCTTCACCGAGGAGGTGGCCGAACCGCTGGGCGCGGATTTCCACATCAGACTCTCCAGCGACCATGACCACCGCGTGGCACCACTCATCCCGCCGCCGGCGCTGACCGACGAGTACGCCGCCAGCGCACCGCCCCGACCGGACGGCACACACCGGGACGATCCCGGTATCGCGATCCGCGTCAAGGACGCCAACTCCCTGTCCTGGCGCCGCGCACAGATCCCTGCGTTGACATCCTCCCCCGGCTAAAGCCGGGGGATTCCGGCCGCGCCTGCGGCGCGGGGCTTGCGCCCCGTACGGCTCGCGTTCCGGTGGGTTCCTGTTTCAACGGGCCGTGCCTGGCGTGGGATTGCCACGCCGGGTCCTACCGGCCCTCCGCAGGCGTTTCGCCTGTCCGCCCGTCCGGCGGCCAGGATGTTACGAGAGGCGTTGAGATCACGGTCGTGCAGGACACCGCAGGCGCCACAGGTCCACTCACGAACGGCGAGCGGCTTGGGGCCGTCCAGGACCCCGCACGCGGAGCACACCTGGGACGTGGGCTCGTACCGGCCGATGACGCCGACGTGGCGACCGTACCGCTGTGCCTTCTCCTCGAGCATGCGCCGGAAGGTTCCCCATCCGGCGTCGTGGACGGACTTCGCGAGGCGCGTGCGACCGAGGCCGCGCACGTTCAGGTCTTCCAGGTACACCGCTTGGTTCTCACGGATGATCCTGGTCGTCTGCTTGTGCAGCCAGTCATGGCGGGTGTCGGCCACCTTCGCGTGTGCGCGAGCGACCTTGCGCCGCGCCTTCGTCCGGTTCTTCGAAGCCTTCGCCTTCCGCGACAGCTCACGCTGCGCGGCCTTCAGCCGCTTCTCCGCCTTCCGGAGGAACCGCGGATTGTCGATCACAGTCCCGTCGGAGCACACGGCGTAGGTGGTCAGCCCGAGGGAGATCCCGATCTCGGTATCCGTCCCGGCCAGGTGATCGGGTTCGACGTCCACCACGAACGACGCGAAGTAGCGCCCCGACGGGTCCAGGACGACCGTCACGGACGACGGATCAGCAGGCAGTACACGGGACCACTTCACCCGTATGTCGCCGATCTTCGCAAGGTTCAGCTTCCCGTTGCCCCGGATGCGGAACCCGTTGCGGGTGAACCGGAGCGACTGCCGGTTGTCCTTGCGCGACTTGAACCGGGGAAGACCGACCGGACGCCCGGCACGCTTGCCGGACATGGAGTCGAAGAAGTTCCGGTACGCGGTGTCCAGATCCCGAAGGGACTGGATCAGCGGGTCCACACCTACCGACGCGAGCCACGCCCGCTCGGTGGTGCGCTTCGCCGACGTGATCACGATCTTCTGCAAGTCAGAACTCTTCGGGTGCGGCAGGCCGGCCTTCCGAGCAGCCTTCCGCGCCGCCAACGCGTCGTTGTACACCACCCGAGCACACCCGAACGTCCGAGCCAGCGACTCACGCTGACTTGCCGTCGGGTAGACGCGATAGGAGTACCGGAGATGCACGCGATCAACCTACCGGCAACCACCGACAACAGCTCCGGCCAGAACCTCCGAAGATCGCCCCGCCGCTTCGCGGCTCCGGTCCAAGGACCCATTCCTCCCCCGGCTGAAGCCGGGGGCATCCTGGGAGAACATCGGTGAACGGTTTCGGCAACGCCCGCTCCGTCGCCCTCGCGCAGTCGGTGCTGGCGAACCATGGCACGGCCCGTGGCGTGCGACTGCTGTCCCCCCAGGGTTGCGAGCCCGCGTGGCAGGAGATGTTCCGCGGTGACGATCGCGTACTCGGGACGCCGATGTCCTGGACGGTGGGCTTCGGCAGATTCGGCAACACCTTCGGCTGGGGCGGCTGGGGCGGCTCGCTGGTCGTGAGCGATCCCGGCGCGCGCATGACGGTGGCCTACGTCATGAACCAGATGATCGACCGGGACCGGCACGAGGACAACCGCGGCATGGAAATCGTCATGGCCGCCTACAGCGGCCTGCAGCGATAGCGCGGCGGAGGGCGGCCCGGGCCGCGGGCAGACCGTACGGCCGAGCTTTCTCAGTGCCAGCCGGTGTACCCATCCTGGCCTGCGGGACCCGGGTCCCCGTTGGACAGGAGGCCGAGCCACCGCAGACCACCACGATCACGGCGAGCAGGACCAGCCAGAAAGTGTCCTCTGGTCCGGGACTGCAGGGTCGCGGTCGGCGACCGGGTCGGTCACCGTCCCTGCCATCGCTGCGGCCCTCGGCATCACTGTCCTCATCAGGCACCGCACCGCCACCGGACTCCCCGTCGGCATCCAGTTCGCCGCGGGACATGGACGCGAGGACGTCCTCGTCCGGCTCGCCGGACAGCCGGAACAGGCCGCTCCCTGGGCGCAGCGGACCCCCGCCGTGTGGGCGGGCGGGCACCCCGGCGCCTGACCGCGCGTCCACCCTCCGTCCGGTGCCGACGGGCCGTGAAGCACGGTCCGTCGGCACGCGCGCCGCCCACGTGAGGGCGCCACCTGGTCCGTGCTCGCCGTCACCCGGAAGCGGCGGATGGCCGAGGTGACGAACCGGCAGACCGGCGAGCGACTGCTCCTCGGCCCGCGCACCGTCGGGTCGCGCCTCACGAGGATTGTCGCCAAGTGCGGGATCAGCCTGGTGGGACGTCCGAGGTGCGGCCGGCGGTGACCGCGCGTGGCGGCGCCGGGTTCGTGGAGGTGCGAGAAACCGGGCGCCGTCGATGGCCGGTGGGTGGGTGGTGAGCCGCCCTGGGCGGCCGTCAGCCGTCGGTCGGGGTCGTGCTCGGCGATCCGTTCCAGTGTCCGACGAGGTCGGCGTAGTGCGGTGAGGTCGCGAGCAGTTCCGCATGGGTCCCGGCCGCGGTGCGGTCGCCGTCCATGAGCAGGATCCGGTCGGCGCGCAGCGCCGAGCTGATCCGGTGGGCGACGACGACCACGGTGCCGCCGCGCTGCGCGAAGGCCGCCTCGGCGCGGCGTTCGGCGCTCGGGTCGAGATGGCAGGTCGCCTCGTCCAGCAGGATCACGCGGGCGGTGCAGACGTGGGCCCGGACCAGGGCGACGAGTTGACGCTCCCCCGCCGACAGCGTGTGGCCGCCGGCGCCGATCCGGGCCTCCACACCGCCGAGCCGCTCGATCAGCCCGTCCATGCCGACGGCCGCGGCGGAACGGGCGAGCTCGCTGTCGGAGGCGTCCTGCCGCAGATAGCGGAGGTTGTCCCGCAGTGTCCCGGTGAAGACGTAGCCTTCCTGCGGGAGGAGCCGGACGGTGTGCCGAAGTGCGCTCGGGTCGAGGGTGTGGAGCGGGGCGGTGCCGAGCCGGATCTCGCCGCTGTCCGGCACTACCAGGCCGGCGAGCAGTTCGACCAGGGTCGACTTTCCGATTCCGCTGGCGCCGACCACGGCCAGCCGGGCGCCCTCCGGGATGTCGAGGGTGAGTCCGCGGATGACCGGGTCGGCGTGCGGGCCGTAGGCGAAGGTCACCGAGTCGATCACCAGTCCGTGGCCGAGGGACGGCCGGTCGCCGGCCGCCGGGGCCGGGCTGCCGCCGAGGTCAGCGGCCGGCGGGGAGAGCATGCCGGCCTGCGCCAATCGCCGCAGCACGGCGGCCAGTTCGACACCCCAGGAACCGAGCACCTCCACCAGCGACCGAACGGCGGGATCGACCGTGGTCAGCAGGTAGGTCACCGCGCCGACCAGGGCCCCGGTCGTCAGCCCGTGGTCGGCCGACAGGCCCGGCGCCGCCAGCAGCACGGCCAGCGCGGGGAGTTTCCCGCCCACGGAGACCGCCAGGCCGATGAGCGCGCTGATGCCCGCGACGCCCCGGGCCGCGGACCGGGCGTCGGCGATCAGGCCGTCGAGCTGCCGGTATCCGCGGTCCCTCGCTCCGCAGGCGACCAGGTCGCGCAGGCCTGTCAGGAGGTCGCCGGTCTCCCGGGCGATCGCCTCCTCGGCGACTACGAGGGCCTGCTGACGCCTGCCCAGAGCTCTCAGCAGGGGGACAGCGGCCGCCAGCGCGAGCGCGAGCGGCCCGGCGGCGAGGAACGCGACCGCGGGGGCCAGCGTCGCCAGCCCCACCAGTGCCATCACCAGCGACAGCCCGAGCTGCCGTGCCGAGCGCAGCAGCGCGGACACGAGCGAGCGCACGGTCTCGACCTGCCGGGTGAGCCGGGCCACGCCGGCGCCGTCCGGTGGTGCGGTGTCCGTCACCGCTCGGCGGAGGGTCTCGGCGACCACCGAGGTCACCAGGGCGTCCCGGAGCGGCTCGACGATCGCCCCGAGCCGCGGTATGAGCTCACGGGTGACCGCCGCCCGCAGGACCATGACGGTGCCCAGGGCGCCCAGCCAGGCCAGACCGACGAACAGCCGTCCGGCCAGGAAGCCGTGGTCGAGGGCGCGTGCGAGCAGCAGGCCGGAGAGCAGGGCGGGCAGCGATTCGAGCGTGGAGAGGGCCAGCACCACGACGACGGCCCGGCGGTGGGCCCGCAGGAATCCCCGCAGCATCGGCGGGCCGGGGTCGGTCACGGCAGGTGTGGGCACGGGTCCTCCGTTCGGGCGCCGAACAGCGCCCGGTAGTCGTGGTGGTGCCAGAGGTCGGCGTGCGGTGCGACCGCTCTGATCCGCCCGTCGGCCAGCCAGGCCACCCGGTCGGCCCTGGCCGCCGTCGAGGCGCGGTGCGCGACCACGATCCTGGTGCGGTCCGCGAAGGCCGTCGCGAGCGCCTCGCCGACCTCGGCCTCCGTCGCGGTGTCGAGGCTGGACATGGCGTCGTCGAGCACGACCACCTTGGCGTTCTGGGCGAACGCCCTTGCCAGGCCCAGCCGCTGTGTCTCGCCGCCGGACAGCGGCGCCCGGGTCAGGACGGTGTCGTATCCGTCCGGCAGCCGGCGGACGAAGTCGTGGGCCCGGGCGGCGCGGGCGGCCTCCTCGATCACTGTCTCGTCGGCGTCGGGCCGGCCCAGGCCGATGGTGCCGCGGATCGTGCGGCCGAGCGGCGCGGGCCGCTCGAAGGCGTACGCGACGCAGCGGGCCAGCTGTTCGTCGGTGAGCTCGCCGACGGGTACCCCGTCGAGCAGCACCTGTCCGGTGTCGGGGTCGTGGAGCCGTCCGATCAGGGCGGTGAGGCTGCTCTTTCCGTTCCCCGAGCGCCCGACCACGGCCAGCGACGTTCCCGCCGGGATGGTCAGGTCGACGCCGTCGAGTACGGTCCGTCCCTCGCTGCTCGTCGAGACGCCGCGCAGGACGACCGCGCAGCCGGGCGAGGGGCCGTCCAGGACGCGGTGCCCTGGGGCGGTCACGGGGTGCCCGAGGACTTCGGTGATCCGGCGGGCCGCCGCGGTCGCGCCGGCCAGCGCGACGATTGCGTCGGTCTGGCGGAACAGGCCGAGTGCGAGCCCGCTGTAGCCGCCGACCGCGACCAGGTCGCCCGGGGAGACCCGGCCGGCGATCACCCCGTGGCCGCTCACCGCGAGGACGAGGATCTCGATCGCGGGCAGCAGCAGACCCATCTGCCAGGCCGTGGAGCGTTGCAGGCGCCAGATCTGCGCACCGGTCCGGCCGAGCTCGGCCAGCGGCGCCAGGACCCGCGCACGCTCCACCGCCTCGGTTCCGCCGGCCCGGATGGTCCGCACCCCGGCGAGGGCCTCCAGCAGCCGGGACGCGAGGTCCGCCTGGAGCTCCTGGTAGCGGGCGAAGGCCGAGGACGTGCGCCGGAAGAACAGCCGGACCGTCAGGAGCACGAGCGGCACGCCGAGCAGGAAGGCCACCGCGGACCACCGGTCGATGAGCCAGAGCGAGACGACACCGGCCGCCGAGGTGGCTGCCGAGACGACGGTGTCGAGCGCGGCGATGCCCGCGTACCCGGCCTCGTCGCAGCTGCTGACGAGTCGGCTGGCGACATCCCCCGCGGCGTGGCGGCGCTGCCCCGCCAGTCCCGCGTCCAGCACCCGCCGGGCGAGCGTACGGCGCAGCCGCGCGACGGCGGCGCAGCCGCAGGCCGTACCGGCCAGGGTCGCGAGGGCGGAGGCCGAGGCGGCCACGGCGAGCGTGATCGTGAAGACGGCCAACGGGCCCGTCCGGGATCGGTGGGCCAGCGCGTCGTCCATGAGGCCGGACAGGAGGCCCGGGATCGCCAGGCTGCTCGCGGCGCCGGCGGCGGAGGCCAGCACGGCGGCGGCGAACCAGGCCCTGGCGTGGAGCGTGGCCGCCGTCAGCAAACGGGTGGCAGGGGTGATCAGAGCAGTCGTCCGTTCTCGCGGTGTCCGGTGGGGTGCGGGCGGGGCCACGGGTGGCCGGACGGGTCCGGCCACCCGTGGTGGGTGGATCAGGAGGTGGTCCGGTAGTGCGTGATGGTGCAGGTGTCCTCGCAGGTCCGCAGCATCGGGCCGGTGGTCTCCTCGCCCTCCAGTTCCTGCAGGGCCTCGACGTCGATCGTCATCTCACATCACCTCCTCTCCGCTTCTCGGGGCCGGGCCGTCAGGGGCGGCGGCTCAGCTGTCGGTCATGTGACAGGTCGCGGAGCCGGTGCTCCGGGGACCGCAGGTCACCGCGCAGATGCGCAGCCCCGTGGTCTCCTCGCCCTCCAGCTCCTGCAGGGCCTCGACGTCGATCGTCATGTCGTTCACCTCCCTCCGTGCTCGGTGCGGCCGGCGCCGGTCGCCCGGGCGCCGCACGGCCGGCCTTGCCGCGGTTCGGAGACGGCCGGCCGTGGGTCTTGGGTGGGTGCGGGGTGGGTGGCGAGGAAGTCGATCAGCAGCCGGGACGCGGTGGCCCCGGCGGGATCGTCCAGCGCGGAGTGGCCCGCACCGGGCACCTCCAGGTAGGTGAAGTCGGTGCTCTCCTGGCGGCCGGCGTCTAGCAGCCGACGCCGCAGTTGCCGTGCCTGGTCGACCGGGACGATCCGGTCGTCCGCGCCGTGGACGACCAGCAGCCGGGCCCGGATCCGTGCGGCGAGCGTCCACAGGTCACGGGGGCCGGTGGCGTCGCCGGTCTCCGCGCATCCGTCGAGCCGGTCGATGAGCGCCCGCACGGCGGGGGACGCCTGGGCGTGCAGCCGGGTGGCCGACAGGAACGGCGCGACGACGGCGCAGCGCGACCACGCCCGCGGGTCGGCGGCGGCCGCGAGGAGTGCCAGGTAGGCGCCGTAGCTGGTCCCGTAGAGCATGGGAGCGGGCGTTCCGGCGGGGCGTCCTGCGGCGAGCGTGCCGGCGAGACTTCGGATGTCCGCGAGGTCCGGTCCGCCCCAGGCTCCGTGGATCGCGCCGGCGTGCGCCGGGCCGTAGCCGGTGCTGCCCCGTTGGTTGGGGGCGACGACGGCGATGCCGAGAGCGGACAGCCGGTGCAGGACCGGATCGAAGCCGAGGTCCCACGCGTCCTCGGGGCCGCCGTGCAGGGCGACCAGGACGGCGCGGCCGGTGCGCCAGTCACCCTGGCAGACGGCTTCGAACGCCCCTCCGGGACCGTCGAACCGCTCCACGCGGCAGCGTCGGGCCGCACGGCGCCCGGCTCGGGAGGTCAGGGCGGTCGCGTCCGGCGAGAGGACCGCGACCTCGGGCGGGTGCTGCCGGGTGGAGAACGGGACGAGCAGGCCCGCGCGTCCCCATCCGGCCACCGGATGGATCGCCCCCTCCGCCAGCGGCACCGCCGTCAGGCGGTCCGCGTGAAGGTCGTGGACCATCAGCCGGGACCGGGCGCCACCGACGACCCTGAGTGCGACGCGCCCGCCGTCCGGGTCGAGTGCGAGCGGAAGGACCGTGCCGTGGACGGCGTTGAGCCGATCGGGGAAGCGGATGAGGTCCGTCCCGTCGAGCGTCGTCCAGCCGAGCCGGGGGCCCGTCGGCGTCCGCCCGACCACCAGGAGCGTGCCGGACCGCGGGCAGCCGAGCAGCAGCCCCGGGCCTGGTCCGGTCGAGGTGAACAGCGGCCGATGGCGGTCGGTGGCGAGGTCGACGACGACGGTCCGGGTTCCACCGTCCGCGCGCAGGCCGGCCGCGAGCAGCCGTCCGGTCCGGTCGAGCCAGCAGGTGCGTCCGATCCGGCCGGGCAGGTGCGCGACCGGCTCCAGGCGCAGCGGCCGCTCGGCGACCCGGTACAGGACCGAGCGGTCCGCACCGTCGGCTCCGACCGCGAGCGCCGCCGTGTCCGGGTCGGGCGTCGGCAGCAGCCGTAGTCCCCGTCCCTCGACGACGATGCTCTCGATCACCCGGCCCGCTTCCGGGTCCGCCAGCAGGATCTGCTGGCGCCCGCTGCCGCCGCGCAGCAGCAGCAGTCGTCCGTCCTCGGTGGGCAGTGGCTGGGTCCCCACCGATTCGGTCAACGGGAGCGTCCGCCGCGCGGGGTCCGGACCGTCGAACGACCAGTACTCCGGTACCAGTCCGCCCTTGCGGCCGCTTGCCAGGCACACAGCCGACCGGGCGTCCAGGGAGAAGCGGAAGCTGACCCGGGCGGGGGCGTCGGTCAGCATACCCCGGCCCCCGATCCGGCGGGCGGTGCGGGCAGCTCGGGCGTCTCCGGCAACCAGAGCCGGCCGCCGCCGTGGCGCAGGCGCACGATCAGTGCGAGCGCACCCGACATCCCCGTGTGGTAGCCCACGGTGAGGCCGGTCATCGACTCGTCTGGGAGGAGCATGAGACCGTGCCGCAGGGTGTGGCGCAGCTGGGCGCAGTGGGCCAGCTCCTCGGCTCGGCGCCGGTGCAGCGGATCGCCCGTGGCGTCGACGAGGTCCAGCAGGAACTCGCCGTTGCCCGCCAGGCCGTGGCATGCCGCCGGGGACATCTGCCATCGCGTGCGGTACACCTCGGCGGCGGCCTTCAGTGCGAGGTCGAGGAAGCGCCGATCCGCGGTGGCCTGCCAGAGCCGGATCAGGAACGTTCCGACTCCCGACGATCCGCTGCACCAGTAGGGGGGTTGGAAGGGCGGCTCGGCGTCGGTGTCCGAGGCGGGCCACCACGCCGTGTCGGCGTCGCCGCGGGCCGCCGCGACCAGGGTGTCGCCGGCCCGCCGGGCGAGGTCCACGAAGTCGTCCCGGCCGGTGGCCAGTCCGGCCGCGAGCAGGAACGTACCGATGCCGGCGACACCGTGCCCGAAACCGAGATGTGTCACTCCGGCCAGTGCGGAGTCGAAGCCCTTCGGAATCGGCCAGACCACACCTGCGCCGCCCTGTTCGGCGGCCGCCAGCAGGCCTTCCCCGGTCTCGACCACGCGCCTGCGGAAGTCCGGCTCACCCGTCGTCCTCCAGAAGTGCAGGTGCGCGAGTCCCGCGCCGGCCGCGCCGTGGCAGACGTCCGGGTTCGGCCAGCGCACCGGGATCCGGCGGGCGAGACGCAGGGCGGCGGCTTCCAGTGCGTCGTCGTCCAGCAGTGCGGCCGCGTCCAACAGGGCCCAGGCGGTGCCGGATCGGCCGAAGTAGAGTCCGGGCAGGGTCCGGTCGTCCGGTCGGATTCCGGCGGCGATCCAGCGGGCCGCGTCCCCGGTCCCGTCCCGGAGCCGCGGATCGTCGCGCACCGTGGCGGCCGCCGTGAGGACGGCCAGGACGCCGGCCGCGCCGTACTGGACGTTCAGGGGGTCGCTCAGTGCGCCGAACCCTTCGGCGGGCCAGAGGCGTTGCGGGTCGGCGGGCGTCATCGTGTTCAGAAGATGGGCGAGGCCGTCGGCGAGGAGCCGTTCCTCGGCCTCGGCTGTCGTCGGGCCGGGGGCCCGGCCGCCGGTGGCCCCGGGGTGGGTGCGTCCTCCCGTCGAGGCCTCGGACAGGAACTGCCGTACGGTCGCCAGGCTCCAGCGCTCGTCGGGGGCGTCGGCCGTCAGTCCGAGGACGATCGGGGTGAGGGTCCGTCCGGCGGTGCTGTCCGCGAGCGCCCGCGTCACCAGGGCTGCCACCCGTCCGTCCGCCGGCCGGGTCCGGGGCTCGTCCTCGGCGAACACGAGGTCGGCGCCGGTGGCGAGGTGGAGGAGCACCGCTCCGAGGCTGAAGAGGTCGGAACTCTGGGCGGGAGCCGGGCCGATGGGCTCGGAGGCGACGACCTCGGGGGCCGCGTAGCCGAGCGTGTAGGCGCGCCGGGCCCGTTCCCCGGGCCGGGCGACCATCTCCAGATCGATCAGCTGGAGTGTGCCGTCGGGTGTGCGCATGATGTTGTTGGGGTTGAGGTCACGCAGGACGTGGCCTGCCCGGTGGACCCGGTCCACCAGTGCCAGGAGCTGCCCGGCCAGGTCGATCAGGACCGCTTCGGCGGGTGCGGGCCGGTCGGCCACCCACTCCCTGAGCGTCCGGCCTTCGACGCGTTCCTGGGCGAGGTAGAGGTGCCCGCCCTGGGTGAAGACGCCGAGAGCCCGCGGGCACACGCCCAACGCGGAGAGGGCGGCCTGCATGGCGGCCTCGTGGTGCAGCAGGTGGGCGGCGTCCGTCCCCTCCAGGTCTCCCCCGACGTGCCGCCGGGCCTCCTTGATGACCACCTGTCGGCCGGTGTCCTGGTCGGTGGCGAGGTAGACGCCGCCCTTGTAGGCGTGCCGGATCGCCTTTCGCACGACGAACCGGCCGTCGAGCAGGACGGCCGCGGGCTCGGTCCCGGGGTCGGGCTCGGTCCCGGAGCCGGGGCCGTCGCCGGGCGGGGGCAGCGGGCTCTGCGCCCAGTCGGGAGGGCTGAACCGGGCACGGCGGACGTCCCGCACGAAGCGGCCGTCCGGGGTCTCCAGCATCGACTCGGCGGAACCGTCGTTGCCGAGCCGGCTGATACCGCCGAACACGCCGTAGCGGTAGTACACGAGACTGTCGGGGCGGTACCGGCGGTCGGAGAGGACGGCCGGGCCGGGGAGCGCCCGGGTGGCGCGGTCCAGCTTCTCGGCGAGCCGGCGGAAGTGGTCGTCGTCGTCGGGATAGACGGTGATGAACTTGCCGCCCGACCCCCGGTCGCAGCGGCCCGAGACCAGCTCCGCCACCCGGTCGAGCGTGCCGGCGAACTTGAAGAACGCCCGCTCCGCGACCAGCACCCCGGCGGCCCGGACCAGGACCGCGGCCGCCGACAGCGGTGTGGCGGAGAGGTGCAGCTTCCATCCCTGCTGCCGGACCTGCCCGCCCGCGGGCCCGGCCAGGCACCAGAACCCCTCTGTCCGAACCGTCCAGCCGCAGGCGCCCTGACCTCGGATCACCCCGTCGAGGAGGCCCGGGAGCAGGGCTGCGTCGGCGCCGACGGATCCGCCTCGCACCGTGTGCCGGGCCTTCCCGGGGTCACCGGGTGGGGTCGGCGGCGCCGGGGGCGAGGACGTCTCGGGTATCGGGCGTGCTGTCACCTTGGTTCCTCTGTTCTGGTGCGCTGGTGCTGAGTGGCGTGCGGCGTCCGGGCGGGTTCAGCAGCCTGGCGGGCCGGGGTGTCCCCCGAATGGCGGATGGCGGATGGCGCCCGGCCGGTACCGAGGGCGTTGGCCCGCCGGCACCGGGGGCTCACGTGATGGACGCTATGCGCCGCGGCCCACGGTCAACATCGGGGTGATCCCGCTCCTCCCCCCGGCCCGTCACCACCGGGGGGACGGGCGGTGTCGGCCTGCTGCCTGACGGACGGATCCCCTTGACCTGCAAGGGGAATGACTGTCGGACAGGCATGACAAGGACGCTTGACAGCCCCTTGGGCGTAAAGCTAGCTTTCCACCACACCTGAGCACGCCGACCTCAGAAACGGCAGCAATGAAGAACGACGTACGCCGTCTCCGGATGGAACAGGACCTGTCGCAAGGTCAACTGGCCCTGGCCATGGGCGTTTCACGCCAGACCATCAACTCCATCGAAACCGGCCGCTACACCCCGTCCCTGCCGCTGGCCATCGCGCTGGCCGGCTTCTTCTCCCAGCCAGTCGAGGAGATCTTCCATGCCGACACCGCCCACTGAAATCGCCCGCCACTTCTGGACCACCTGGATGCTGGCGGCTCCACTCCTGTGCAGCGCCGCCAGCGCCTTCACCGCCCTGGCCGCCGGACTGTCGCTCCGCGACGCGACCCTCATCGCCGTTCTCGGCGCCTGCATCGGCGTGTCCGCGGTCGGCTACCTCCGCGGACGCGCCGGCCGTGTGGCGACGGACGAACGGGCGCGGGACCACGACAACCGCGCCCGGTCCCTCTCCTGGACCCTGACCTCCGCAGGCCTCGCCCTCATGTGGACGTGGCAACTCGCCCGCCATGGCGTCTCCGCCTCCCAGCCGTACCTCGCGCTGCTCCTCCTCTCCCAGACCAGCTACGCGGTCGCGGTGATGTGGCACCGCCACCGGAACTGAGCTGCCACCCGACCCGGGCCGGGCGCCCGACCCCCGGCCGCACCGGCCACGCGAACAGTCCCGGCAGAATCTCCGGTCCGGCGCCCTGCGCGCCGCGCCGCACACGGGCCGGTCGGCGGCGGCCCGGCGAGCCGGACCCGAGCTCCGGGTCACGCCACGGGGGCGCGCAGAGCCTGCAACTCGGCTTACCGACTTCAGCACTTCGGGATGACAACCAGACGGCCCGCCGGGCGAAGCCGACGGCAGGCCGGCTCGCACAGCTCGCCGAACACGCCGGTCGGCGACCTGGCGATCGTGGCCGAGGACGTCCGCCTGACCGGGGCCTGCTGGTCAGCGTGCGGGAGGTCACCGTCCCTGCCACGTACTGGAACGTCCTGCGCCCGGAGCCACCTCCCGCAGCCGGCTGCCCCGATTCGGACCGGCCGTCACCGCCCGCGCCCCCGCAGCGATACGTGGCGGATACCGCCACCGTCTACGCTCTCGAACTTCCGTCCGGGAACAGCCCTGGCGGGTCGGGCGAGAGTGGAGCGCAGTACCAGATGCACCAGCGAAGCAAGCGAACCGTCGCCCGGGCCGGAGTGCTGGCCCTGCTGGCCGGCGCCTCCGCGATGGCCGTACCGACGACCGCCCAGGCGGCCTCGTACAACGGAGCCTGCGGCTCGGGCTACAGCACCATCGACCACCGGGACCTCAACTCCGGCGGCACGGTCTGGCTCACGTACAACCGCTCCACCGGCAAGAACTGCGTGGTGACGACCCGCAACAACCCGGGCCCCGCACTGCTGATGCTCGCCGGCCTGAAGAAGGCCGGCGCCTCCACCTGGGCGGATCTCGACGAGAACTACTACACCTCCTACGCCGGCCCGGTGTACCTCTACGCACCGAACTCCTGCATCGACTGGGAGGGCGGGATCGGGGACAACATCAGCGGCGGCTTCGACTCCCACTGCGGCTGACCGCTCGATCCTCCGGACAACCGACCGGCGCACCGGCCCCCTCGCGACGGGCACCCGTCCGGACCGCGGCGCGCCCGGACGCCGGCCCGCTCCGTCGGGGCTCTCGGCGTTCCCGGACGAGGGATTCGAGCCGGTCGAGGGCGACGCTGGCGAGGTTCGTGAGACTGCGTCCGACGTGAGCTTATAGGAACTCGACGGGCGTGACCTCCGCAGGCCCCGGTCCATCGGCGATCAACCCGGCGGCCTCTCACCGCCAGCCCGCACCCATCCGCAGATCGCACACCTACGGCAGAGCGCGCAGATGACCGCCAGCCGGCTACACGAACAGGCCCATCACCCCGACGCGCTGAAGTCAGTAGCCTCCATGTTTCGGTTCGCGTCGGCTGGTCTGGGCGACCCCTGGATCTGAACCGGCGCGGTGGGACGCCTCTGCGGCACTACCGGCCGATCGAGAAGGTGCTGCCGGGCGCGGCGTAGTCGATTCGGCCGGTGAACCGGGTGGAGGCGCGGGCCATCGCCTGCCGGGGTGTGAGGCGGCGGCCGACGTGCGTGAGGATCAGCCGGCCCACGCGCCCGGAGCCGGCCGTGTCCCCGGCGTCCTCAGGGGTGTGGTGTACGGCTTCGCCGTCTGCCGGCGCGTACGGGAGGTCGGCCTCGCACAGCAGGGCGTCGCACCCCTCGGCCAGGTTCGTGAGGTTGGCGCACGGCGCCGTGTCCCCGGAGTAGACGAGCGATCTGCCCGCGGCCTCGACACGTACGGCGAACGCCGGCATGCCGTGCGCGACCGCCCGGCTGGTGAGAGCGAGCGGGCCCACCTGCGCCCGGTGCCCGTCGTGCAACTCGTGGACGGCGAAGGCGGATTCGATCGGGCTGCGGATCGAGGTGTTGGTGAGGAAGTGAGCCAGCCGGTCGGCGGTGCCCGGCGGGCCGTAGAGCGGGATCGGTGCCGCGAGTCGGACATCCGCGAAGAGGGCGCCGTAGTAGGCGGTGAGCAGGTCCGCGCAGTGATCTGCGTGCAGGTGCGAGATCCAGATCGCATCCAGGCCGTCCAGCCGGGTGTGGCGCTGCAGCTGGGCCAGAGTCCCCGTGCCGGCGTCCATCCACAGGCGCGTGTCGCCGCCGGTCACCAGGTAGCCGGAGCACGGGTTGTCCACGGTCGGAGCCGGCGTCGCGCTGCCCAGCACGGTGAGGTGGAGCGCATCGCTCCTCACCTGCAGAGTGGTGAACGCCGGGCTCACTGGTGCGGTGACTTCCCGCTCTCCTGCAGCACGACCTCGACGCCGTGGCGTCGGAGCAGTTCCAGAACGTTCTCGGCGGAGGAGACGGGCTGCCCGGGATCGGAGCAGCCTTCCGTGAGCAGCGCCTGTCGGGCGGTGGCCCAGTCGTGCAGGACCAGGGTGAAGGGGGGCACGGCACCGAAGCCGCCGTACAGGCGGTCGTCGAGCGCGTGGAAGTCCTTTCCGAAGTATCCGCCGGGCCCGAGACGGCCTCGCCGATCGCGCAGTGGAGGCCGGGGAGATCGGTGACGAATCTGCCGTCGAGGTGGAAGGTCCCGCCTGACCGGTCCGACCGGCCCGACCGGTCTTCGGCGTGGTCTTCGGCCAGGCGGGCGACGGTGTGGCCGGGGCTCCCCGCTCCCACCTCAATGCGTTCTGCACGCCGTCTCCGCCCCGCCGTGGTTCGACCGATCGTCAAAGGGCTTGCTCTATGGGGGCTTGGCGGGGCTCGTCGGCCCTGTGAGGAGGTTCATGGTCTGCCCGAGGAGACCCAGACCTCGATGGTGCTGCCCGCATCCACCCGCTGGCCTCCCCCCGGGCTCTGCCTGATGACCTGTCCTGCCGGCCACACCTCGTCCGGAACGGTGTGTTCCGCCAGCCGCAGGTGGGCGATCTCCGCGCAGGCACGCGCGTCCACGATGGTCTTGTACACGAGGCTGGGCGCGACGGGCTGGTCGCTGGTCGCGTCATCGTCGCAGCCGGACAGCGTGCCGACGGCCCGGGGATCTCCGCCGGTGGAGATCCAGACCTTGACGGTACTGCCGGTGGGGATCGTGTCCGACGCCGGTTCCTGCTTCGCGACCTGTCCGGTGGGTGTGGCCGGGTCCTGGATGTTCCCGGCCTCCTCCAGCTTCAGACCGGCGATCTCCGCGCAGCTGCGCGCCTTCGCCATGGTCATGCCTTTGAAGCCGGGAACGAAGATCTTGCCGTGCGTCTCGATCTTCTCGCAGTCGGCGAGGTCGCCCACGGCCCGGGGGTCGCCGCCGGTCGATACCCAGACGGTGACGGTGCTGCCGGGCTTCAGGTCCTGGTACGCCGCCGGCTCCTGCCTCAGGACGGTGTCCTTGTCGGACTTCTGGCCCTTGGTGGTGTTCTGCTGGAGCTTCAGTCCGGCGATCTCGGCGCAGCTGTTCGCCTCCGCAGGCGACATTCCGGTAAAGGAAGGCGTGTCGATCGTCCCCCTGGTGAGGCTCGGGTCGCAGTCGGAGAGCGCCCCGGTGGCCCGGGGGTCGGGGGTGTGGGAAGCGGTGTCCGGGAACGGTGAAGTGCTCGGTGCCAGGGACCACGCGCAGTACCCGGCCGCGATCAGTGTGCCGGTGACGAAGAGGACGGCGACCGTCGTGGCGGTGGCCCCGGGCGCGCGTGTCCTGCCGCGCGTCGGGCCGGAATGGCTCGGGGCGGCGCGGGGAAGGGGTGCCCTCGCGGCATCGGCCGTGCCTGCGGGGGGAGTCTGCGGGCGGAGCGGCCGGGTCGGCGTCTCGACGTCGGCGATCCGCCGGATGTCGTCGGCCATGGCCCGGGCGCTCTGGTACCGCCGCTCAGGGTCCTTGCACAGGGCGCGGGCGATGATCGCGTCGACGGCCGGGGGCAGTGCCGGATTGATCGAGGACGGGACGGGCGGGGGCTGCTGCACGTGCTGGTAGAGCACGCTCATCGTGGACTCGCCGTCGAACGGCAGCGTGCCGGTGACGAGTTCGAAGAGCATGCAGCCGACCGAGTAGAGGTCGGACCGGGCGTCGGCGGGCTTTCCCACCGCCTGTTCGGGGGACAGGTACTGCGGTGTGCCGAGCACGGTGCCGGTCCGGGTCATCGAGGTGGCGTCGGACTGCAGGGCACGGGCGATGCCGAAGTCCATCACCTTCACGGTGCCCTCGCCGGTCACCATCACGTTGGCGGGCTTGATGTCCCGGTGGACCAGCCCGTTGTCGTGGCTGTATGCCAGTGCGTCCAGGACAACCGCCGTCAGCTCCAGTGCCGTTGCAACGTCCGCGACGGCGCCGTCGCGGATCCGTTCGCGGATCCTTTCGCGGAGCGAGCATCCCTGGACGTACTCCATGACGATGAACTGCAGGGCGCCACCGGCGTCGGTGTCCTCGCCGAAGTCGTGGACTGCGACGATGTTGGGATGGTTGAGGCCGCCGACGGCCTTGGCCTCCCGGCGGAAGCGTTCACGGAAAGCCGGGTCGCGGGCCAGGTCGACGTGGAGGACCTTCACCGCCACGGTGCGGTCGAGCACCGCGTCGTGGGCGCGGCGGACGGAGGCCATGCCGCCCTCGCCGAGTGCCGCCCCCAGCACGTAGCGACCCGATCCGACCGATTCGAACTCCGCGTCCCGGGGAAGCTTCTCGGTCTTCCCGACATCCATGGTCACGCCTCTCTCGCGGCTGCGCGCATCCGCCGCGGGCCGCAGCACTTCGGCCCTCGACCGCGGCGGCGTTCTGCCGTGCCGTCAAGATCGTGGCCACCGGCCGGTGGGGCTCACCGTGGTGCACGCCGCGTCCGGATGTCAACTAGTTTCCATTCTGGAAACTAGTTGCTACCGTGCGAACGGCATTCGGTCATGATCCCGGAAGGCGCACACCACCTTGGACGAGAACCACGCGACGCCCGAGGAGGCTCTGCTGCACGTGGCACAGGTCTCCTGGCGCGCCGGACAGGCGGCGCAACGGCTGCACCGCAGAGTGCTGCTGACGACCGGGACGATCACCGCCCTGTGCACGCTCCTCACCGGGTGGGCCACCCGGGCACTGGACGCCGGCCCGTGGGTGTGGTTCCTGCCGTACGCGGCGCTGACCCTGCTCCTGCGGGCGTGGATCCTCCGCCAACCCCTGCGGTCACAGCCCTCCCGCACGCTGATGGCCGCCCTGATCGCCGGTCAGGCGGTCGCGTTCGGCCTGGCCGCCGCGGCGACACCGGGACCCTGGTGGTCCTGGCCCGCGGCCGCCCTGGCGCAGATCTCCATCTACGTTCTCGCCGCCTGGCGGGCCGCCCGATGATCGATTCGGAACACGGTCCTCGCCGACCGGCGGACCTCACCCCGGCAGAGCCTACGGCGGCCGAACCGGCCCATCCCCGGCAGCAGCTCGACACGTGATCCACTCACCGGTCAGACTGTCCATCGTCGCCTGCCTGGCCAGGGTGGACCAGGCCGAGTTCGGCTTCGTCCGCGAGACGACGGTTCTCC
>NZ_JBIURH010000092.1:0-18089 GCF_044740765.1 Kitasatospora sp. NPDC088346
CCGTCCGCCCAACAACCGGACCACCCACCCACCCCACCGGGTGGCCCGCACCACACCCACCACCCACCGCCACCCCCCGACCACCCACCGCTGAACACCAGCGGCAGCGCCGGTCGATCCCGGCCGTGTGCAGAAACGATTTTCCGTCACATATGGCGCCCAGCAGGAAAGTTGGAGGCCTGGGTAGTCGAATTCAGACTGTCATTCTTTTTCGATACTTCTTGCCCGAACCACTCTCTGCTCAATAGGGTCGCACACAGAGTGTCCATCCTGCGGACTCGCTACGAATTGAGGACTGCACATGCGCCAGAACCGGTTCGGATTCGCCCTGCTCGCCGGATTGAGCGTCCTCGCGCTGAGCACGGCCGCCGAGGCCGCCCCGCACAGCGCCGCCTCCGCCGCCGCCGTCGATGCCGGTCGGGCGGTCACCGACGTCACCGCCGGTCCCGCCGCGGGCAAGCAGATCGTCGACGTCGGCTCGCCCTCCCAGCTCCCGGCCGCCCCCGCCGACGGCTCGGCCGCCGCAGCCCCGCAGGCCACCACCGTCACGTACCGGACGCCGGCCTTCACCAACAACCACGGCGGAAAGTGCCTGGACGGCGACCTCAACACCATCAACAACGACGGCGCCAAGGTCCAGCTCTGGAGCTGCAACAACTGGGACAACCAGAGCTGGTACTGGACGCCGGCCCCGGGCCTGCCGGTCGGCTACTACACCATCCAGAACGGCCACGGCTGGAAGTGCCTGGACGGTGACCTCAACACGATCAACAACGACGGCGCCAAGGTCCAGCTCTGGGGCTGCAACGGCTGGGACAACCAGACCTGGTACTGGACCGGCAGCACGCTGCAGAACTCGCACGGCTGGAAGTGCCTGGACGGCGATCTCAACACCATCAACAACAACGGCGCCAAGGTCCAGCTCTGGGGCTGCAACGGCTGGGACAACCAGGCCTGGACGTGGCACTGAGCGATCCGGTGCCGGGCCCCGCGCCGCGCTGGGGCCCGGCGTGTCACACCGCGGGTCGACGCTCCGGGCCGAGCAGGCGGTGCAGGTCATGTCCTCACTTCGGTGCTGCGGCCCGGGGTCGACCACGGCAGTCGCTCCGGAGGTCACCGCGGGGGGAGACCGCCATGCGTGGAGCGAGGTGTCGGCCGCCGTCGGCACCGCACTTCCGGTGCTGCCGGGGGCGACTGCGGCTCGGCGCCGTCCGCGGACGGGAGCCGGGCCGGGCTCAGCGCCAGACCTTGACGTAGTCGACCTTGAACTCGATCGGGGTGCCGGTCGGCGGAGCGGGGTGGTACCGGCCCGCCTCGACCGAGAGGTTGAGGATCAGGTAGGCCGACCAGCTCGGGGTCACGCCCTTGCGGTCCGAGTGGACACGGACGCCGTTGAGGTACCAGTCCACCGAGTCCCGGCCGTAGCGGGTGCCGATGGTGACCCAGCGGCCGGGAGCGACCGCCGCGGGGTCGGTGTGGTAGCGGTGGGTGGAGCCGACACGGCTGGCCAGCTCCAGCATCGCCGGGTGGTCGGGGTGGTACTCGAAGGAGTCGACCTCGTTGCCGGATCCCTTCCAGGTCCACAGCGCCGGCCAGGCCCCCAGGCCGGTCGGCATCTGCACCCGGGTCTCGACGTAGTCCCCGGTCCTGACCTGGAAGCCCTCGGTGGAGCCCTCCGTGGTGAGCAGGCCGGTGTCCCAGGCCCGGCGTCCGCTCTCCAGGGTGTGGGTGCCGGGGCGTGCGGTGAAGGTCGCGATGCCGTCGGCGACGCCGACGGCTGACGGGTCGAGCCAGTCGAGCTTGTCGTCCTTGGGGTTGTGGTTCCCGAACTCGTACGCGCTGGTCCGGTCGGCCATCCAGCGGGCGCCGGGGACGAGGGGGGCGGAGAACTCGTCGGACCACACCAGGGTGCGCCCGTCGGTGGGCGGCCCCGGCTTGGTGCCGGGTTGGGTGCAGGGCCGGGCGAAGGGGAAGCACACCGGCCAGCCGGAGGCGGGGCAGTCCGCACACCCGAGCGCGCCCGGGAGCGAGCTGAACAGGCCGGGCAGCTGGGTGCCGAGGCTCCACTCCTGGGGGCGGGGTGCGGAGACGCCGGTGGGGACGGACGGGAGGGTCATCGCGGACGACGCCGGGCCGCCGACGCCGAGCCCCAGGGTCACCAGGGCGGCGACCACGGCCCCCCGCCGTCCGATCCGCCTCCCAGCGCCGGTCCGCCCCCGGACCCCGCGGCCGGGCGGGGCACCCGCCGTCGACCGCCCGGCGGGACGGTCGAGGGAGCGGACGGCGGAGCAGCCCGCGGAGCGGTCGGCGAGCGGGTCACCCCCCGCGTGCTCGGCCGATCGGCCCTGACTGCGGGCCGGTGACCCCTCGTCACCAGGAGGTCCCACAAGGGACGGATCATCAGAAATCGTCATGAGCCCTGTATCTCACGGCCTCCGGAGCGCCGCTCGCCGACCAATCCCGGCCCCGGCAATAGAGTGACCCGGCGTCATGTCCGGCGGCCCGGCGTCCGGCGGCCCGCTCCCGGAACCGCCGACGAGCCCACCCAGACCATTGACATGACCACGGTCCGCGACTCATTCTGAGAGCGCTCTCAACCCGCCCGCGAGGCAGCCTCCGGGCCCACCACCGAGGGATCCGCCGTCAGTGGCCACCCCACCCGGCCAACCCACCCGGCCGCCCCACCGGCCGACCTGACGCCGCGGCACCGTCGCCCCACCGAAGGAGCCGACCCGATGGGAACAGGACGAGCATCCGCGCCGCGCACGGCGAGCCGCACCTGCCTGGCCCTGGCGCTGGCCGCGGCCGCCGGGCTGACCGTCGCCACCCCCGCGCAGCCCGCCGGGGCCACCGACGTCACCGGGGCCACCGAGGTCACCGAGGTCACCGACGTCACGGGAGCCGCCGCAGCCGCCGTGCCGGCGACCGTCCCGCTCACCGTCACCAACAACTCCGGCCGCGGCGGACCGGTCTACATCTACAACCTGGGCACCCTGCTCTCCACCGGCCAGCAGGGCTGGGCCGACGCCAACGGCACCTTCCACCCCTGGCCCGGCGGCGCGAACCCGCCGGCGCCGGCCCCCGACGCGGCCATCGTCGGCCCGACGGACGGACACGCCACGACCATCCGGATCCCCAGGTTCTCCGGACGGATCTACTTCTCCTACGGGCAGAAACTCGTCTTCAAGCTGGCCACCGGCGGCCTGGTCCAGCCCGCCGTGCAGAATCCGGCCGACCCGAACCGCAACATCCTCTTCAACTGGTCGGAGTACACGCTCGACGACGGCGGGCTGTGGATCAACAGCACCCAGGTCGACATGTTCTCGGCCCCGTACGCGGTCGGGGTGAAGGCCGCCAACGGCGCCACCCGGAGCACCGGCCACCTGCGGCCCGGCGGCTACCGGGGCTTCTTCGCCTCGCTCAGGTCGCAACCGGGCGGGTGGGCCGACCTCGTCCAGACCCGCTCCGACGGCACCGTGCTGCGCGCCCTCGCGCCCGGCCACGGCATCGAGACCGGTGCGCTCCCGGCGTCCGTCATGACCGACTACATCAACCGGGTGTGGAGCAGGTACGCCGGCTCCACGCTGACGGTGACGCCGTTCGCCGACCGACCGGACACCAAGTACTACGGCCGGGTCTCGGGCGACGTCATGAAGTTCACCAACAGCGCGGGCACCGTCGTCACCAGTTTCAGGAAGCCGGACTCGGACAGCGTCTTCGGCTGCTACAAACTCCTCGATGCACCCAACGACCTGGTCCGCGGCCCGATCTCGCGCACGCTGTGCGCGGGCTACAACCGCTCCACCCTGCTCACCAACCCGAACCAGCCGGACTCCGGATCGGCCGGTTTCTACCAGGACGCGGTGACCAACCAGTACGCGCGCACGATCCACGCGCAGATGGCCGACGGATCCGCGTACGCCTTCGCCTTCGACGACGTGGGCCACCACGAGTCGCTGGTGCACGACGGCAACCCGCAGCAGGCCTACCTGACGCTGGACCCGTTCAACTGACCGGGCACGGTCGCGATTCCCGGCCCCCTAAGCTGGAGACGCCCGAGAATCGCGGCCGCGGCGCGGGTGCGGCCGCCCGGTGGAGGAGTGGAACGTCGTGCTGGACGGCCTGGACGGCCTGGACGCCGCGCTCGTGCGCGAGCTGCAGCTCAACGGCCGGGCCGGCTACCAGCGGCTCGCAGAGCTGTCCGGGGTGTCCCGGGAGGCGGCCCGCGCCCGGGTGCACCGGCTGATCTCGACCGGCGTGGTCCGGGTGGTGGGCATCGTCCGGCCGTCCGTGGTGGGCATCACGGCGCTGGCCCACGTCACGCTGGAGGTCGAGGGCCCGGCCCGACCGGTGGCGCAGGCAGCGGCGCGTCGGCCGTTCACCACCTTCGTGTCCTGCACGACCGGCCCGCACGCCGTGGTGGCCGAGGTGCGGGTGGCGGACGAGGCCGCGCTGGAGCGGGAGTTCACCGCGCTGCGGGAGGTCCCCGGGGTGCGCGGGATCGAGGTGTTCCGCTGCACCAGGCTGCTGCGCGACGCCTACTCGGCCGCCTCGGTGGGCGCCGCCGAGCCGGCGGACGAGGCACCGGCTCCGGCCGTGGACGAGGTGGACCGGACCCTGCTCGGACTGCTCCAGGTCGACGGCCGGGCGTCGTACGCGGCCCTCGCCGAGCGGGTCGGCCTGTCCCAGCCGGCCACCCGGGCCCGGGTGCTGCGACTGCTGGAGTCCCGGGCGGTGCACGTCACCGGGCTGGTGGACTCGGGTGCGACGGGTGTGCGGGAGGCCGTCGGGGTGGGGCTGGTGGTGCGCGGCGCGGCCCGCGCGGCCGCAGCGGCCGCCGCCGAGCTGCCCGGGGTGAACTTCGTGGCGGCCGGGCACGGCCGGTACGACGTGCTGTGCGGGGTGGACGCGGCCGACCGGACGGCGCTGCTGGCGACGACCGACGCGCTGCGGGCCCTGCCGGACGTCCTACAGGCCTCCACCTGGTACCACCTGGAGATCGTCAAGGAGACCTACACCTACGATCTCCCGGTCTGACCGGCGAATAGTTCGATATTCGGGCACCCTGCAAACTTTTCGCCGGGAGCAGGCGTATTCAGCGGCAAATCGTTCTCCGGAATTCCTTGACGCGATGAATTCACCGGGCTTTGAATGGCGGGCACCCCCTCCCCCCGCACCCACGGACGACCAATGACCCCATCCCCCAAGCCGGATGTCGCCGCGCTGCCCCGATCCCTCGGCGTGTTCGGCGGCGTCATGCTGACGCTCTCCTGCGTCACACCCGCCTCCTCCCTGTTCATCGTGGTGCCCCCGCTGCTGGGCAGCCAGGGCAGCGGAACGGTGATCACGCTGCTGGTCGCCGCCGTCCTCTCGCTCGGGGTGGGCTTCTGCTACGCCGAGCTCGGCACCCTGGTCCCGAGCGCGGGCGGCGAGTACTCGATCGTCGGGCAGCTGCTCGGACGGCTGACCGGCTGGCTGGTCTTCGTGATCTCCCTGGTGTCGCTGCTGGTGATCCCGCCGATCATCGCGCTGGGCACCGCCGGCTACCTGTCCTCCGTGGTCTCGGTGGACCCGGCCCTGGCCGGCGCCGCCGTGATGGCCCTCGCGGTCGCGGTCGGCGTGCTGGACATCAAGTCGAACGCCCTGATCACCGGAATCTTCCTGGGCATCGAGGTGCTGGCCGCCGCGCTGGTCAGCGTCCTCGGCCTGACCCACGTCAAGCAGCCCGTCAGCAGCCTGCTGCACGCCGTCGTGCCGGACGGCCAGGGCGGCACCGGACCGTTCACCACCGGTGTGCTGATCTCCGGCCTGGCGGTGGCGCTGTTCACCTACAACGGCTTCGGCACCGCGGTGTACCTCTCCGAGGACCTCAAGGACCCCCGCCGCAGCGTCGCCCGGACCGTCCTGTGGTCCCTGCTCGCCGGCGTGGTCCTGATCACCGTGCCGGTCGCGGCCGTCTGCCTCGGCGTCGACTCGCCCGACCAGCTGGCCGCCGGCGACCTGGTCGCGATCGTCGACTCCTGGGCGGGCAGCACCGTCGGGTCCTTCGTCAGCCTCTGCGTCGCCGCGGCGATCCTGAACGCCGTCATCGTGATGGTGCTCCAGAACGGCCGGGTGCTCTACGCCTCCGCCCGTGACCGCAGCTGGCCGGACCCGGTCAACCGCGCGCTGGGATCGCTGCACCCGCGCTGGGGATCGCCGTGGATCGCCACCCTGGCCATCGGCCTGCCCGGGATCGTGCTCGCCCTCGCCGTCCCGATCGAGGCCCTGCTCGGCTTCACCGGCGTCGTGGTCGCCGTGATCTACCTGCTGCTGGGCTGCGCCGCACTGACGGCCCGCCGGGCCCGGCACCGTGCCACCCCGGCGTGGCGGATGCCGCTGTGGCCGGTCGTCCCCGCCGTCACCATCGCGGCCCTCGCCTACTCGCTCACCCAGCAGTCCGCCCGCGACCTGGTCACCACCGCGCTCGTGCTGCTCGCCGGCATCGCCTACTGGTTCGGCTACCTGCGGCCGCGGGCCGCCACCCACTGGGTCCTCAGCCTGCCGGCCGACCTGGCCGGTCCCGACACCGCCGTCCAGGCCGGTCCCGACACCGCCGCCCCGGCCCACGCCGGCACCGCCCCGGCCGCCCCGGCCCACCCCGCACTCTCGGAGCACCCGTGAACCACCCCGCCGACCTCGTCGTCCACAACACGCACGTCCACACCGTGGACGACGCCCGCCCCCGCGCCGAGGCCCTCGCCGTCCGCGACGGCCGGATCGCCTGGGTCGGCGACGGCGACGCCTGGCAGCAGCTGGTCGGCCCGCGCACCGAGGTCCTCGACGCGAACGGACGCCTGGTGCTGCCGGGGTTCGTCGACAGCCACAACCACGTGCGGCTCGGCTCGGACGCCGACTGCGTCCAGCTCGCGGGCGCCGGCGACCTCGCCGAGATCGGGGACCGGATCGCGCGCCGGCGGCGCAGCCACCCGGACGCCGACTGGATCGAGGGCGAGGCCTTCGACTACTCGGCGATCCCGGGCGGCCGGATGCCCACCGCCGCCGACCTCGACCCGTACACCGGCGACCACCCGGCCTTCGTCCTCAGCTACGACGTGCACACCGCCTGGCTGAACACCGCGGCCCTGCGCCGTCTGGGCCTCGACCGCGACACCGTGGACCCGCCGTTCGGCACGGTCACCAGGGACCCGGCGACCGGGGAGCCCACCGGGTTCCTCACCGACTTCGCCGTCAAGGGGCTGTCCCGCGACGGCCACCGGGCGCTGCGGGCGGCCGGTGTGCCGTGGGCCGACCCGGGCCGGCAGTACCGGCGGCTGGTCAGCAGCCTCGACATGGCCGCCCGGTACGGCATCACCACCGTGGTCGAGCCGCAGAACTCGCTGGACGACCTCGCCCTGTTCGAGCGCGCGCTCGCGGAGGGCCGGCTGCGGTCCCGGCTGGTCGCCGCGCTGTTCCACCCGCGCGGCACCACGGCGGCGGACCTCGCCGAGTTCGCCGCGGCCGCCCGCCGGCACACCGGCGACCGCTTCCGGGTCGGGCCGCTCAAGCTGTACATCGACGACGTGGTCGAGCCCCGCACGGCGGCCCTGCTCGAACCGTACGCCGGCTGCCACAGCCACCGTGGCGAGACCTTCTACCCGCCGGCGGAGTTCGCCGAGGTGTTCGCCGGGCTGGACGCGGCCGGGTTCCAGGCCTTCGTCCACGCCACCGGTGACCGGGGCATCCGGACGGTGCTGGACGCCGTGGCCCACGCCCGTGCCGTCAACGGTCACCGCGACGCCCGGCACCAGGTGGTGCACGTCGAGTGCCTGGACCCGGCGGACGTGCCGCGGTTCGCCGAGCTCGGGGTGGTGGCCTGCATGCAGCCCCGGCACTGCTCCCCCGACATCGCCGGCCCCGGACGGGACTGGGCCGAGGCCGTCGGCGAGCACCGCTGGACGAAGGCCTGGCCGATGCGCAGCCTGCACCGGGCAGGTGCCGCGCTCGCCTTCTCCAGCGACTGGAACGTGGCCGAGATGGACCCGCTGATCGGCCTGTACACCGCGGTGACCCGCCGCGGCCTGGACGGCGGCGAGCCCTGGATGCCGCAGGAGACCGTCGACCTCGCCACCGCCGTGCGGGGCTACACCCTCGGCAGCGCGTACGCCAACCACCTCGACACCGAGCTGGGCAGTCTCGCGCCTGGCAAGCTCGCCGACCTGGTCGTGCTCTCGCGGGACCTGTTCGCCGGGCCGCCCGAGGCGATCCTCGACGCCCGGGTGGAGCTGGGCGTGGTGGGCGGGGAGATCGTCCACGGCGGGTAGGGACGGGCTGCCGGCGGGCCGGGGCTCACTCCGTGGCGGGAGCCCCGGCCCGCCGGTAGGTCAGCAGGACGACCCCGTTGCCGAAGGTCCTGGCACCGACCGGCCGCAGGGCGATCCTGGCGTCCAGCTCGGGGAAGAGCCGCCGGCCGCGGCCGAGGAGCACGGGGTGGACGTAGAGGCGGTACTCGTCGATCAGGTCGAGGCGCAGGAAGGTGGCGGCGAGGTCGGCCCCGCCGAGGGCCATGTCCCCGCCCGGCCGGGCCTTGAGCTCCTCGATCTCCTCGACCACGACCTCCCGCCGGACGGTGGCGTTCCAGTCGGCGCGTTCCAGGGTCCGGGAGAACACGATCTTGGGCATGTCGCGCCAGATCCCGGCGAACTCCACCATCGGCGGGGTGCTCGCCGGGTCGATGTCGGCGGTCGGCCAGAATCCGGCCATGAGTTCGTGCGTGACCCGGCCGTTCAGGAAGGCGCTCATCCCCCGCAGCCGCTCGTTGAAGTGGCGGTGCAGCTCGTCGTCGACCAGGGCCCAGTCGAGACCGCCGTCCGGCCCCTCGAAGAAGCCGTCGAGGGACACCGACAGGGCCAGCACGATCTCTCGCATCGCGGTCCTCACCCTGCCTCGTCCCGGGGTGCGCGCCGTCCCGGGACGGTGCGCGGGTCACAGCCGCGACGATACGCCCGCGCCGGTGGCCGGGCCCGTCGCGCCGGGCCGCTGTACGGTGACCGGATGACACCGGACGAGACCCTGCGCGCCCTCGCCACCCTGGAGGCGGCCTGGACGCACGACGAGCAGGCCGTGGCCGCGCTGGCGCAGCGCGCCCCGGGTGAACCCGCCCTGCCGGTGCTGGTCGCCGACTACGGTGAGCTGGTCCTGCGGTCGCTGGTCACCCTCGCCCTCGGCATCGACGAGGACGGCGACGAGGAGACGGCGGAGGCCGCCTCCGAGGCGATGCGGGCGGACGTGACGGCCCGGATGTGCACCGTCCTCGGCCGGACGCTGAAGATCTGGGCGGCCGGCGCCGACGACGGCGCGGCGGCGGACATCGCCCGTTCGGTCATCGCCGCCATCCTGAACTTCACCGAGGACGCGGACGAGAGCGACGTGCTGCCGCTGCTCACCGCCCTGCGTGCGAAGGCGCTGGACCGCGCCTGACCACCGGGCGATACGGCCGGACGGGGGTCTAGGAGGCACCCGCCCGGCTCAACGGAGGTCCGCCGCCGGGCGGCCGCGCCGACGCCCGGAGCCGCGACCCGGCGCGGGCCCGGGCCGCGGCCGGTTCCTCGGCGGCCGCCAGCTCGGCCGCGAACGCCCCGAGCAGCGGGTGGAGGCGGTAGGCGTCCGGGCCCGGACGCTCCAGCAGGTGGCGTTCGACCAGGACGTCCAGCAGGTCGGCGGCCCTGTCCTGGCCCTCGCCGAGCAGGGCGTGGACGGCCGGCGGCCCGAGCGGCCCGTCCGGGCGCAGGCCCAGCAGCCGAAAGGCCCGGGCCGCGTCGCGGGCGAGCGGGTCGGGGCTCGTCAGCAGGGCCCGGTAGCTCGTCCGGAAGGTCTCCCGGACGGCGAGGTGGTCGAGCGCGAGGACGTCCAGCCGGCCGCCGGCCGGCGCGAGCCGGCGCGCCAGGGTGGCGGGCGGTTCACCGGGCCGGGCGGCCAGCCGAGTGGCGGCGATCCGGACGGCGAGCGGCAGGCCCGCGCAGGCGGTCAGGATCCGCTCGGCGGAGGGCCGGTCGGCGGCGATCCGGTCGGCACCGCACACGGCCGTCAGCAGCCGGTGCTGCTCCGGCCCGGTCATCGGACCGAGGGAGACGCGGGCCGCACCGGGGAGCGCGGCGAGGGTGCGGCGGCTGGTGACGATCGCGGCCGAGCCGCCGCTGCCCGGCAGCAGCGGGAGGACCTGCCCGGTGTCGCGGGCGTCGTCGAGGACGACCAGGATCCGGCGCTCGGCGAGGACGGCACGGTAGAGGGCGGCGCGGTCGTCGGTGTGGTCCGGGACGTGCCGGGCGTCGGTCCCGAGGTCGGTGAGCAGCCGGGCCAGCAGGTCGTGCGCGCTGCGGGCCCGTTCCGGCGCCGCGCCGCGCAGGTCGGCGTGCAGCCGGCCGTCCGGGTACCGGGCTTCGAGACCGTGGGCGGCGCGCAGGGCCAGGGTGGTCTTGCCGATGCCGCCCATCCCGCAGACCACGACCACCCTGGGGGTGGTGCGGCCCGCGGTGCCATCAGCGCTCCGGTCCGCGCTCCGGTCCGCGCCGAGCCCGACGCGCAGCGCCCCCAGCTCGGCGGCCCGCCCGGTGAAGTCGGCTACTCCAGCCGGGAGTTGGTCGATCAGGAGGCGGCGGCCGAGCGGCGGCGGGGCGGGCGGGGTCACGGGAGGGGCGGGTGCCAGGATCCGTTGGTGGGTGTCCCGGACGGCCGCTCCCGGCTCGACGCCGAGCTCCTCGACGAGGGTCCGGCGCAGCCGGCCGTGGACGGCGAGCGCCTCGGCGGTCCGTCCCGCGCGGTGCAGGACCAGCATCAGCTGGCGGTGGAACTCCTCCCGCAGGGGGTGTTCGGCGGTGAGGGCGGCGAGTTCGGCACCGAGCCCGTCGTGCCGGCCCTCCTGGAGCTGTGCGTCGTAGTGCCATTCGAGCGCCTGGAGGTGCTGTTCCACGAGCGTGGCGACCTCGGGCCGGTCCGGCAGGTCGGGCAGGTCGGCGAGCGGACGGCCGCGCCAGAGGGCGAGTGCGGCGGACACCTCGTCCCTGACGGCGGGCCAGTCCTGCCGGCGGCGGGCGGTGCGAGCCCGGCCCAGGTGCCCGGTGAAGGCCTCGCTGTCGAGTTCGCCCGGGTTCACCTCGATCAGGTAGCCGGACGGGACGGCCCTGAGCCGGGCGCCGCCCTCCGGTCCGAGGTCGCGGCGCAGCCGGGCCGCGTGGTTGTGCAGCGAGGACCTCGCCGTGCGCGGTGGGTGTCCGTGCCACAGCACGGTCTGCAACTGCTCGACGGGGACGGCCCGGTTGGCGTGCAGCAGGAGGGCCGCGAGCAGCAGCCGGGACTTGGTCCCCGTGAGGGTGCGGGGCCCGCTCGCGTCCGTGAGCGCCAGCGGCCCGAGCAGCCCGAACCGGATCCCCATGCGCCCCGCCCCCCGATCTGACCTGCCATCACATGTCTTTCCCCGCCCGTGAGTCGTATGTTAGTCGTCCGTTGGCAGACGAAGAGATGATCCTCCGGTCCACGACACGGCGGGCCCACCCGCCGCCTCCGTCCACGAAAGGTACGACCGTGCGATCTCGCTCCGTCCTGGCCGTGTCGGCCGCGCTCGCGGCCCTCACCCTCGCCCTGGCGCCCGTCGCCTCGGCCCGTGGCAACTACCTCGCGTACGCGTCGAAGACCAAGCTGTCCAACGGCAACCTGTTCACCCAGATCACCCCGCAGTACGACGGCACGGGCTACTGGCGGATGGAGGAGTGGTACGAGAAGAACGGCGGCGGCACCATCAACCAGAAGCTCGGGTTCAACTACCACGGTTACAGCTACGCCAACGGCTGGATCGTGCAGACCTCGGGCACCTCGCGGATGCAGAGCTTCCGTGATCTCGGCTTCACCGACTGCTCGGACGTGGTCGGCTGGATGGAGGTCGACGGTCAGGGCACCTACTACAACGCCCCGGTGGGCATCTGCTGACGGCCCGTACGGTCGGGTCGGGCCGCTCCGGCCCGGCCCCACCGGTCCCCCGATTCCGCTCCCCGACTCCAGGAACCGAACCGCCTCCATGATCGAAGCAGCCCTCCGCGGCAACCAGTCGCTCGTCCTCACCGCAGCGGTGCTGTGGGCGCTCACCGCCGTCCCGGCCTGGTTCGCGGGCCGCCGCTACGGCTTCTCCGCGGTGGCTGCGGTCGGCGCGGCCGGCGCGCTGTCGCTGGTGCTCGCCGCCACGCTCTACCCGCTGAGCCCGCAGGCGCCGGCGTCGATGACGTGCACGCTGCAGCGGGACGCGGTGGGTGCGCTCCTCGGCGACCAGGGGCTGCTGAACGCGGCGATGTTCGTGCCGGCGGCGTTCTTCCTGACGGTGCTGACCCGCCGGCCGCTGCCCGTCGCCGCGGCCTGCGCCGTGCTGTCCGGGGCCATCGAGGTGACCCAGGCGCTCGTGTCCGGCATGGGGCGGGCGTGCGACTCGGCGGACCTGGAGGCCAACGTCGCCGGGGCCCTGCTGGGTTGCCTGGCCGGCCGGTTGTGGCTGCGGCGGGCCGGTTCCCGGGCGCTCGGCCGGGAGATCCGGCTGACCTCCGTGATCGCGGTCGGCGGTGGCGCGGTGCTGGCGGCGGTCGCCGTCCCCGCGCTGCTCTTCGTCGTCGCGGACGTGAGCGACGGCCACCGGGCCGACGGCGCGCAGACGGCGGCGGCCACGGACGCCGCGCACCGGTTCTTCGGCGCCGGGACCGCCGTGCGGCGGGTCCAGTTCTCGCCGGGCGGTTCGGGGCGGCCCGGACGGGTCGAGATCGCCACCGCCGCGGGCAACCTGGTGCTCGACTGGCCCTCGCGGGAGGTGTCCTCCGGGGTGCTGGGTTCCGTCCCGGAGCAGCCGGGCGGCCGTCCGCAGCTGTCGCAGGAGGCGGCGCTGGCCGCGGGCACCGACTTCGCCCGGACCCACTTCCCGTGGGCGCTGTCCGACTCGTCCAGCACGGTCTACCCGGCGGGCGGCCCCGACAGCACGGCCAAGCTGGTGCAGTGGCGGTCCCGGGTGGACGGGGTCCTGATGCCCATGCGGCTCGACCTGGTGGTCGGGGACGACCGCCGGGTGGTGTCCTTCTCGGCCCGGCACGTCCCGCCGCCCGCCCTGCCGAAACCGGCGGTGAGCGCGGAGCGGGCCCGGCAGTTGGCCACCCGTCCGGGCATGACGGTGACCGGCGGCGAGCTGCTCGCCAAGGCCGACGAGCGCGGCACCTGGCACCTGTGCTGGCTGCTGACCCTGGCCCCGGCCGGGCTCGCCGGCCCGTCGAACGCCCCCGGCCCGGCGCAGCCCGCCCGGGGTGGCGACGGCCCCGGGCAGGCCGTGGTGTTCCTGGACGCGGTCACCGGTGAGCCGTTCGGGGGCGGCGGCCTGCTCGACGCCGACCACTGACGGCTCCCCCGGGGCCGGCTCAGTCCCGGTCGAAGCGCCACCGGGTCTGGCTGTAGGCGCCCTTGCCGAAGCCGAAGGCCGTCACCGGGGCCACCCGGAAGACCAGGATCTCGTCGCCCCCACTGACGAAGCAGCCGTCCCGCACCTCGAAGTGCCAGTCACTGCCGTACTCGCGCTCGTACGCCTCGGCGACCGCGCCGAGCGAGGCGGCCTCCGTCAGGCGGACGGCCTCGCCCTCGACCACCACGTCCAGGCCCCCGGCGAGGTTGTTGCAGCCGGTGGTCAGGACGCAGTGCGGGTTGCCGGCGAGGTTCGCGGCCTTGCGCTCGCCCCGGCCGGTGCAGAAGTGCAGGGCGCCGTCGACCCAGACGGCGATCAGCGGTGTGACGTGCGGGCGCCCGTCGGGGCGGACGGTGGAGAGCCAGTACAGTTCGGCCTCCGCCAGCCGGGCGCGGGCCTCGGACCAGCCGGTCGGCTGCGCGCCCTGGTCGCTGTACCGCGGGTCGAGCTCCGGGACGGGTTCCTGCTCCGCCATCTGCACCCCTGCCGATCGGCCGTCGTGGTGGGCCGGTGCGCACGAGGTCGCCCGCCCGGCCGGGGACCGGCCCATTCTCGCGTGCGGCGGTCGGCCGCGGCCGCGGATCCGGACGCGTGTCGGCGGCGCGGCGCGGCGGCCGCCGGGCCGCGGTTGCGCGCGGCCCGGCTCAGCGGGTCGCGGCCCGGCTCAGGGGGTCGCGTTCCAGCTGTGCGCGACGTCGATCACCAGCCGGCCGTCGAGCGGGATCACCCGGAACGGCAGGCGGGCGCGCACGCCCAGACCGATCTGGGTCCGGCCCTCGAAACTGGCGGCGAACCGCGTGTCGACGAAGGTCCGGTAGCCCTTGAGGTCCACCCCGGGCAGCGGCTGCCCGGAGCGCGCCGGGTAGGTCGGGGTGCCGGTCGCAGGGTCGTACGAGGGAGCGGTCACCACGATCTCCAGCACCGCCCCGCCGCGGACCGGGAGCGGGCGGCCGGAGGCGTCCTGGACGAGGGTGTCGACGTACCGGACGTGGTAGCCGGGCGGGTGGGCGGCGGAGCTGCCCGGCACGTCGAGCACCAGCCGGTCGTAGCAGGGGTGGGCGCCGGTCCTGACGTTGACCAGCGGCCGGGAGCCGGGCGCCGTCCGGTCCTCGGGCAGGCTGCCCCAGCCGGTCGGGCACGGCGCGACGGCTGCGGTCGGGGGCGCCGCCGACGCCGTCACCGGGGCGATCGCCGCTCCGGTGCCCGCGAGAACGACCGCCATCGGAATCATCGTCCAGCGTCGCATGACCACCGCCTCCTCGGGCGTGAGTCCCCCGTAAGGAAGGACGGGCCACGCGGGCCGACGGTTGCGGCGGCGGGCGGGCGCGGTCCCGTCGATAGGATCGCGGCACCGTCCGCAGCGGTCGCGCCGAGCCGCGCGGCCCTGGTCGAGCCCGGGGAGAGCAGCATGCTGAAGGCGTTCGCCGATCTGTCCACGCCGCTGGTGGCCGATGCGTGCCTGCGCGCGGGGGTGCCGCTGCGGATGGCGCCGGCCGGGGCGCGCCCGGTGGTGTCCGGCCACCGGGTGGCCGGGCGGGCGCTGCCGGTTCGGCACTACGGGAGCGTGGACGTGTTCCTGGAGGTGTTCGGCCGGGCCGAGCCGGGCGACGTGCTGGTCGTGGACAACGGCGGCCGGACCGACGAGGCCTGCGTCGGCGACCTGGCGGTCCTGGAGGCGGCGGCGGCCGGGCTGACCGGTCTGGCGATCTGGGGTCTGCACCGCGACACCCCGGAGCTGGTGGAGATCGGCGTGCCGGTGTTCAGCTACGGCAGCTGTCCGGCCGGTCCGGTGCGGCTGGACGGGCTGGAGCCGCAGGCGCTGCTCAGTGCCCGGTTCGGACCGCACCTGGTGACCGACGGCGATCTGGTGTTCGGCGACGCGGACGGCGTGCTGTTCGTGGCCGCCGAACGGGCCGAGGAGGTCCTGACGGCGGCACGCCGGATCCGGGACACCGAACGCGAGCAGGCCCGCCGGATCCGTTCGGGCGACACGCTGCGGCGGCAGACCGCCTTCGAGGCCTTCCTCGCGCAGCGCGACGCCGACCCGTCGTACACCTTCCGGCAGCACCTGCGGCGGGTCGGCGGGGCCATCGAGGAGTAGGACCCCTCAGCCGTGGCGGGGGTGGGCGGCGACAGCGGCCTCGATCCCGGCCAGCGCCATCTCCAGGCCGTGCTCGAACTGCCGGTCGCGGGCCGCCGCGACGCCGCCCTCCACCTCGCGGCTCACCAGGTCCGTGTTCTCCAGCAGCCGGGCGTCGGCCCGCCCCGCGATGCCGTGGACGACCCGGTGCAGTTCGTCCTCGTCGCCCCCGGTGGCCCGCACCCGCAGCAGCCACTGGGATTCGGCCAGCGCGAAGCCGTACGCGAACTGGAGGACCAGGCCCAGTGCTCCGGCGAGGCGGTCGCCGGCCAGGCCGCTGCGGGTGACGGCGGCGACGGCGCTGGTGGAGAAGAGGACCGCGTTGGGGCCGATCGCCAGGAAGCGCCCGGACAGTTGGGCGGCCCACGGGTGCTGCTGGATGCAGCGGCGGTACTCGTGGGCGAGGGTGCGCAGGTGGTGCCGCCAGTCGGTGTCGTCCTCGGCGAGGGGCGGGACGCGCATCTCGCCGAGGGCGTCGTCCAGGGCGAGTTCCAGCAGTTCGTCCTTGTTGTCGACGTACCAGTAGACCGACATCGGCGTCACATCGAGGCCTGCCGCCAGCTTGCGCATGGAGAACGCCTGGATGCCGTCGGCGTCCAGCAGGGCGACGGCCGCGCGCACGATGCCGTCCCGGCTGAGTCCGGCGGGCGCGCTGCCGCGACGCCGGCCCTCGGGCGGGGCCACCCAGACGCTGACGCTCGGGTCGCGGGGCTGGTCGACCATGCTCTGTCCTTCTGCTCTCGCCGCACGGCCGCCGGGGAGCGGCCGTGCAGCGATCGTAGAGTCAGGCCCGGCCCTCCCGGGCGACCGGTCCGTCCGCGTGGCGCTGCGCCGGGACGGGCCGCTGCGCGGCGGCGCGCCCGAGCAGCCGGGCGGCGACCAGGCCACCGAGCAGGACCGCGACGGCGCCTATCATCTGACTGGTCGTCAGACTGCTGGCGAAGGCCGAGCGTACGGGCTGCGCGGCGGCCGGCCCGGCGGCGCCGAGCGCGTCCGGCAGGGAGCGCGCCGAGGACTCGGGCAGGCCGGCCGGCAGGGAGCTCGCGAAGCCCGCGGTGAGGACGGCGCCCAGGACGGCGACGCCGAGGGAGTTACCCAACTCGCCGAGCGTGCCCATCAGGCCGGACCCGATGCCCGCCTTCTCCGGCGGGATCGAGGACATCACCGCGCCCGCCATGGCGGGCTGCGCGCAGGCCACTCCGGCACCCATCAGCACCAGGCCGAGCAGGATGCCCGGGTAGGAGCCGTCCCGGCCCAGCAGCGCGATCGCGGCGAGGCCGCAGGCGAGCAGGGTGAGGCCGGCGGCGACGGCGCGCGGCGGGGTGAGTCGACCGGTCAGCCGCATGCCGGCGCCGGTGAGGTTGAGCGCCACCACGGTGAGCGCCATGGGGGCGGTGCGCAGACCCGCCGACAGGGGGCCGTAGCCGAGCACGAACTGCAGGTACTGGGTGAGCAGGAACAGCGAGCCGCCCATGCCGAAGCTGACCAGCACGCCTCCCGACACGGCGCCCCGGAACCTGGCGTCGCGGAAGAAGTCCAGGTCGAGCAGCGGGTGTTCGATCCGGCGCTCCCAGAGCGCGAACGCCAGCAGGAAGGCCGCCCCGAGGAGCCCGGCCAGCAGGGTCTGCGGTGCCGACCAGCCGGCGCCCGGGCCCTGGATGACGGCGTACACCAGCCCGACCAGGCCGGCCGTGGACAGCACCGCGCCGAGCAGGTCCGGCCGGTCGCCGCGCGGATCCTTGGACTCGGGGACGAGCCTGGCGACGGCGAGCAGGCCGAGGGCGGCGACGGGCAGGTTGACCAGGAAGACCGCACCCCACCAGTAGTGCGCGAGCAGCAGGCCGCCGATCACCGGGCCGAGCGCGACCCCGAGCGAGGCGACGGCGGTCCAGGCGGCGATGGCTTTGGGCTGCTCGTCCTGGTCGAAGGTGCGGACCACGATGGCGAGGCTGGTGGCGAGCAGCAGGCTGCCGCCGACGCCCATACCGGCCCGGGCCGCGATCAGTTGCCCCGGGTCGGTGGACAGTGCGGCCCCGAGCGAGCCGATCCCGAAGAGGGCGAGCCCGAGCAGCTGGACCTTCTTGCGCCCGTAGCGGTCGGCGAGCCCGCCGGCGGCGATCAGCAGACCCGCCTGCGCGAGGGAGTAGGCGCCGATCGCCCACTGGGTCTGCGAGGTGGTGGCGCCGAGCTCCTCGGTGAGGGACGGGACGGCGACGTTGAGGATGGTGTTGTCGAGCACGACCACGAGTTGCGCGAGACAGATGACAGCGAGGATCAGCCACCGGTCCGGCCGGCGCTCAGGTTGGGGCATGCCCGTTCTCCACTCTTCTACGGTGTACAGCAAGTCCTGTACACCGTAGAAGTAGAGGCTGCGAGGGCGCCACCGAATTCAGGCTCCGGGCATGCCTGTGCCCCGCCTCCCGGGGTGTGGGTGGCGGGGCGGTGGGCCGTGCGGGGGCCGGTTACTTGGTGAGGCCGGCCTTGACGGAG
>NZ_JBIURH010000093.1:0-15258 GCF_044740765.1 Kitasatospora sp. NPDC088346
GCGATCATTTCGAGGGTGGTCTGCTGGCGGTGCAGCTCGGCGTCGACCGCGGCGGCGATCTCCGGGTCGAGCGCGTGCAGGGACTGGTTGAGAACGGACATCGGTGGGCTCCCTGGGTCCGGGCGCGGGGTGCGGCGGCGCAGGGCCTAGGAAGCGGCCCGCGCGAGGGCGGTGGGGATCGGGGTCAGCGTGCGGCGGAGCCGGCTGAAGACCTTGGGCTGGTCGACGGCGAGCACGGCGACGTCGTGCCCGTGCCGCCGGTAGACGGCCGCGAAGGAGCGGCTGTCGAGGTCCCCGGCGACGAGCCGCGGCTCGTCGCCGGGGACGACGTGGCCGGCCAGTTGGATGCGGACCCGGTACTGGTCGGACCAGAAGTACGGCGGCTGCGCCGGGGCGGCCGCCGACGTGCCGGACATCAGGGTGCGGGCCGCCGTCCTCGGCTGCTCCGTCGCGTTGCTCCAGTGCTCGATGCGCTCGTGCCGTCCGGTGAACGGATGGGGGCAGCGGGCGACGTCGCCCACGGCGACGACGCCCGGGATGTTCGTCGCGCAGCCGGCGTCGCACACGACCCCGTCGTCCAGAATGAGGCCCGATCCCGCCAGCCACTCGGTCGCCGGCCGCACGCCGACGCCGACCACGACGACGTCGGCGGGCAGCAGCCGTCCGTCCGCGAGCCGCACGCCCGTGACCCGCCCCTCGCCGGTGAGGCCGGTGACACCGGTGCCGCACAGCAGGCGCACCCCGTGGTCGGTGTGGAGCGAGGAGCAGACCAGGCCCATGTGGCGTCCCAGGACGCGTTCCAGGGGGACCTGGGCCGCCTCGACGACGGTGACCGCCAGGCCGAGCTCGTGGGCCGTGGAGGCGACCTCGGCGCCGACGAATCCGGCGCCGATGACCACGACGCGCGGCAGGCCCTGGTGCAGGTCCGCGCGCAGCGCGACGGCGTCGTCCAGGGTGCGCAGCGTGTGGACGCCCGCCAGGCCCTGCGCGCCCGCGATCGTCCGGGGGCTCGCGCCGGTGGCGATGACGGCGGCGTCGGCGCGCAGCTCCCGGCCGCTGCCGAGGGTGATGGTCCGGGTCGAGGGATCCAGTCGGACCGCCCGCTCGCCGAGCAGCCACCGCACGTCGAGGTCCGCGTACTCGTCCGGTCCGGCGAGCGCGAGGGCGTCGGCGTCGAGGTCCCCCTTGAGGAAGGCCTTGGACAGCGGCGGGCGGTCGTACGGGCGGTGGCGTTCCTCGCCGACGACGGTGATCGAGCCGTCGTAGCCCTCCGCACGGAGTGCCCGGACGGTGCTCAGGCCCGCCAGCGAGGCACCGACCACGGCGACGGACCTCATGCCGGCTCGCCGACGGTGACGTGGAGGACGACGCGTCCGTCCTCGACGGTGACCCGGTGCGTTCGCAGCGGCACCTTCGCCGGCAGGCAGGTGGGACGGCCGTCGCGCAGGTCGAACGAGGCCGCGTGCAGCGGGCACTCGACGAAGCAGCCCTCCAGCCAGCCGTCGGCGAGCGAGGCGTCCTGGTGGGTGCAGGTGTCGTCGACGGCGTAGACCGTCCCGTCGGCGTTGAACACGGCGACCGGAGCCGGTACGCCCTCGGTCACCCGGAGCGCCTCGCCCGGCGGCAGGTCTTCGATCCGGCACACCGTGATCATGGGGCCTCCAGGGCGTGTATCGTATAGCACAACGCGATGCGGGATACGCAACAGCGTACGGGTGGCCGAAGGCTTGTCAAGAGGGTCCTTCACGCCGGCCGGGAGTTGTGCGTAGTGTTGCGGCATGAGCAACAGTCTGAACGGCGGGTCCCCCGAGGGGCCGGGCTCCTCGCAGCAGGCGGAGTCCCCCGTGCAATCCGTCGACCGGGCCGTGACCATCCTGGAGATCCTCGCCCGCCGCGGCGACACCGGTGTCACCGAGCTCGCGGCCGAGCTCGGCGTGCACAAGTCGACGGCGTTCCGGCTCGCCGCCGCGCTGGAGATGCGCGGCCTCGTCGAGCAGCCGGGGGAGCGTGGCAAGTACCGTCTGGGCCTGGGCCTGATCCGTCTCGCCGGCGCCGCCACGGTCCGGATGGACCTGTCCCAGCAGAGCCGTCCGGTCTGCGAGCGGCTGGCCGTCCAGGTCGCGGAGACCATCAACGTGGCGATCCTCGACGGTGCCGAGGCCGTCAACATCGACCAGGTGTACGGGCCGTCGGCCCTGACGACGCACAACTGGGTCGGTCAGCGCACGCCGTTGCACGCCACGTCCAGCGGCAAGGTCCTGCTGGCGCACCTGTCCGAGGAGGTGCTGAGGAAGCGGCTCGACGCCCCCCTGGAGCGCTACACCCCGCGCACCGTGACCGACCCCGGCAGCCTGCTCGCCCAGCTGAAGCAGGCCGTCGTGGACGGATTCGCCTCCTGCGTCGAGGAGTTGGAGCCGGGGCTCAACGCCGTCGCGGCGCCCGTCATGGCGCACAACGGGCAGGTGGTGGCCGCCATCAGCGCCTCCGGGCCGTCCTTCCGCCTGACCGAGGAGCGCATCCCGGAGGTGGCCGCCGCGGTCCGGTCCGCGGCGGAGGAGGTCTCGGCCCGGCTGGGGTACCTCCGGCTGTCGTGACCGGCCGCGCCACGGCCGACGGAACGGGACGCCCGGTGAGACCGGCGTCCCGTTCCCGTTCCCGGCGCGGCCGCGTGGGGGGTCAGGCCTCGGCCGCCAGGACGTCGTCCGCCGCCGGCTCGACGGCGACGGGGTGCTGCGTGCCGCCGCGGCGGCGGTAGCGCAGGTACAGCAGTCCGCCGATCGCCGAGATCACCCCGGTGAAGACGATGGCGCCCCACTGGTAGTACCAGTGGTCCGCGCCGTAGACGGCGGCTCGCGGCCACGCCAGGTTGACCGTCATGGCGAGGCCGTAGCCCACGGCCACGATGTTCACGACGAGACCCTTGCGGCCCATGCTGAAGTACGGGCCGTGGTCCTCGCGGGGCCACTGACCGCGCAGGCGGCGCACCAGCATCGGGGCGGTGACCAGCAGGTACGGAATGTAGAAGAGGATGATGGCGACCGAGGTGAGGATGTAGAAGACCCGCTGGTTGCCGATGTTGACGAGCAGGAGCGCGATGGTCAGCGCGCCGGTGATGACGGCGGGCAGGACCGGGGTGTTGGACCTGGGGGAGACCCTCGCCATCGAGCTGCCGAAGGGCAGGCGTCCGTCGCGCGCCATGGAGAAGAGCAGCCGGATGGCGGCGGTCTGCACGGCGAGGCAGCAGACGGTGATGGCGATGGCCGAGCAGACCAGGAAGGCGTCCCCGAGGCCCGTGCCGAGGGTGGACTTGATCAGGTAGGGCATGCCCAGCGTGCCGAGCTCCTCGGCGTCGATGTTCCCGACCGCCATCATGCCGACGAGCATGAGCAGGCCGCCCGCGAGGAACGCGGCGGTGAGGGCGCGGAGGATGGCGCGGGGAGCGTGCCGGCGGGGCTCCCTGGTCTCCTCGGCGAGCGAACCGGCGGTGTCGAAGCCGTAGAAGACGTACGCGCTCATGATCGAGGCCACCAGGAAGGCGCCGAGATAGCCGGCGGAGTGTCCGGCCCCGGTGCCCGCGGTGTGCAGGACGACCTGGGGTCCGCGCTTGATGTGCACGGCCAGCATGACGATGAGCAGGGCGACGCCGATCAGCTCGACGGCGACGCCGAGGTTGTTGATCTTCGCCATCAGGCGGACGCCCACGATGTTGACGACCGTGGTGAACACGACCAGGCCCAGGGCGAGCAGGATCGCGTTCTTCGCGCCGTCGGGGGTGGTGGTCACGCCTGCGTCGTCGGCGCCGCCGACGATCTGGAAGGCCAGCGAGACCTGCGGCAGGATGATCTGGTACGCGACGGCGACCGCGGCCGCGGTGACGATCGCACCGACGGTCATGATCCAGCCGGACATCCACGACGTGACCGGTCGCGCGATCTGCTTGGACCACTGGTACACGCCGCCGGCCAGCGGGAACTGGCCCGCCATCTCGGCGAAGCAGAGGGCCACGGCGCCCTGGCCGATGAACACGATCGGCCAGGTCCAGATGAACGCCGGGCCGCCGGCGCCGAAGCCGAAGCCGAAGAGCTGGAAGACGCCGGTCATGATCGAGATGTAGCTGAAGCCGGCGGCGAAGCTGGAGAAGGAGCCGAGGGAGCGTTCCAGTTCCTGCTTGTAGCCGAAGCGTGCGAGGTCGGAGGTGTCGTCGGCGGGTGTCGCTGCGGTTCTGATGGTTCCCGGGTTGCTCATGGTCGCTCCAGTGGCAGGCATGGGACTGGGAGAGGTGCTTGCTGCGCGGACCGGGTGGAGTCGGGAGGTGCGGACGTACGGAGCTGCGGACGTGCGGAGTTGAGGGTGTGCGGGGTTCGGCGGGTGGGCTTCGGGGTCTGGGCTTCGGGGCGTGGGCGTGGGCGTGGGCTTCGGGAGACGCGGTGATGCCGCGTCAGCCGGCGAACCAGTGCTGGGCGGCGGGGGTGACGGTGCGCCAGATGTGCTTGGTCTCCTGGTACTCGCGCAGGCCCGAAGGGCCGAGTTCGCGACCGGTACCGGACTGCTTGAAGCCGCCCCATTCGGCCTGCGGCACGTAGGGGTGGTAGTCGTTGATCCAGACGGTGCCCAGGCGGAGCCGGGCCGCGACGCGCTCGCCGCGCCCGGCGTCCTGCGTCCACACGGCGCCCGCCAGGCCGTAGGGGGTGTCGTTGGCCAGGTTCACCACCTCGTCCTCGTCGTCGAAGAGTTCGACGGTGAGGACGGGGCCGAACACCTCCTCGCGGACCACCGTCATGCCGGCGTGGCAGCCGTCGAGCACGGTGGGCCGCAGGAAGAAGCCGCCCTGGAGCTCCGGTTCGGTCGGCCGGCCGCCACCGGCGCGGACCACCGCGCCCTCGGCGAGGGCGCCGGCGAGGAGGCGTTCGACCTTCTCGCGGTGCTCGGCGGAGACCAGCGGGCCGGTCTCCGTCCCCTTGGCGAGGCCGTCGCCGAGCCGGATGAGGTCGGCGCGGCGGGCCAGCTCGGCGGTGAACTCGGCGTGCAGGCTGCGGTGCAGGAGCAGTCGGGAGCCGGCCGAGCAGACCTGGCCGGAGTGCAGGAAGGCGGCGGTGAGCGCGAAGTCGACGGCGGCGTCGAGGTCGGCGTCGGCGAAGACGATGTTGGGGTTCTTGCCCCCGAGTTCCAGGGCGACCCGCTTGACCGTGTCGGCCGCCGCCCGCATCACCGAGCGCCCGGTGGCCAGACCGCCGGTGAACGAGACCAGGTCCACCTCCGGGTGCTGCGCGAGGGCCGCGCCGACCGCGCCGCCGCCCAGGACCAGGTTGGCCGTCCCGCCCGGGGCACCCGCCCGTTCCAGCTGCTCCTGGAGCAGCTGGAAGAGGCGGATCGTGGTCATCGGGGTGACCTCGCTGGGTTTGGCCACCACGGTGTTGCCGGCCGCCAGGGCCGGGGCGAGCTTCCAGGAGATCTGCAGCAGCGGGTAGTTCCACGGCGTGATCAGCGCGCACACGCCCACGGGCTCGTGGACCACCCGGCTGATCGCGTCGGGCCGCCCGGTGTCGATCGTGCGGCCCGCGTCGCAGGTCACCATCGCCGCGTAGTAGCGCAGGACGGCCGTGGCGTCGTCGACGTCCATGCGGCTCTCCGCCAGGGTCTTGCCGGTGTCTAGCGTCTCCAGCCGGGCCAGTTCCTCCCGCTGAGCCTGGAGTCCGTCCGCGGTGGCGGTGAGCACGCCCGCGCGCCGGGCCGCCGGGGCGTGGGCCCAGGAGCCCTCGTCGAAGGCGGACCGGGCGGCGCGTACCGCCCGGTCGGCGTCGGCCTCGGAGGCTTCGGCGACGGTTGCCAGCGTCGAGGAGTCGAAGGGATTGACGACCGCTCTCCGACGGCCGCCCTCGGCCGCCGTCCAGGCGCCGCCGATCAGCAGACAGGCTGGGTCGAAGGGTGAGGGCACGGCCGCCGCCTTTCCTATGTGTTGCGCGATACGAGACGTTTGTCTCCATGCGCAACTTGCGGCGAGTATGGAAGGCCCTCGTACCCCTGTCAAGAGGGCGGCCCGGACGGGCCCTCGACCCCGTCCCGCACGCCCCGTCGGGGACCCTTGACAGCTCGCGGCGCGAGCGTGACTCTGTTTCTCATCGCGCAAATAGATGCGCAATATGCAACTCGTGCACTGTCCTGGCCGTTCGAGGCGCCGGTACGCCGGCCGGCCTCCAGCCTGCCGCAGCTACCTCCCGAGGGGACGGATGCTTTGACAGTCCAACCGAAAGTCGTCGTCGTCGGAGCCGGCATCGTCGGTTGCGCGCTGAGCGACGAGCTCACCGCCCGCGGCTGGACCGACGTCACCGTGCTGGAGCAGGGCCCCCTGTTCGCCACCGGAGGGTCGAGCTCGCACGCGCCCGGACTGGTCTTCCAGACCAACCCCTCCAAGACCATGACCGAGTTCGCCTCCTACACCGTCCGCAAGTACTCCTCGCTGACCCTCGACGGCCAGTGGTGCTTCCAGCAGCTCGGCGGACTGGAAGTGGCCACCACCCCCGAGCGGCTCGCCGAGCTGAGCCGCCGGCACGGGCTGGCCACGTCCTGGGGGGTGTCGGGCACCCTGCTGGACCCCGAGCAGTGCGTCGCCCTGCACCCGCTGCTCGACCGCGACCAGGTGCTGGGCGGCTTCCACGTGCCCACCGACGGCCTGGCCAAGGCCGTGCGGGCCGGCGAGGCACAGGCCCGGCTCGCGACCGGGCGCGGCGCCCGGTTCCTCGCGCACCACACCGTCACCGGGATCGAGTCCGCGAACGGCCGGGTCACCGCCGTCGTCACCGACCGGGGCACCTTCCCCGCCGACGTGGTCGTCTCCTGCGCGGGGTTCTGGGGGCCGGAGATCGGCCGGATGGCGGGGCTCACCGTGCCGCTCGTCCCACTGGCCCACCAGTACGCCAGGACCACCCCGCTGCCGGCGCTGGCCGGCCACAACACCGGGGAGCGGGAGGCCTCCAAGCCGATCCTGCGCCACCAGGACCGCGACCTCTACTTCCGCGAGCACGTGGACCGGATCGGCATCGGCTCCTACGCCCACCGCCCGATGCCCGTCGACCTCGGTGCGGTGGCCGCCCCCGGCGGGCCGGTGATGCCCTCGATGCTGCCCTTCACCGAGGAGGACTTCGAACAGGCCTGGGCCGACTCGCGGGCGCTGCTGCCCGCGCTCGCCCGCACGAAGGTGGAGGAGGGGTTCAACGGCGTCTTCTCCTTCACCACCGACGGGTTCCCCCTCCTGGGCGAGGCCCCCGAACTGCGCGGCTTCTGGGTCGCCGAGGCGGTCTGGGTGACCCACTCCGCGGGCGTGGCCAGGGCGATGGCCGAGTGGCTGGTCGACGGCACCCCGGGCACCGACCTGCACGAGTGCGACCTCAACCGCTTCGAGCCGGTGCAACTCGCCCCCGCCTACGTGCGGCAGCGGGGCTGCCGGAACTTCGTCGAGGTCTACGACATCCTCCACCCGCTGCAGCCGATGGAGGAGCCGCGCCCGCTGCGGGTCAGCCCCTTCCACACCCGGCAGCGGGAACTGGGCGCGTACTTCCTGGAGGCCTCCGGCTGGGAGCGGCCGCACTGGTACGAGGCCAACCGGAACCTGCCCGAGGTCGCCGCCGTCCCCGGGCGCGGCGCCTGGGCCTCCCGCTACTGGTCCCCGATCGCGGGCGCGGAGGCCCTGGCCACCCGCGAGCGCGTGGCGATGTACGACATGACGGCCCTCAAGCGCCTGGAGGTCACCGGCCCCGGCTCCCTCTCCCTCCTGCAGTACCTGACGACCAATCAGCTCGACAGGCCGGTCGGCTCCGTCACGTACACCCTGCTGCTGGACGCGACCGGCGGCGTGCGCAGCGACCTCACGGTGGCCCGGCTCGGCCGGGACCGGTTCCAGGTGGGAGCCAACGGCGCCCTCGACCTCGACTGGCTCATCCGCCACCTCCCCCCGGACGGTTCGGTCCAGGTCCGCGACACCACCGCCGGGACCTGCTGCATCGGCCTGTGGGGCCCGCTGGCCCGGGACCTCGTCCAACCGCTCACCGACGCGGACTTCTCGCACCAGGGCTTCGGCTACTTCAAGGCCAGGCAGGCCCACCTGGGCACCGTCCCGGTCACCGCGATGCGGCTGTCCTACGTCGGTGAGCTCGGCTGGGAGCTGTACACCACGGCCGACCAGGGGCAGCGGCTCTGGGACACCCTCTGGACGGCCGGGCAACCGCTCGGCGTGGTGGCCGCCGGACGCAGTGCCTTCAACAGCCTGCGCCTGGAGAAGGGCTACCGCTCCTGGGGCACCGACCTCACGGCCGAGCACAACCCGTACGAGGCCGGGCTCGGCTTCGCCGTGCGGATGGACAAGGGGGACTTCCTCGGCCGCGACGCGCTGCTCGGTACGACGGAGGAGACGGTCCCGCGCAGGCTGGCCTGCCTGCTGCTGGACGATCCGCGGGCCGTCGTCATGGGCAGGGAGCCGGTGTACGTGGACGGTGCGCCGGCGGGGTACGTCACCAGCGCCGCCTACGGGTACAGCGTCGGAGCCTCCATCGCCTACGCCTGGCTGCCGCGTGCCGCCGCCGACCCCGGACGCCGGGTCGAGGTCGAGTACTTCGGCGAGCGGCTGCCGGCGACGGTCGCCCGGGAACCGCTCTTCGACCCGAAGATGACGCGCATCCGCCGCTGACAGCCGCCGACCGGGCGCCGAGTCCCGCCTTCGCCAGCCGTGCGTTACCCCGACGAAAGGCACACCGCCGTGACCGCCACCGAGCTCCCGAAGAGCCTGATCCCCACCCTCCCCGGCTCCTCCTACACCGATCCGCAGATCTTCGCCCTGGAACAGGAGAAGATCTTCGAACGGATGTGGTTCTGCGCCGTGCGCGCGAGTGACCTCGCCGGGCCGGGCAGCTTCCGGACGGTTCAGGTCGGCCGCGAGAGCGTCCTGGTGACCCGTACCCGGGACGGCGGCGTCAAGGCGTACCTCAACATCTGCCGCCACCGGGGCGCGCGGCTGTGCACCGAGGAGAGCGGCGAGGTCAAGCGGTCCTTCCAGTGCCCGTACCACGCCTGGACCTACGGCCTGGACGGCAGGCTCGTCGCCGCACCCAACCTCACCAGCATGCCGGACGTCGACCGCACCACCTACGGCCTCGTCCCGGTGCACGTGCGCGAATGGCTCGGCTACGCCTGGGTGTGCCTCGCCGACGAACCGCCGTCCTTCGAGACCGACGTGATCGGCGCCGCGACGGAACGCCTCGGCACGCCCGAGGCGATCGACCGCTACCAGACCGAGAGCCTCGCGGTCGGCCGCCGGATCCGTTACGAGGTGCGGGCCAACTGGAAACTGATCATCGAGAACTTCATGGAGTGCTACCACTGCGCGACCATCCACCCCGAACTGACGGACGTGCTGCCCGAGTTCGCCGGCGGCTACGCCGCGCAGTACTACGTCGGCCACGGCGCGGAGTTCGCCGGCGACGCCGAGGGGTTCACCGTCGACGGCAGCGCGGGCGTGGACCGGATCCCCACCGTCTCCGAGGACCAGGACCGCAGGTACTACGCGATCACGATCAAGCCCCAGGTGTTCGTCAACCTGGTGCCCGACCACGTCATCGTGCACCGGATGTACCCGCTCGCCGCGGACCACACCGTGGTGGAGTGCGACTGGCTCTTCCTGAAGGACGTCGTCGACGCGGGCCGCGACGTCTCCCGCTCGGTGGAACTGTTCCACCGGGTCAACGTCCAGGACTTCGACGCCTGCGAGCGCTGCCAGCCCGCGATGGACTCGCGCGCCTACCGGGCCGGCGGTGTGCTGGTGCCGAGCGAGCACCACATCGGTGCGTTCCACACGTGGGTCACCGACCGGCTGCGCGGCTGACGGCGCGCACCCGCGTCCACACCGGTTCCCTCCCCCCCTCAGCGGAAGGTCGTGCTTCATGTCCCAGCAGGTCAGAGGTGTCGTCGCGGGCGGCCTGGGCGCGGCGGTCAGGATCGAGACGGTGATCGTGCCGGACCCCGGGCCGGGTGAGGCGGTGGTCGCGGTCAAGGCCTGCGGCGTCTGCCACACCGACCTGCACTACCGGGAGGGCGGGATCAACGACGACTTCCCCTTCCTGCTCGGGCACGAGGCCGCCGGGATCGTGGAGTCGGTGGGCGACGGCGTCACCGAGGTCGCGCCCGGCGACTTCGTGATCCTCAACTGGCGTGCCGTCTGCGGACAGTGCCGGTCCTGCCGGCGCGGGCGGCCCTGGTACTGCTTCGACACCCACAACGCCACGCAGCGGATGACCCTCGCCGACGGCACCGAGCTCACCCCGGCACTCGGCATCGGTGCCTTCGCGGAGAAGACCCTGGTCGCGGCGGGACAGTGCACCAAGGTCGACCCCGCCGCCTCACCGGCCGCCGCCGGACTGCTCGGCTGCGGCGTCATGGCGGGCCTCGGCGCGGCCGTCAACACCGGCGGGGTCTCCCGGGGCGACAGCGTCGCGGTCATCGGGTGCGGCGGCGTCGGCAGTGCGGCGATCATGGGTTCCCGACTGGCCGGGGCCGCCCGGATCATCGCCGTCGACCTCGACGAGCGCAAGCTCGCCACCGCCCGGCGCCTGGGCGCCACCCACACCGTCAACTCCTCCGAGCGCGACGCCGTGGAGGCCATACGTGAGCTCACCGGCGGCCACGGCGCGGACGTCGTCATCGAGGCCGTCGGCCGACCGGAGACCTACCGGCAGGCCTTCTACGCCCGGGACCTCGCCGGCACCGTCGTCCTGGTCGGCGTGCCGACCCCGGACATGACCCTCGACCTGCCGCTGCTCGACGTCTTCGGGCGCGGCGGCGCGCTCAGGTCGTCATGGTACGGCGACTGCCTGCCCTCGCGGGACTTTCCCACCCTGATCGACCTCCACCTCCAGGGGCGACTGGACCTGGACGCCTTCGTCACCGAGACCATCGGGCTGGACGGCGTCGAGGCCGCCTTCGCCCGCATGCACGAGGGCGACGTACTGCGCTCGGTGGTGGTCCTGTGACGAGCCCCCGGCCCCGCGGGCGGCCCGAACCGGCGGGTGCGCCGCCACGCTGACCCCGCCCGGTCCGCCGCGTGGCGAGGCCGGGGGTTCCCGCCACCGCGTCGGGTGCCGCGGGACGTACCCTGGCCGCATGATCACTGGTGGGCACGTCGTCATCCACAGCCGTGACGCGGAAGCGGACCGGGCCTTCTTCCGGGACGTGCTGGAGTATCCGCACGTCGACGCGGGAGGCGGCTGGCTGATCTTCAAGCTTCCGCCGACCGAGGTCGCCGTGCACCCGACGGACGGTCCGGAGTCGCAGGAGCTCTACCTGATGTGCGACGACGTGGACGCCACCGTGCGGAACCTGTCCGCCAGGGGCGTGGAGTTCACGCAGCCGGTCACCGACGCACGCTGGGGACGGCTGACCAGGTTCCGACTGCCGGGCGGCGGTGAGGTGGGCATGTACGAGCCCCGCCACCGGCGGGCCACCGACCTGTGACGTTCCCGCAGCGGGCGGCGGGGTCACGGTTCACAGAGCAGGGTACCGAACGCGGCGGGCCGTTCCAGCGGCGCGGGCGCGCCCGGCAGTGCGCAGTCACGAGGCGTCGTACGAGCGGGCGTCCGCCTGTCACGGGGTCGGGGCCGGTCCGTCCGTCAGGAACCGCCGCACCAGCGTGCCGGCCTCCTCGGCGCAGCCGGCGGGCAGGGCGTGGTGGGAGGCACCGGGCAGGGTCGCCAGCCGGACGTCCGGCAGGGCCCGGGCGCCCTCGGCGACCCTCGCGACGTCGTGGGCCCGGCTGCGTCCGGCGAGCAGGACCAGCGTCGGCACGTCCAGCACCCGCAGCGCCGCCCGGCTCGGCCGGCGGCCGATCACCGGCTTGGGGCGGGGCAGTTCGGCGGCGCCCAGGGCGAACTGGCGCTGCCAGTCCTCGTCGACCGGGATGCCGTCGCACTCCCAGGCCAGGAAGGCGCGCACGCGCTCGACGGTGGGGCGAAGAAGCATCGGCAGGGCGTGCAGCAGGTAGCCGGGGCGGAGTCCCGCGAAGCAGCGGGTGGGGTCGAGCAGGACCAGCCGGCCGATCCGGCCGGGGTCGTGCAGGGTGTGGCCGAGGGCCTGCCAGGCGCCGTAGGAGTGGCCGCCCAGGTGGGTGCGTTCCAGGCCGAGGCCGTCGAGCACGGAGGTCAGCCAGGTCGTCAGGTCCGCGGTCCGGGCGAGCGGGCGCTCTCCGGCGGTGCCGCGACCGGCGTCCCCGGGCGGGTCCACGGCGTACACCCGGTAGCGGTCGCCGAGTTGGGCGGCCAGCGCGAACCAGACGGTGGCGCCGGCCCCGCCGCCCGGCAGCAGCACCAGCGGCTCGCCGTCCTGCGGGCCGTGCGCCAGCACCCGTGTGGTGCCGTACGGCGAGCGGAGGTCGAGTGCGGTGGTGCCGGCCGGCCACTTGGCGAGCACGGTGTCGTACGCGGTGAAGAAGTCGTCCTCGGACACAGCGGGTCCCCGTTCCCTCGTTGACCAACACTCTCGCTGGGCGAGATACTAGGCGAGCGAGATGACGGAACGGAAGGGACGGCAGGGATGGACGACCGGAACCAGGCGATGGGACTGGTGCATCTGCTGCGCGCCGTGACGGTCGAACTGGACCGCTTCGGCGGCGAGTTCGCCGCACTGCACGGGCTGCACCCGACCGACCTGCGGGCCCTGATCGAGCTGCTCGACGCCGACCGGGCCGGTACGCCCTGCACGCCGGGCCTTCTCGGCGAGCGGCTCGGCCTCAACTCGGCCGGCACCACCGCGCTGGTGGACCGGCTGGAGCGGCTCGGCCTGATCCGCCGCAGCCGGGACACCGCCGACCGGCGGCGGGTGCTGCTGGGGGTGGACGAGCGGGCCGTCGAGCTGGGCTGGTCCTTCTTCGGGCCGGTGATCGGTGAACTGGTCACCGCGATGGAGGGTTTCGAGCCGGCCGAGCTGGACACCGCCCGCCGGTTCCTCGGGGCGATGAGCGAGGCGGTGGCCCGGGCCCGCCGGGCGGCCGACCGCCCGGCGCCGAACTGAACGTCCGCGGAGTGTCGCTGGGGAACCGGCCCGGACGGCCGCGGGTGCCCGTGCCTCGGTCCGGCCGCCGGACGGTCACCTGGGCGCGGCGTGGCGTGGCCGACTGCCGATGCCGGGCCGGACGGTCGAGGAGGCGGTGGGGGTCCGCCGCCTCGCCCTGGCCGACGCCGAGCAGTCGCTGGAGGTCCGGTCGTTGCCGCCGGCCCGGCCCTCATGGCCGCCTTCGCGGCCCGCGAACCCGGCCTCGACCGGGCGGAGTCGAGGCACCGGGCCGCGCCGACGGGGCCTGCGAGGCCCTCGTGGGTGCGGGGTCAGGGCCAGTCGATGTCCCCCGAGGAGCCGGCGTCGGGTGTGGTGCCGGTGGTGGTGGCCGCGGCGGCGGTGGAGGGTCGGGGGGTCGGCCAGTCGATGTCGGATCGCGTTTCGAGTGGCAGGGTGCTCGCGGCCGAGGACAGGATCGCGGCGGCAAGGAGCAGGTTGAGGTGCTTGGGCATGAGGTCTCCAGGTGTGGCCCGGACGCTGGCGCGGGTGGCGTGGATGGCGCGGATAGCGTTGTGGGCGAAGGTAGTTGCCCGGCTGGACGCCGTAAACCTAGGATGATCGCGTCCGAGTTGACAAGTGAATTGCCAAAAGTTGCCAAGATTCTCAGGCTGGACGATGCCATCGCCCCGTCCTTCGTGGCACTATATTGACAACTCAGATGCCATGAATGGGGGCGTGGCGAAGACTCTGGTGGGGCGCGACGCGTGTCCCACCCGGAATGATTGCGGGACTTGCATGCCATCACAGTCGTCCTTCGGGTCGCGCCTCCGGTTCCTGAGGCAGCAGCAGGGGCTCTCCCAGGCAGCTCTGGCGGGCGACGAGATCTCCACGGGCTATCTGTCCCGTCTCGAGTCCGGCGCACGCCAGCCCACCGAGCGGGTGATCAGCTACCTCGCCGGGCAGCTCGGCGTGGACCGCTCGGCCTTCGACACCCGGCCGGTCGGCGGCTCCCTCACCCAGGCCCTGAGCATGGCGGCGACGACGGACAACGACGCGACCGTCGAGGAGCTCATCGAGGTGCTCGCGGGGGCGGGCGACGAGGATCCCCTGCTGCGCTGGCAGGCCCTGTGGCTCATCGTCAAGTACTGGCACCGGCGCGGCGAGCGCACCGAGGAGCTCGCCGCCCTGGAGCAGCTGGTCGAGCTCGCCGACGAGCTCGGGCTGCCCGCGCTGCAGTGCCGGTCCAGGACCTGGTTCGCGCGGTGCCTCAGGTCCTTGGGCGAGGCGTCCCGGGCCCTGGACCTGGCCGCGCGCACCTACCAGGAGGCCAAGCAGGCGCAGCTGTCCGCCGTCGACACCGGGAACGCGCTGGCGGCGCTGGTGGCGACCGAGGCGGAGGCGGGCCGGCTTCCGGACGCCCGTGCGCACGTGCAGGAGCTGCTCGAACTGGTGGCGGACGTCCCGGACAACACCCGGCGTGCCGAGGCGCTGTGGTCGGCGGCCACGGTCTACTCCCGGCTCGGGGACGACGAGAGCGCACGCGACTACCTGGGTCAGGCCACGCGGGCGCTCGACAGCCGTGACGACCTCACGCTGTGGGCGAGGCTGCGGCTGGCCGCGGCCTCGCTGTCGCTGCAGTCCCGGCCCGCCCTCACCGCACCGGCCCGCACGTACCTCGCGGAGGCGCAGACGGCGCTGTCGCTCGTCGGCACACCCGTCCAGGAGCAGGAACTGCTGACGCTGCAGGCGCACCTGGCCTTCGCCGAGGGGGACCGCGTCGCGGCCCGGGGCTTCCTCGACCGGCTGGACCTGGACGAGTTGATGCTCAGCTACCGGGACCAGATCCGGCTGCACGCCCTGGAGAGCCTGCTGCTGATCGGCGAGGGCCACCAGGAGCGCGGGCTCGCCCGGCTCAAGCAGCTGGGCGAGGACGCCCGCCGGGCCTCCAACATGGATCTGGCGGCGGAGATCTGGAGGCTGCTGGCCGAGGCGCTGGAGCACGCGGAGAAGCCCGGCACGGCCGCCTGAGAACGCGCCCGGTGGTGGGGCGGTCACCGGCGCGTCGGTCCCCGGGGAGAGGATCGAACAGCCCGGCCCCGACGGGGCCGGGCCGGCGGAACCCGGGCGGGGGGGGGGGGGGGGGCGGCGGGGCGGCCGCGGGGGGGGGGGGGCCCCGGGGGGGGGCCCCCCGCCGCCCGCGCCGGGGCCCCCCCCCCCCCCGCGGGCGCC
>NZ_JBIURH010000094.1:0-15175 GCF_044740765.1 Kitasatospora sp. NPDC088346
ACAACGTCTCGGCGAGGGCAGGCAGTTCGAACGGTTCCGGCAGGGCCAGCGTCGCCGCGATCCGCTCACAGCGCCGCCAGAGGCTGCGCCGTTCCCCGCTCGTCATTCCCACCGCACCGTCCGCACCCTCCGCACCCTCCAGATCCGCCCCATCCTCCTGGTCCGCCGGCGACCGGACGGACCGGGACGCCGGCCCGCGCGCCCCCGCGGGGCGCCTCCGCAAGATCACTGTCGGATTCCCCCCTCCCGGCGCGCGATCGCCTCGATGATGTCGCTGATGGTACCGAGCCCCTCCGGCGAGCGGGTCACCACCCGGAGCGCGACCTCGCGGACTCCTCCATCGCCCGGCCACTGAGCGCCTCCCGTCCTGCCGACCTGTCCTGCCTCAGCACACGCGTATTCATTCCAGCTTACGTAGGCCCGCCTAACATTCACACTGGCTCATGCGCTGAGAGTGTGTCAGTGTTTGCGCCGCGCCGGTCGGCCGTCGAACCGCCCGGCGCACTTCCCCGACGCCAACCCCGAGGAGTACCCATGAAGTTCAGGACGTCCCTGGTCGCCGCGGCTCTCGGCGCATCGCTGCTCACCACCATGCCCGCGCTGCTGGCACCGACCCTGGCCGCCGCCCACGACTGCACCATCCTGACCCCCGGATCCGACGACCTGGCATGTGGCGGCAGCTTCACGGAGACGATCGACTGGAGCAGCGGCGAGATCGGCGACACGTTCGACGGGGGCAACGTCGAGATCGTGGGCCTGGCGCAGCCGCCGCACGTCCCGGCGGCCCCCACCGTCGACCCCGTCCCCGGCGGCTCCGGCGTGCCCGGCGGCTCGAACGGAGGCACCTTCGCCAGGCCCTACAGCTACGGCCAGAAGTGGACCGTCGTCCAGGACTGCCTGCAGAACACCTCGCCGGCGCCCCAGAAGTTCACGCGCAACTCCACATACACCGTCACCTACGAGGCCAGCACCAACGCTTCGGCGAAGGCCCTCGAGATCCTCACCGCCACGCTCGGGACGAAGCCGAACTCCACGATCGCCAGGACCACCGGATGGGAGATCACCATCCCCGCGGGCCAGAGGTTCGGGCTGGGCCTGGAGTACCAGACCGTCACCTACGCGGTCCCGACCGGCGGCTCCACCGTCGAGTTCGTGAACGTCACCGTGCCGACGACCACTCTCACCGGCGTCGCCTGCTGACAGCCGGAGCACCGCGCATCCGGCGGTACGGCGGGTCCGGCCGGCCGTACCGCCGCGCGCGCAGACAGGCCCGCCCTCGATCGCCTGTTCCAGCCGGGCCGCCGAGGCGGGTCGGGTGACCTTCGGTCGCACGTGCGCATGCGCGTCACACGCGGATCCCGAACTCCCTTTGCCCACGCCCACGGCGCATCTCGGGACCGGCCGTCCAGGACTCCAGGGGCAGGCTGTCCGAGCTCCTCTGTGGGTTCGACGGGAACCACCGGGTGAACACGTGCGGGCCCCACCGTCTCGACGAGGCCCCGGCAGGCCGGCCAGAAGGCGCCGAACGAGGCGTACGCCGCCACGGCGAACATCCGGCACCCGCTCGTCGGCGAGCGGCTCGCCCTTCCCGTCCGGAACTCGGGCGGCGTCCCCTACGGCGGCATCCTGCTGACCGCCGGGTTCGGCGTGCTGGGCGTGGCGCTGAACTACCCGATACCGGGCGAGCGTTCGAGCCGGTGCTCACCATCGCCTCGATCGGGATCCTCGGCACCTGGGGCGTGATCATGATCTGCTCGCTGCTGTTCTGGCAGCGCTCCAAGGACGGGCGGGTCACCCGTCCCGGTTACCAGCTGCCCTGGGCGCCGTACACCCAGATCGTCACGCTGCTCTTCCTCGTCTCCGTCGTGGTCCTGATGTGGCTGGACGGCGGCGTCGGTCGCACGACCGTCGCCTGCCTGCCACTGATCGCGGCCGCCCTGGTCGGCGGCTGGTTCCTGGTCCGCCGCCGGGTCGAGGCGACCGCCGGGTCGAGGCGACCGCCGGGGCACACTGACCCCCGCGGCCCCCATGGGCCGACGACACACCGGGCCCCTGCGGAACGCCTCCGCAGGGGCCCGGCCGTTACCGGCGAGTGGCTCGTGCCGGGGCGAGTTGGTCGAAGCAGTAGTAGACGGCGAGGACGGCGTGGGTGGCCAGCATGGCGACGGGGCTGAGGTAGGCGAGGCCGACGGTGGCGAGGTAGCACAGGCCGCCGATGCCGAAGCGGCGCCTGGCGGTGCGCCTGGCCTGCGGCGGGATCGGGCTGTTCAGCAGCCGGGCGTCGCGCGTGAAGGCGAGAAAGAGCACGGAGAAGGCGATGCTCATGGCCACCATGGTCAGGGCGTAGACGGCGGCCGCGGTGTGGGCGTTGCTGTTGTCCGCGGTGAGATAGGTGGCGAGGAGGCGGGTGGGGAACGGGATGACGGAGACGGTGAGCAGCAGGAAGAGGTTGGCGAAAAGCGTGCGCCGGTCCACCCGGCGCGCGAGCGCGCACATCGCATGGTGATTGATCCAGATGATCCCGATGACCAGGAAGCTGACCAGGTAGGCGAAGTAGGAGGGCCACTGACGCGCGAGGGCAGCGGTCAGTGACTCGTCCTGCAGGGCGTCCGGCTCCGGCACCTTCAGGTCCAGGACCAGCAGCGTGATCGCGATGGCGAAGACACCGTCGCTGAAAGCCTCGAGACGGCTCGTACTGAAGTACGCGATCCGGCCCGCGGCCGCCGCGTAGGGCTCGTCCTGGCTGGTCATGCGGTCTCCGAAGGGGGTTCGGTCCGGCGAAGGGGAGGAGCTCCGGGAGCTCCCGACCGGATGAGCGGGCGTCGGCCGGACGGTGCCGTTGTGCTTGTCCCCGGGGTTGGGCTCGCGGACCACGATGCCACGTTGTTCGAGCCGATGCGGGCGAACGCTCGCGGCTCCGCCTGTCGGACCGAGGGCACCCCCGTGCCGGACCGGCGGCTCCGCGGTGCACCCCATGCTGGTCCGGGAGCTGGGGAACAGGAACGGCAGCTCCCGTACGGCGCGCGGACGGCGACGCGGCGTGGCATCCGTGGTGTCCGCGGCGTACGGGGTGGGGTCGCTGCCTCGCTCCGCCCGCCTCGCCGAACAACCTCTGGTGTTGCTCGAGTTCGTTTCCGTCCGACCGTTCCGGCCACCACGATGCCGGTATGACTGGTTTTCTGGGAGTGCGGCCGGAGCACAACTTCGTCCTGCTCGTCCGCGACTCCGACCTCCTCGCCGGGGCTCTGGACCGGGCGCTGGCCGTGGCGTCCCCCGAGGAGCGCCCGGGTCTGGAACGCGCCGCCGCGCTCGTCGCCGCCGCGGCCGCCGCCACCGAGCAGCAGTTGCGCGCCGGCTGGGTACGCTCCCGGCTGGCGGCCGTCGGATACGCGGGTGATCTCGCGTCCGTCGGTGCGGTGAAGGCGCTGCGGCAGGCGGAGCCGAGGCTGAGCCTGGTAGCGGCGGTGCAACTGCAGAAGGACGCCCCTGGCCGAGTCCGGGTGACCACCACAGCACCCCGTCCTCCAAGGACGCACCGGTCCCCGGGCGGCCGGGGCCGTCCGGCGGGGTGCCGGGGCGGCGTGACGGCCGAGGGCATGTCAGACCCCAGGTCCTATCGTGTGACAGTCCGCCAGGCAGGCCCGTGCCCATGAAAGATGACCCGATACGTGATCTTCATGAACGGTGACCCGGTACGGGAGGCGCTGCTCGACTGTCTGCAGGTGCTGTCCCCGCTCACCGCGGACCGGGACTGGAACGGCCCCGCCGGGCCGCTGGAGTGGAGCTGCCGCGACACGGCCGTCCACATCGCCCACGAGCTCCTCGCGTACGCCGGACAGCTCGCCGCCCGGCCCAGGGACCACTACCTGCCCATGGATCTCGTGGTCCGCCCGGAGGCCGACCCGGCGCAGGTGCTGTCGGTCGTCACCGCCGCCGGCGGGCTGCTCGCCCACACCCTCGACGGCACCATGGACGATGTCCGAGTACCCGGGCGGTACCTGGAAGAAGTGCGCCAGGGCTTCGAGGTGGCGCTTGGTCGGGTTGCCGCGCCGCCCGGTGCGCAGCTGCCAGACACAGGTGGCCGAGAAGGTCTCCCCGGTCGCCTCCCGGCACGCCCGTGCGACCTCTTCGTTGCTGTACGGCTCGCCACCCGGCCGGAGGATCGTCCGGAAGAGCTGCTCGATGCGGTCCGCGAGGGTGTCCGGTGCGCCTGGCCCGTCTGCCGTCACTGGGCGCCTCTCCGTTCGTCGGCCTGTCGGACACCATCACGCTCATTCATATCAGCTGTGATCATGGTGGCCTGAATTCATCCTAGCTAATGCCTTGAGGCTGTGTCAGTGTTTGCGCCGCGGCCGGACAGCAGTGGATCTGTCAGGTCGCCGCTTCCCCGACCCGAACCTTCAGGAGCAACAGTGAAACTCAGGAACTCCCTGGCCGCTGCGGTACTCGGCGCCTCGCTGCTCACCACCGTGCCCGCAGTGGTGGCCCCGAACCTGGCCGCCGCCTCCGGCGGCGACTGCCCGTTGGTCCCCGAGTGGGAGGAGATGGGGTGCAGCGGCAGCTTCTCGGAGACGATCGACTGGAGCAGCGGCGAGGTCGGTGCGACGTTCGACATGGAGCAGGTCAAAATCTACGGGAAGGCCCAGAAGCCGAGCCGGCCGGAGGTGCCGGCTCTTCCCGAGCGCCCGCCCACCGTCCCCGGCAGCTCCGGCGGCGCCAGCGGCTCGAGTGGATCCGGCCCCGCCATGCCCTACAGCTACGGCCGGAAGTGGATGGTCGTGCAGGACTGTCTGGAGAACACCTCCAGCGTGCCCCAGAAGTTCACCCGCAACTCCAGCTACACGACCAATTACGAGGCCAGCACGAACGCCTCGGCGAAGGCCCTCGACGTCATCACGGCCACCATCGGGACCAAGATAAACGCCACGGTCACCCTTAGCACCGGATGGGAGATCACCATCCCTGCGGGCCAGCGGCTCGGACTGGGCGTCGAGTACCAGACCATCACCTACGCGGTCCCGACCGGCTCATCCGTCGAGCTCGTGAACGTCACAGCACCGACGGCGACGGTCGCCGGCGTCGCCTGCTGACGATCCGCGCAGGCAGGCGCGGCCCGCGGAGTTCGGCGCTCACCGGCGGCGCTCACCGCCGGCCGTCGCGTGGAGCGGCCACACCCGGTCACCGTCGTGGTGGCCGGGTGCGGCCGCGCTCCGCGAAGGCGCCCGGGCCAGGGTGCCGGCCGGGCGGGCGGCCCCGAGCACGAGGACGGCCCGAGGACGGGCTACCGACCGTTCCCGTCGAGGACCGCGTCGCCGCCCGCACCCCGCTGCTCCACCTCGCCCCGGAACCTGCCGCACCGCAGCCGGGCGTCGCTGTGGCAGACGCCGCGCGGGTGGCGTGGTGCGGCGGCGGTGGTGTCGGTCACGGTGGGATCCTGGTCGGCGCGGTCGTCACCACGCGGTGCAGGATGGTCGGCCGGCCCAACGGGAACACCGGCCGTGGGGCGGTGAGCCGGCCGCGGTCGCGGAGGACGGCTCGCCGGCTGCGAGGTGGTCGCTGGCTCGCCTCGGCCGGGTACCGCGCGAGTTCGTCCGCCCGTGTGCGGTCCACCGCCGGGTCCGAGCCGGGCGTCCGTGCGCACCGGCGGCGATACCGGCGGCGACGTCGGCGGGGTGGCGCACCAGGGAGTCGTAGATCCGGGCGGTGGTCGTGAGGTCCAGCGGCACCTGGCCTCGGAACCACCACAGCTGGCAGGGTTGTGTCCCTGCTGGTGCCCAGACCGTCCGATCCCATCCGCGCTGCTGTGTCGGTCTCGGGACGACGCCTGTCCTACCTGGACGTCGGCGGCCCTGGCGCGGTCGTGTTGGCCTTGCACGGCCATTTCAGTGCGGGACGGACGTTCACCCGGCTCGCCCGTGACCTGGCGCCGGACTGGCGAGTCGTCGCTCTCGACCAGCGAGGCCCCGGATGTTCAGATCGTCCCTCGGACTTCTCCCGGGACGGCTACGTCGAAGACGCCGCTGCCGTGCTCCACCACCTCGGCGCCGGCGCGGCGGTCGTACTCGGCCATTCCCTGGGCGGTGTCAACGCCTATCAGCTGGCCTCCGGCCATCCCGAACTGGTCCGCGCACTGGTCATCGAAGACATCGGCGCCGAGGTGAACGGAGACCTCTCGTTCTGCCTCGACTGGCCGCACCGCGCTCCCACTCGCGGCGCACTGCTCGAAGCCCTCGGCCGCTCGGCGCCCCACCTGACGGACGTCATCCGCGAGTACGGGGACGGTTGGGGCCTTGCCTTCCACCCTGAGGACATGGTGGCATCCCAACACGGCGGCCGTGTTCACGCCCCGTCGGCGCGACAAAGCGGCTCGTCCCCGAGACAGGGGTCGGCGGTGCTACGGGGCGGCGCACCGCCGTCACCGCGCATCCCCCGCTGTCCTTCCACCCGCACAACGGCGCACCACACGGGAGCAGCCGACCACGGATGCAAGAGGTGTTGAAGCAGCGCGACGCCGACCTCGGCCATGCCGGCGCCATCCGGACACCACCGGGACCTGCCTGTACCGCCACCGGCCTGACCTACGGACTGGGCAGCCGGCGGTCACCGCCGACGAGGCACTTCCCCCAGCCGTTCCCGGCCCGGCCGGATGCACGCGGTCGGACAAGCCTCTGTCCCGAGGGCCACCTGCTCAATGCGCGCTGCGCGCCGCGCGGGCAGAATCGGATCTGGTCCTGCCGAATGCCTGTGAGGTCGCGCTTCGCCTTGATCGTCGAGTGCCCCCGCTTGACGCTCTCCCAGCTCGCCGAGACCGCCGCGACTTTGGCGCCCTGAAGTCGCCGTGAGGGGGCAGGACTTCCAGCGGCATGACATCCGCCGGCAGCGTGGCGGCAAACTTGAAGTTGAAGGCGCGTATCCTCCGCCGGACTCGTCGTCCGCAGGCCCCACGTGGGGTGCGGGGTTGGGGCATGGACACAGAATGGACCGAACACGTCCTGCCCGGTGGGGCTTCAGCAATGCTGGCGGTGGGACGACGTGACCCCGGTCTGGGTGGCTTCGGAGCAGCGCAGGATGGTGTCGCGGGCGGCGGGAGCGGGGGTGCGGGCGACGTGGTGTGTGGCCGACGGCTCGGACACCGTGGTGCGGACCTTGCGGCGCAGGTGGGTGCCCACGATTCCGAACTTGCGCATCACCCGCGCGACGCGCTTCTCGTTGACCACCAGGCCGTCATCCCGCAGCTCGGCGGTGATGCGCGGGGCGCCGTAGGCCCCGTCGGAGTCGGTGTGGACGCGCTGGATCCGTGCTGCCAGCGCGGCGTCGGCCTCCTGCCGTTCCGCGCGGGCTGTGGCAGTTGCGCGCCACTTGTAGTAACTGGAGCGCTGGATGCCCAGCACCTGGCAGAGCCGCTTGACCTCGAAGGCCTCCCGGTGGTCCTCAACGAACTGGAAGCGGCTCATCACCAGTTCGTCTCCGAGGCGAAATACTTCGTAGCCTTCCGCAGGATGTCCCGCTCGACCGAGAGCGTCTCGCGGTCCTTGCGCAGCCCCGTGTTCTCCACACGCAGGGCCGCGTTCTCCGCCTCCAGGCGGGCGATGCGCTCCTCGGGTGTCTCCGCCGTGGCCGCCCCGTAGCCGGCAGGACGCCGTCGGGCCCCGGCGCGGCCCCCGCCGCTCGCACCCACTGCCGCAGCGACTCGGCGTGCATGCCCAGATCCCTCGCGACCTGCGCATACGTCAGCGACGGATCGGAGCAGTACAGCGCCACAGCGTCAGCGCGGAACTCCGCTGAGTAGTACTTGTGCACCACCGGTGCCATCTCTTCCTCTGAATCCACGAGATCCAGTGTCCGTGATGTCTACCTACCGGGGGGGAATGCCCGGGCGGTGTCCGCGAAGCCGGTTGCGGGCGAGAAGCCGAGGGAACGCGCGTACGCGACCGCGCCGTGCACGATCGTGCGAGCCTGGTCGAGCTCGATGCTCAGTGGCGGCCGGTCGAATGCCGAGTAGTACCCGCGCAGGTACGCAGGGAGCGAGCCGGCTCCGATGACCTCCGGCTCAATGGTGTTCTTGACGCCCAGGCAGTGGACGTCCACCAGGAATCCGCACACCGTCACTCTGCTGGCTCGCTCCTGGCGGGCCACCAGTACCTGTGCGAAACCTGCCGTCTCCGGCTCGGCGGCATGCAGGTCGGCCTCCGCCCACGCGGGCGCGGCGGCCAGTCCCAGGCCAGCGGTCCAGCCGGCGCTCACCCAGCACCCGACCACCGGCCGATCGGCCGGGGCCGTCCCTCCCGCCAGGCTCTCAGCCGCCTGTCGCAGCAGTGCACCCGCCTGCGCGGGGCGCATGCCCAGGGCCCTCGCGATCTGCTTCGACCCGCTCCCGGCTGCCCGCAGTTCCAAGACCCTGGCCAGGACATCGTCGCTCTCCATCACCCGGGCATTGTCCATCAACCCCGGACACCGGAGCGCCTACCCCTGGTCGTTCAACCCGAACGGCTGGCGCATGCCCCAAACCGCCTCCGCCCCCCTTGGCGGTGACGGTACAATGAGGCCTCCAGGTTCGGCTTCCCGTCATGGGTCGCCCCGCTCGTCTCGACCAGTCTGCTTCGTCCAGCCGCGGTCAGGGGCGGGCCACCGGGCGGTAGCCGTTCCCGGCGAGCCAGGCCCGCGCCCGGCCGCGCTGCCGCTCCTCGGCGAACAGGTGGAATCGACGCAGCTCGTCCTCACGGCGCGCCAGCACGTCCTTGAAGCGGCGGAACGCGCCACGACCTGAGATCGCGATCCCCAGGCGATCCGCGAAATCGGCGTCACCGATCGTGGCGATGAACAGCTCCATGTCCTGGTAACCGTCCCGGGAACCCTCGCACCACGCCGGCAGCCACCGCTCAGGATCCTCGTCGTCCTCCGTCTGCTCGTCGGAGTCGACCAGCTGCGGCCAGCAGTCACCGGTGGTCAGGTCGATCCGGCCACCGCCGAAGACCGGGTCGCCCTCCAGCAGCCCAGCCAGCTCCTCCAGATCCACCGGCAACGGCCTGAGCAACGGCACCGGGCCGCGCCCCAGGGCGGCCGCCAACTGCTCCGCCAGCTCCGCATCCCCTTCCCAGTCGCGCTCACCGAGTGCGGCGATGCACCGCTCGGCCAGGTCCGCCGCCCCCGATACCCGCGCGGTCACCGCGTCGCCGACCGCATCCCCGACCTGCTGCAGAACCTCGGCCAACGGCTGCCCCGACAACAGCCCGACCAGCGCCGCCCCGTCACCGGCATGCCGCGCCGCGCGCAGCCGCCGCAGACTCTCCTCGCTCCACGCACCCCTCATGGACGGCACAGTAGCCGCACCCCCGGCCCGGCGAACGCCAGGTCCGCGTTCAGGGAACGGGCCCGCGGCCATCCGCTCGCGGATGTGCCCGATGTGGTGGGATGGGGCGCATGGGCAAGAACACGGTCTCCCCGGACGAGCTCGCAGCGCTGGTGGACAGGCTGCGGTGGGACAAGCGCCGCCATCCCCACCACGGACGGGGCGAGTACCAGGCAACCGCCCACCAGGTACTGGAGACGGCGACCGCGCTGGTCGACGCCGGGCGGGCCGGCACGGTCGTGCGGACGCTGCGCACAGCCGTGGACCGGGTCACCCGTGCGCTGATGCACCTGGACGACTCCTCCGGCATCGTCGGCGATGCGCTGCAGGAACTCACCGACCTCTACGCCCGCGCGCTGGAGCAGGCCCCGCCCGCCAACCCCACAACGCTCGCGTCATGGCTGGTCGCGGCGCAGTTCGACGGCCCCGGCTGGCCCCGTATCCACCTGCGATCGTTCGCGCCCGCCCTCGGCGAGCGGGGCATCGCCGAGATCACCGCCCAGGTCCGCGCCCGCGCCGCTACTGCAGACCCCGACTCCTGGAGCGCCCAGTTCGCCGTCCGTGACTTCCGCGAGCAGCTCGCCGAGCTCACCGGTGATGTGGACCACTACATCGCGGTCCTCGCCGAGGACCTGAAGAGCCCGGAGCAGTACCGCAAGATCGCACGCGCCCTGCTCGACTCCGACCGAGCAGCCGAGGCCATCGACTGGGCCCGGCGCGGGCTGGCCCACCACCCAGGCAACCCCAATAACGCCAGACTCCGCGACCTACTGGTCGACCTCCTCATCGAGGACGCCCAGACGGTGGCCGCCCTCGAGGTGCGCGTCGCCGAGTTCAACCGTCACCCGGTCGCCGCCACCTTCGGCGCCCTGGCCGCCACCTGCCACCGCGTCGGCGACACCGCGCTCATCGCCCCGGCTCTCGACGAGCTGCGCACCCGCGCGGCCAAGGACCCGGCGCGCCTGGGCGAGCTCGTCCAGGCCCTGATCATTGCCGGCCTCGACGAGGAGGCGTGGACCACCGCCGCAACCCGCCCCCACGACGTGGGCCCACGCCTGCTCGGCTTCCTGGTCGAACAGCGCGAAGCCGCACACCCCGCCGACGTGCTCGCCCCCTACCGCTATCTGATCCAGGCCCAGCTCGCCGACACCAGCAAGTACCGCTATGACCGCGCCGTCAAACTGCTCCGCCGCCTGCGCTCGGCTCACGCGACGGCCGACGACCCCGCAGGATTCAGCCACTACCTCGCCGAACTCCGCACCGACCACCAGCGCAAGACCAGCTTCATCGCCAAACTCGACAGGGCCGGACTGGCCCCCTGACGTCCGCAGCCCGCGGATCATCTCCCGCGCGCCCTCCTGGCCCGGCATCAACGCCTGAGCCAGCAGAAATGGACGCAGCCCACTTCCTCGGGACGCCCGCCGCTGTCCGAGGAACTGCGCGAGCTGATCATCCGGCCTGGCTCCGAGAACCCGCGACGGGGGTTCCACCGTGTGCAAGGCACACTGCGCGGTCAAACCTCCACAGCAGGCCGTTGCTCACCCCGGGGCGGGAGAGCACCGCCCGCCGGTACGGTTAAATGGCGTGTCGTGGCGGCAGTGGTGACACAAGAAACGATCAAGACCTGTGCGAGCGCGAGCGCGTTCGCGTCCGGGCGGAAGCTGTGGATGGCTGGAGCCGTCCAGGGGTTGGAGTCCGGCTATGGCGGCGCGAACGCGGACGTCACCGCGGACGCGGGGAAGCGGTATCCGGTCTGGGTCGGCGTGATCGACGGCACGCTGACAGGGGAGTGCGACTGCCAGGCGGCCCGGCGTGGCGCCGCTCTGTGCCCGCACGGCGTCGCGGTGGCGCTCGCCGCCGTGGACGCCGGACTGCGCTGGGCCCCGGCGCCCGCGCGCGACGCCGAGCGGACGGACGGGAAGGCGGCGCTCGCCACACTCGGACCGCAGGAGAAGGCCGCGCTCCTGGACGCCCTGCTGCGGGCGCACCCCGAACTCGCCGCCGAGGCGCATGCCCTGGCGGTACGGATCCTTGACCCGCGGACCACCGGGCACCGCGACCACGGCGCCGACTACGGCGAACTGCGCGACGAGGTCGCCGCGGGGGTCGAACAGGCCCTGCGCGACCTGGACATCCGCAACATGCACACCGGCCGCCAGCCCGGCTACGGCTACGTCAGCCCCGAAGAGGCCGCCGGCCAGATGGTCGAGGAGGCGATCGAGCGCTACCGGCAGGACCTACGACGCCGACTCAAGCTGGGCCTGCACCAGGCCGCACAGGCGGTCGGCGCGGGGATCATCGCCGGGCTGCGCGCCTGTGAAGGGACCTACGACGGCGACGAAGTGCTCTGCTACGCCGGGGAGGACCTGGCCGAGAACTACGGCTGGACGGTCCGGGAGGAGCTGCGCAAGCACGGGCTCCAGCTCCCCGTCCAGGAGGACGACGACGAGGAGTAGCCGGCCTCCAGCGGACGCCGGCGGACGCATGCCCTGCCGTCACTCGTTCGGGCGTCTGCGCAGCGGGCGGCCGTACACCCCGGACGCGGTCGGTACGCTGGCAGTCGTCCGTCCCGCCACCGCAGTTCAGAGGTCCCATGTCCCCGGTCTCCCGGTCCCGCAAGTCCAAGAAGGAGAGCCCCGGTTCGCGCCGCTCGGGGAACCCCGCGAACCGGCTGCCCGGGCAGCGCGCCCACGACGGTGCCCCGGCCCCGGCGCGCGGGCTCGTGTCCGGCAGCCCCTTCGGGCGCGTCAGCGCGCTCGGCGTGCTGGCCGGCCGACTCCGCGGCCCGCGCGAGGCGCCCGCCTGGGTCGCCGACGTCGCCGCGGACCTCCTGGACGGCGCAGTGATCCTCCTGGACGCGCAGTCCCCACGCGCTCTGGAGGACCTGACGGCCCGCCTGTTCGGCGAGCACCTGCATCGCATGGCCGACAAGCACGATGAAACCGGCGTCGCCTGGCTGCTGGACGCGGTCCTCACTCTGGCCCTGACGCGGCTCCGAACCGAACCGGACGCGCCGGCCGCCCAGGCCGCGCTCCGGCTGCTGCACGGCCTTCGCGCGATCGGCAGCCCCGCCCTCGCCCACGCCGCAGAGGACATCATCAAACAGCAGCGCCGCTCCGCGCGCGCCGGCACGGCAGCCGGCGCCGGGCAGGCCGCCGCCCCGGACTGGCTCGCCCACACCGGGAAGCTCCGCATGACCGGCGAGGTGTGGACCATCCGCGACGTCTACGGAGCCCGTATCGGCGTGATCGCGACCACCGAGTACCCCGGTGGGCTCGACCGCGCCGTCTACCTCTTCGACGTCGATGCCTGCGCCTTCATCACCATCGCCGGCGGCGGCGCCTTCGACGACGTGTACCAGGCTGCCGCGGCCTGGCGCACCGCCGTCGGCTGGGCCGCCGACGGCGCTCAGCCCGTGACGCTCGCCGAGACCGGTACCGAGGTGCTGCGCTGTCTTCGCGAGGCCGATCTGTCCGAGGAACTCATCCGGGGCAACGAGCCGCGGACGGTCTGGGACGAATGGCTCCGTTCCATGCGCCGCGTGCACGACCTCGCCGCAGCCCTCAACCGCACCGGCCGCTCCATGCCCGGCGAGCTCTCCCTCTACCACGACTACGACCCGCAGCCGCTGACCGCCCAGTTCACCGCCTACCTCGTGCAGCTCCGCGGGGGAGACCCCCTCGGCACGGTCGAGCAGAACGCCGCCGCTGCCCTGGTCGGCGAGTGGCTCGACGGCATGCTCCCCGACACCCACCTCACCGTGTCCCCGCACCGGCTCCAGCACCAGATCGAACTGATCAACGACTGGCTCGAGGACGAGGTGACCACAACCGTCAAGGCCCTCCTCCCCGGCTGGGTCGCCTTCCTCGCACACAGCGCGAACCTCCCCCAGCGCGCCACCGACGCAGCCCTGACCACCCTCGCCACGCTCCAGGCCGGAGGCACCCGCGACAGCGCCCACTGCCCGGGAATCCACTGAGCGCCGATCGATCTCCTCCCCTGCCGCGGCGAGCCAGCCGAACTCAGTCCGCCCCAACCGAGCCCGCTTCGGCCGGGGCCTCCCCCTCGCGCAGGGCGGCGAGGAGGTCGCAGCGCCCCTGCATGACGCCCGAACTCATCAAGGAGCCAACACCTGCTCAGCTGGTCCTGCGGACGGAGCGCCTGCACGACAAGGTGTTCGACACCGCCATCGCCCTCGTTCCGGATACGGCGGACCGCGAGCAACTCGAGGGCGAGGACATCGACGCCTGGTCCGACCGGATCGAGGGAGCCCTGCGCGCCTGGGAGCGCATGTGGGTGTCTGTACCGCAAGCACCTGACGCCGGGCCCGGAGCCCCGCCCCCAACTCCGTCGCGCCGCACCTTCGACGCAGCCGCCTGCGCTGCGTCATCGTCGCCCAACTCAACGGGGGCTTGCGCAGCCGCTGGACCTGTCGGCGCGCACTTGATCGAATGGCAGATGCGTCAAGTGCGAACCCTCTGAGCAGCATCTGGGATCACGGCGAGCAACCATCGAGCCCATTGCAGTGATCAACAAATCCGACAGATAGATACAAGAGGGTCATCCCAGGCGCCAGCTCACGGCCCGAGCGGCCCCAGCCCCGCCTTCGAACCGTGAAAACCGTGAGACGAATGTGAGAGGGGAGGCCCCCACGAACGCCGAAGGCCGCTTCCTCGCGAACGAGAAAACGGCCTCTGACCTGCGACAATGGAGCGAACTCCAGTCGGGACGACAGGATTTGAACCTGCGACCCCTTGACCCCCAGTCGCCCGGCGATGTTGATCTCAGCCTGCCGTGCGCTGAACGGAACGCGTCGTTCGTGTGTCGAAGAGCAGTTCGCGGTTAACGGTTCCCGGCGCGTGGTCCCCGACCTGTCCCCGGTGCAACGGCGGCGCTCGTCTGACAACCCACGCCGCAACGGGTCAGCCTCACGCTCGGGTCATCGCCTCCCTGCACTACCAGGTCGTCGAGCTTAGACCACCGACTCGAGAGCCTCGCGGCTCGCTTGGCCGGCCCCGCAAGTACGCAGCCGCACTCGAGTGCGCCGACCGAACTGCGTCCAAGGACCCTGTTCCGCAGGTCCACCACCGACGCTGACATCGATCGCCTGATTCGAAACACATACAAGGTGCTGCTGACCCGCGAAATGACTGGGCACTGTCCGCTACTTGACGGCGGCCGTGGCAATGTCCAGGTGCGCGGCCAGTTGAGTCCCGGCTGATGGCCACGAGAAATCCAGGTGGATGGCCGTCGGTCCTGTGGTGTTCCTGATCGCTTCCGTTGACGAAGGAGACCCCTTCGTCCGGTTTGCTGGTGTTTGCGATGCATCAGCCAACCGGTCGAAGAGGTCCTGTGACGAAGTCTGACAGAGAGATCATGGAGATATTCGAGGCGTATGACCTGACCGAGACGGTCTGGTCGGCGGCCGCGCTCACGGGGCACGACCCGAAGACGGTCAAGCGGTATGTCGAGGCCCGCGCCGGCGGGCGGAACCCGTATCAGCGCGAGCCGCGGCCGAAGATGATCGACGCGTTCCTGGAGAAGATCGAGGAGTGGGTCGAGCAGTCGAAGGCGACGATCCGCGCCGACGTGGTCCACGACAAGCTCGTGAAGATGGGCTACCCGGGCAGCGCGCGCTCGACCAGGCGGGCGGTGAACGCGGCGAAGACCGCGTGGAAGGCGGGCAAGCGGCGGACCTACCGGCCGTGGATCCCGGAGCCGGGCCGCTGGTTGCAGTTCGACTGGGGCGGTGCGACACGAAGTCGCGTATGGCGAGTGAACTCGCAGAATGGAGGCCGGCAATGCCGGGTGCGTAGTTCCTGATCA
>NZ_JBIURH010000095.1:0-14857 GCF_044740765.1 Kitasatospora sp. NPDC088346
GAGGGTCACCGCAAGAGCATCGACATGAAGGAGGTCGGGCAGAACGCCCTCGGCGGCGCCGTCGCCGGTGCGTCCGGCCACCTGATCGGCAAGGGGCTCAGCGGAGCCGGTGGGAAGATGGGTCTGGCGGGGGCCATGCAGACCGTCCCCGGCAAGATGGTCCACGGTGCGGCCGTCGGTGTCGGCGCGGACGTCTCCACCCAGCTGATCACCACCGGGCACGTCGAGGGCGGCAGCCTGCTCGGCTCCGGCCTCAGCGGCGGCGCCGCCGTCGGCCTGAAGGCCGGCGCCGCCCACCTCAAGGGCGGGTTCAAGGGCCCCGGCAACATTCCCATCCCGCACAGCGGCCCGCCGCCCACGGGCGGTGCCCCGGAGGGCGGCGCACGAATCGGCGGTGCACGGATCGGCGGTGCGGTCGGCGGTGGGTCGGTGGGTGGCGTGTCGGTCGGTGGTGCTGCCACCGGTGGCGCGTCGGGCGGTGGTGCGTCCGCGGGTGCACCGGCGGGTGGCGGGGGGAGCCGTGGCGAGGGCACCCCGACGTTCTCCAAGCCCGACTCGGCGGCCTCCGCGTTCCACGGACCGGGCACCGGCTCGTCGTCCGGCCACGCCGGTACCGAGGGCGGCGCCGGCGGGTCGCACACCCCCGTCGGCGCCGCGACGAGCGGCGGGGGCGGCCACCCGTCCGAGGGCGGCGGCAGCAGCCCGATCGGCTCCGGCGGCACCGCCGGCACTGCCAAGGGCGGCGGTACGGGCGGTCTCGTACCGTTCAGTCCGGACCGGCCCGCCGCCGCAGGCAGCCACGGCACCGGCGACAGCCCCGCCGCGGGCGCGCAGGTCCGCAGCACGCCGGACCACTCCGTGCCGCCCACCGCCGACCACGGCGGACCCGTCCAGCACCAGGCGCCGGCCACCTCCACGGGCCACACCGCCCCCGCGGACACCGCCTCCCACAGCGCGCCCACCGAGCACGGCACCACCCGAGCCGCCGACCCGGCACCGGCCGCGCAGCAGCACGCCCCGACCCCCTCGGTCGAAGGCGCTGCCTCCCACCCGGCCCCCGGCGCGCATGTGACGCCGGATACACATGGCACGCCGGATACACATGGCACGCCGGATTCGCATGTGGTGTCGGAGGTGCGTCCGGCTGCGGAGCCGCGTACGTCGGGGGATCCGCATGTGTCGGCGGAGCCTAGGGTGGTGTCGGAGCAGTCGGGTGGTGGTCAGTCGCACGCTGCTGAGCCGCACGTGACGCCGGATGCGCATGTGGTGTCGGACGTGCGTCCGGCTGCGGAACCGCCGGCGCGGGTGGGTACGGAGCAGGGACCGGGTCCGGTCCCGCGCGAGGCCCCGAGCGTTCCTCCGGTGCAGTCCGTCGGCTCGGAGCACGTGCCGAGTCCGGCCTCGCACGGCGGGCCGGCGGCTCAGGTGCACACCGGTCCGGCGGACGTCCCCGGCACCACCTCGCACGAGGCTCCGGCCGGACAGCCCCATGCCCCGGCGGCCTCCGGCCCCTCGGCGGCTTCGGTGCCGTCGCCGGTCGGTCACTCGACCGGCGCGAGCACGGCTCCGCCGGTCGGCGCCCCGGTGCCGCACCAGGCGGCCGCCGGTGACGGTGGGTCGGTCCCGCGGGACCCCGACGGCGGTACGAGCAGGCTCGACACCGCAGGCCTCGGCGGGCTGTCCGTCCCGCCCGTCCGGCCGACGGCGAGCGGTGACCACGGCTCGCGGACCGTCGATCCCTCGGCCGTCCCGCCGCCGCCCCCGGCGGACGCCTCCGCCGGCACCACCACGCCGCAGGGCGCACCACCCGTCGCCGGCGGGATGCACGTGCCGGGCCAGGGTGTCGGCGCCGCGTCGTCCGCCGCGCACGGCCCGGTGACCGCGCCGCCGCCGCCCGCACCCGCCAAGTCCTCGGCCACCCCGGGGCAGAGCGGCCTCGGACCGGTCAACCCGTCGTCCTCGGCGGCCGCGACCGGCGGCAACCAGGGCACGGCCGGCAGCCACGGCACCGGCGGAGGCCTGAACCGACCGCTGAGCGCCCAGGCCGCCGACCAGATCCACCAGACCCAGCGCGACCAGCGGCAGGCCGAACTGGACGCGCTGCGCCAGAACGGCGGCCGGATCAACCGGGCGGCCCAGGACCTCGGGCGCGACCAGACCTTCTCGACGGTCCGTCCGCCCAACGCCGACGTGCTGGTCCGCGACGTGCCGACGATGTCCGCGCAGGACCGTACGGCGGCACTGGCCGTACTGCCGCCCGCGCAGCGGCGCTGGATCGCCAAGGACCCGGCGTTCGTGGACGCCCTGAAGGCCAACCTGCCGCCGAGGGAGTTCGCGCGCACCGCGGCCCAGCTGATGGTGGACGTCGACCCGCGGGCCGAGCGGGGTGCCTCGGCCCGCGCCGAGGCGCAGGCCCAGGCCGCCCGGATGCTCCAGGACCCGGACGTGACGGCCACGTTGCTCAAGAACGGCGCTGGGCTCGTCGTGGTGCCCAAGGACGTCTCGATGACCGACGTCAGCGCCTTCCACAACATGAGGGGCACCACCGCGGGCGGCGCTTCCGGCGGCGGCCGGGGCTGGGACGACGTGCGCGGTTCCGGTGGACGCCGGGCCGCGGTCACCGAGGAGAACCTGCTCGGCGAGGACACCTCCGTCGGCAACGCCTCGCACTACCAGGACGGGTACTCGACGACCACGCACGAGTTCGCCCACACCATCCACATGAACGGTCTCTCGGCGAGCGACCGGGCCGCGATCACCGCCAGCTACCAGAACAAGGTCAACGACCCGAACGCGGTCTGGAGCGACGGCCCGCGCCACGACCTCCAGAACAACCCCGTCGACAACTACGCCTCACGCGACGAACTTGAGTACTTCGCGCAGGTCTCCAACGCGTACCTCGGCACCAACCACGGCACCGACCCGCACACCGGCCAGCCCCGCAACAACGGGCCGGCTTGGGTGCGGGCCAACGAACCGGCGCTGCTGCCGATGCTGGAGCGCCTCTACGGGCCGGACCCGACTGCGGTGCACCACGGGTCGGCCAACCCGGTCGAGGCGGTCCGCGCGGAGAACGACGTGTACGAGGGCCTGCGGGACTTCATGGACCGAGTGGACAACCCCGCGCCCGTGCCCCCGCCGGCCACCACCACGGCCGGCACCACGCCCGGCAACGCGACCGCGGCGGCCGGCGGCGGTGGCAGCCACACCCCGCCGACGTCGGCGGCACCGCAGCGCCCGGTGCCCGCGACTCCGCAGCACCCGGCGCCCGGCGCGGGTGCCCAGGGGCAGGCGGCTCCGCCGCCCTCGGTTCACGGCGGAGCGAGTGTTCACGGCGACACGAGCGTTCGCGGTGGCGCAAACGTTCACGGTGACGCGGGCGTTCGCGGGGGTGAGAGTGTTCACGTCGGCGCGAACGGTCACGCAGGGGTGAACACTCGCTCGGGGCCTGATGCTCATGCTGGCGGCAACATTCACGAGAGCGTGAACACCCGCGAGGACGGAAGTGCTCACGGAAGCGCGAACGTTCACGAAGGCGCGAACGTCCACGACGACGCGAACGTTCACCGTACCGAGCAGGCGCCCCCCGCACACGCGGCGACCAACTCCGGGTTCGCCCTGGGGCCGGTGTCCCGAGGCGGCGACACGGCTCCCGTCACCCCGGCGGCACCGCACACCCAGGCGCCCCCAGCCCCGCCGGCCCCGCCCGTTCGCACGGCGCCCGAGACGAGGACGTACGCCGACGTGCCGCCCCCGCCGGCGCCCTCCCGGAGCGACCAGGCCCAGACGCCCACCACGCACGACGCGCCGGTCCACGACGCGCCGGTCCACGACGTACCCGTCCACGACACCTTGACCGCCCCCGAGCACCCCACTCCGGAGCACCCCACCCCCGAGCACCCCACCCCCGAGCACCCCACCCCCGAGCACCCCACCCCCGACTCCTTCTCCTCCCACGCGCGCAGCTGGAACCCCGACCGGGCCCCGCTCGCCTCCCCGGAGGACCGCGCGGCCCAGCTGCGCACCGACCCCCGGTTCACGAACCACTCGCCCGACGAGTTGGTGAACCTCGTTCACCATGCCCGGAACGGCCGGGTCGAGGACCTCACCCAGTGGGTGGACCGGAACGGCCCCGGAGCCGTGCACGCGCTGGCCAAGGAGATCCCTGAGCACGCGCTGTGGGCCGTCGGCCGGCAGGATCAGCACAGCAGCGACATGCTGGACGCCATCACGGAGCGCCGCGGTGGCAAGGCACCGTCGCAGCAGGAGATCGACGGCCGCAGGCAGGTCTTCGAGAAGCTCGGTCGGTTCCCGTCGGTCACGGTCGTGGTCGAGTCCGGCCCCGGGTCGGGCCACCAGGCCGCCGCGGTCACCCTGGTCCGTTCGCTGCGCGAGCTGGGCTACGGCGGCGAGATCCGGATGGTCGCGCCGCGCAGCGTGCAGGCGCGACTGGAGCGGATGCTCGACACCGAGGAACTCGACGTCAGGGACCCGGTGTACGTGGACAAGGAGCTCGACCACGACGGGAACTACCCGCAACCCGTGCGGCCGGACCTCGGCCGTGGTCCGACCTTCGTCGCGGCCAGCGACAGCCTGGACGCCGACGCCGGTTCGGCCCGTGCCCTGCTGTCCTTCACGGGCGCCGGCAAGGCGATGCTGCTCACCCCGTACGCCTGGGGCCACCCGCGCGCGGTGTACGAGCGGACGCCGGGCGAGGACGGCACCCCGTCCTACACCGCCCACCACATGGACGCCGGGCTCAGCCCGAACCACGGCCTGTACCAGTTCCACATCCCCACCCCGGAGGCGGCGGCGTTCCCCTCCGACCCCAAGTTGCAGGCGATCGCCGACTCGGTGACCGGCGGCCGGGTCGACATGATGCCGGTCTACGGGCTGGCCCGGATGGACGACCGGCTCCGGGCGAGCGGGCCCGAGTACCTGGCGTCGGCGATCCGCGAGTCCGGCGTGCGCGAGGTCGACGGGGTGCGGACGTACGGCAAGCCGGCCGTGATGCTGGAGGTGGGCGGCCGGGAGATCGGTTACGCGGAGCAGTTCCGGCCGGATTGGCTCAAGCGGGCCGATCTGGCCACCGCGGACGTCCCCGGGCTGCTGGCCGGGCTCCAGCCCGGCGAGGTGCTGCTGCTGCGCGGCGGCGGAACCACGCAGGCCAACTTCGAGAAGCTGTTCCAGCTCGGCAACCTGCCCGCGATCCAGGAGGGCGCCAACACCACCAACGCCAGCCAGCTGACCGGACGTCCCTACCTCTCCCCGAACGTCAGCACCACCCCCTACCCGGGCATCCACGAGCCCGCGGCGGCGGACCTCCTGCACGCGCGGGTGGCGAACGCGCTCGGCCGGGACGGGACGGCCGAGCTCCCCGACCTGTCGCGGGCGCGGGACGCGTGGGACGAGGTCACCTGGCGCAACCCGACGCCGTCCCGCGAGGATTTCGGCAAGGCCGCCGACGAGCTGCGGAACGCCGCCGACGAGGTCGACCGCCTCGCCGAGGGCCGGCCGGAGCCGGTCGCCGGACCGCTGCGCGACGCCGCGACGCGGGCCCGGGACGACGCGGCGGTACTGACGCGTTCCGCGGAGGCGCTCAAGGTCAACGCCGACCTCACCAGGGCGACGGAGGCCATGAACGCGGGCACGGAGTGGTCCGACCGGGCCCAGGAGTCCCACCCGCACAACCAGCTGGGCAAGATCAAGTGGGGCCGGGAGATGCTGGACGAGTGGCGCAAGGAGGCCGCGCAGCACCAGGGCGAGGACACCTTCCAGATGCCCGTCGACAAGCTCCAGGACTTCGCCCGGGCGGCCGTCAGCAGCGACGACCGGACGCGCCAGCCCGACCCCGCCGAGCTGGACGCCGCGCGGCAGACGGTCCACTCCATCCTCAGCACGGGCCTGAGCCCGGAGGACTCGGCCGCGCTGGAACGGTACATGGACACCGGCACCTGGGAAGGGGAGATGATCCGCACCCAGGTGACGCCGTCGACCAACCTGGGCAGGCCCGACCAGGTCAAGCAGAACTTCGACGCGCTCGCCGAGGCGATCGCGACGCAGGAGAAGGAGTACACCGCCGCGGTCATCACCGAGCTGAGGGGCGTCAGCAACGCCCCGAGGGCGGAGGAGGTCAAGGTGATCGCCGACGTGCTGCGGGGCTACCGCACACCGGACTCCCCCTTCCAGACCTATACCGCCGAGGTCAACGGCCGGGCCCTGGACTGGCGCCAGGACCAGCTGCTGATGGGTCTGCTGCACATGGACGACCCGCACATGCTCACCGGGGAGAGCGTCCAGGCCTCGGCCGAGGCGCAGCTGCACGAGCGCCGCGAGGTGGTCGAAAGGGAAGCCAGGCAGCGCGAACGGGAGGAACGGAACCGGCAGATGGAGGAGCGCCGCCGCCAGGCCGCCGAGCTGCGCCAGGCCGAGCTGGAGGCGGCGCGTCAGGCCCGGGCCGCGGCGGCCGCAGCCGCCGCCGAGGCCGAGGCTGCCGCCGCGGCCGCGCGGGCGGGGCAGACCTCCGACGAGGGGAGCGACAGCGAGGAGTTCGACATCGGCACGGACGACTTCTCGCTCTTCTGATCGTTCCGCCTCGAATCGTCCGCCTCGGAACGTCCACCTTGGATCGTCCACCTTGGATCGTCCACCTCGGATCGTTCCGGCGGACGCGCGACGCGCTGGCGCCGTGCGAGCCGGTCGCCCCCACCCCGGGGTGACCGGCTCGCACTGCTCCGGACGTTCCCCGGGGCCGCCGAGGCCGTCGCACCTCCCCGGGCCTGCTGGCCCCGGACCCTCCGGCCCGCGTGCCTGGCGGGCGCGGTGGTGTGGCGGGATGGTGGGTGGATGGAGACGGGGACGGGACGGCAGCCCGACGCGGCGAGCGGCGCCGGTGACGCGCTGCTGGGCCGGGTGCTGGCCGGCCTGTTGGAGGCCTCCCACCAGGCCGCCCCCTGGGAGGTGTCGGCCCTGGTCGGCGACGCGGGCCGGGCGCTGGGGCTGGGGGAGGCCCGGGTGTTCCTGGCGGACGTCCAGCAGGTGCTGCTCGTTCCCATGCCCGGACCGGAGCAGCCGGTCGCCGGTGAGTCACCCGGGCAGCCGCCGCCGACGTCACCCGGCCCGCCACCTGAGGCGGGCCGCCCGGCCGCCGGGAGCGCCGGCGGCGACACCGGCGACCCGGAGACAGGGCTGGACGTGGACACCACTCTCGCGGGCCGCGCCTACCGCACCGAGACCCTGCTCCGCGCCGCGGGGACGCCGCCGGTGTGCTGGGTCCCGTTGATCGACGGCATCGAACGCATCGGCGTGCTACGGGTGCATCCGACGGGGAACGACTCCGCCCTGGTCGAGGGGCGGGCGCGGGCGCTGGCCTCCCTGGTGACGCTGATCCTGGTGTCGAAGAGCACGTTCAGCGACGCCATCGTGCGCACCACCCGGACCCGGCCGATGTCGCTGCAGGCCGAGTTGCTGTGGGCGTTCGTGCCACCGCGCACGATCGGTACCCGCAGCGTGACGTCGAGCGCGGTCCTGGAGCCCGCGTACGAGGTCGCCGGGGACGCGTTCGACCACAGCCTGGCCGGGGACGTCCTCCACGTGATCCTGGTGGACGCGATGGGCCACGACCTCGCCTCCGGCGGCGCGAGTGCCGTCGCGCTGGCGGCGTGCCGCTCGACGCGCCGTACGGGCGGCTCGCTGGCCGACATCGCGACCGCGATCGACGAGGCCCTGAACGAGTGGATCCCGGACCGGCTGCTGACGACGGTCCTCACCGATCTCGACACCGGCACCGGCCGGCTGTCGTGGGTGAACTGCGGCCACCCGCCGCCGCTGCTGATCCGGTCCGGTGCGGTGGTCCCCGGGGCCCTGGAGCGCCGTCCCCACCCGCCCCTCGGCATCGGCCGTCACCTCGGACGTCACCCTGGCCGGCACCTCGGACCGCCCGAGGTGCACCGGGTCCGGCTGGAGCCCGGTGACCGCGTCCTCCTCCACACCGACGGCGTGACCGAGGCCCGGTCCGTGACGGGCGACCTGTTCGGCGAACACCGGCTCCTCGACCACATCGTGCGCCTTGCCAACACGGACCAGTCGGCCCCCGAGGCCCTGCGACGGCTCATGCACGCGCTCCTCGTCCATCAGGACCACCGGCTGCGCGACGACGCCACGGCGGTTCTGATCGACTGGCACCCGCCGCAGTGACCGGCCCGTCCGACGGTGGGCCGCCGATGGTGATCAAGACGTGACCTGCGGCTCTTCAGCTCGGCGCGGTTGATCACTACGGTGCCACCATGAGCAGCACTGACAGCACCCGGGACCCGGGCGGACCCGACGACGATCGCTGGAACATCGTCCTCGACGAGGACTTCGTCAACGCCGCGACCGTCAAGGAGGGCCGGCCAGGCCTCAACCCAGGCCCCGGTCCCGATCCGAAGCGGGTGTGGCCGCGCAATCTCGCCCTCACGCTCTGCGCGGCCGCGCTGGCGTTCCTGGTGCTGAAGGTGGTCCGGCCGTCCGACGGGGAGTCGACGGCCTCGGCGCCGGTGTCCGCCGCCGCCACGTCCCCGGCTGCCGCCTCGACCGCGCCGTCGCCGTCGGCCTCGCCCTCAGCCGCTGCCGCGGACCGTCCCGCCGTGCCCCTGGACCAGGCCTTTCCCACCGAGATCAAGGACGCCGCCGGCGGGGTCTACACCAGGCTCGGGGCGGCCGTCCTCGCCTCCTGCGTGGAGCCGGACTCCGTCGGCCCCCGCCTGATCGCGATGATCAAGCAGGGCAAGGGCTGTGTGAGCCAGCAGGTGGCGCTCTACAAGGACGCCCAGAACAACCAGTTCAACGTGTCGCTGTTCACCATGAGGGACCCGAAGGACAGCGTGCACCTGGTGACCCAGCTGAGCCTGGCGTTCGACGACTACGAGGTGGGCGCCCAGGCCCCGCCGCCGTCCGCGGGCCTGCCGGTGCTGCCCGCCGACAGCGGAATGATCCAGACCTTCGCGGGCGTCAATCGGGTGATGATCGTGGCCCTGGGCCAGTGGGCGGACGGCCGGGTCGCCGACTACCAGAAGCTGACCGACCGGACGAGCCCGCTGGCCGACGCCGTTTCGAAGAACGTCGTCGCCTACGAGACCAAGCCCTGAGCCCCACCGCCCGTGCGTGGTGACGCGTGAGCCGCCGCCCACCGGCCGCTCACGCGTCACCCACCCCGGCCGTCACTGCCCGGCGGGCGGCGACTCACGCGCTCCGCGGTGCTCGGGTGCAGGCTCAGGTCCGGCCACGGGTGAGCGGACCGGTCGGGCTGCCGGCCGGTCGTCCGGCAGGCTGAGCGTCACCGTGGTGCAGCCTGCCCGGGTGTCGATCCGCAGGCACTCGCTCAGCTCTCCGCTCGACCAGCGCAGCCGGGGCCCGTCCGATCCGGCCGCTGCTCCCGCTCCCGCTCCCACGCCCCTCCCCGGCCGCGTCGCCGTCCCCGTCCCGTTCGCGGGCCGACCGGTGCCGTCCTCGGCGATCCGGCAGACCAGGGTGGTGTCGTCCGGTCGGCTGATGACCACGCGCACCTCCGGGCCGGGATCCGTCGCGATGCTCTCGGCCACCTCGTGGACGGCGAACACCAGCAGGTCGCGGTACTCGATGCCGGCGCCGGCCAGGGTCGCGCAGTGGGTGACGACGGCGCGCAGGACGGGCAGTTCGTCGGCGCCGAAACGCTGGTCCGTGACCAGCTCGTCCAGTGCTGTGGCACGGTCGTGGATCATGCGTCGGCCACCTTCGTCACCGTGATCTGCTCGACGGACCGGGCACCGAGCATGCCCAGCACCCTGGCGTGGAACGGCCGGCAGCGGATCTCCATCCGCGGGCCGCCCGGGGGCAGTTGACCGGCCGCGTGCAGCAGCGTCAGCGCACAGTCCGAGCCGAGGAAGGACAGCCCGGTGAGGTCGATCGGCAGGTGTCCGCTGCCGGTGGCCGCGGCGAGGTCGAGGGCGGCCGGGAGCTCGGCCAGCAGCTGGGGGCGGGTGGCTGTGTCGGCGTCACCGATCAGCCGCAGGCCCCCGTCGGCGTGTTCGATGCGCAGGGCCCCGAGCCGGCCCAGGAGTGCCACGGGGTGGCCGTGGCGCATGGCGTCGAGCACGTCGGGGTCGAACCGCCGGCGGTCGTACGTGCAGATCTCCGCGTAGCGTCGGTCGGCGAACAGCTCGTGGGCGTGCGTCTCCCGGTGCATCACCCCCTCGACGTCCATCCCCAGGTCCTGGACCCAGGCCATGTCGATGACGGTACGGAACCCGGTGTAGCCCTCCTGTCGGGCCTTCTCGGTCTCCTCCCGGAGCCGGCCCATCTGCCGGGCGGCGGTGAAGCGGGCGTCGGGCTTGATCAGGTCGCGCATGGTGGTGTACGACAGCTGACCCCGCCCGAACGCCGCCCCGGCGGACCCGTGGTGCACGTGCACGCGTTCGTGGACGTCCTCCGCCGGGACCGCCGGGTCCGCCATGACGGTGACCTTCTCCCCACGGGCCAGCCCCTCGTGGATGAAGGTCAGCAGGACTTCCCAGCGGGCCTCGTCGTCGTCGTAGTCCGCGTAGGCGTGGTCGCCGGGGCGCATCCGGAGCACGGGTATCGTCCGGTGCGCGGGGACGGCGACGGAGTCCGTTGGCACGTGGGGTCCTTTCCGCCTGGTACCCCGCCGATCGGCGGGGGGTGCACGAGATCCTATGAACTCGGCTCCACGGAAAACCGCCTGATGGACCATCAGGTCGATAAGTGTTCGACGTCGGCCGGAACGTGTCGTCTTCCGCTCGGCCGGCTGTCGAGCGGGTCGGACGAGTCGAGCATGTGTTCGCGGCCGGAGGGCCTGCGCGGAACCGCGGGCCCTTCGCCGCCCCTCAGGCCGGGTGCTCGAAGCTGCCCGGGCTGTCCGGGGTCGCGCGCCACGCGGGGGCGCGCTCCGGGTCGGCCGCCGCCAGCGCCCGCCGTACGCCGCCGGCGTCCAGATCGGTCGTGTAGACGGGCGTACCGGGCTGCTGGCGCCAGGAATCCTCCAGGGGACCGGCGTCGACGGCGTCGAAGCCGAGCTCCTCCACCAGCCCGAGCACGACCTCCTTGGCCCGGGCGTCGTCCCCGGCGACCGGCAGGGCGATCCGGTCGGGAGCGCCCGCCGGGCGCCCGAAGTCGGCCAGGTGCTGGGCGTAGATGTTGTTGAACGCCTTGATCACCGGCCGTCCGAGCTGCCGCTCGACCCACCCGCTCTCCGTGCTCCCCTTCTCGATCCCCTCGATCCGGCCGTCACGCTGCTGCGGGTAGTAGTTCCCGGTGTCGACGACGACGAGCCCGTCGGCCGCTCCCTCGAACAGGCCGGCCGGCAGGCCGGCGACCTTGGCCTGCGGGATCGTCACCACCGCCAGTTCCGCTCCCCGGGCGACCTCCTCGACGGGCCGTGCCCGTGCGCCGCTCTCCGCCGCCAGACCGGTGAGGGTTTGCGGGCCACGGGAGTTGGCGACGGACACCTCGTGGCCGAGGGCGGCCAGCCGCCGGGTCAGCGTGCCGCCGATGTTGCCGGCGCCGATGATCGCGATCTTCACTGATGCTGCTCCTGGTGTCGGGAACGGAGGCGCCCCGGAGCCGAAGGCCGCTGCGCCGGGGCACGGAGGTCGCCCCCATGCAACCAGCCGCAGTCGGCCGGCGCGGGCACCTCCGCCGCCCACGGCGCGTCAGCGACGCGCACGGCCGACCCACCGCGTGGCCGCGGTGGACGGTGCGGCAACGCGGTCTCCGGTGAGTTCGCCGACCGGGCGGGCGGTCCGGCCGGGCCCGTCCACGGTCGCGGCGATCCACGACACGAGCTCGCCGACGTCGAGGCCCCGGGCGAGCGCGACGCCGTGGCCGTCGAAGGCGATGGACCGGGGAGCGGCGAGCCAGGCCATTCCGTCCGTCACGGGGATCATGATCGCGTACGGCGGTGACAGCGGTGCGTCCACGCGTGGTACCGGGCGGAATCCGGACGTCGGTCCGGTCCGGGCCGGCCGCCGTCCCCCGTCACAGGTGGTACGGGTGGACCGAGATCCCCGCGCGCCCGAGGCGGAGCTCGACCCAGGTGTCGATCACGTCCGCGGGCAGGTCGCCGACCAGGTCGAGCAGGACGACACTGCCGGCCAGTTCCAGGTGGCCGGAGCCGTCCTCGGCGCGGTGCAGGCGGCCGCGCAGGACGACGTACGGGCCGGCCGTGCGGATTGCGGGCCCGGGGGCCGGCGCCGGCTCGGCGTTCCGGCGCCAGATGACGTCCTCGTCGACCGTCCACTCCACGTGGTAGGCGCCGGGTCCGGCTGCCGGATCCCCGCACCAGCGCACGGTGGCGCGGCCGCATACCGTCCTGACCCGGGCCGTCCGGAGGTTCCCCGGGGCGTCCGCGATGTTCTCCACGTGGACCAGCACGGCCCGATCATGCGGTATCCGCGGCGCCGCCGGAACCGGTTTTCCCCCGCCCCGGCCTGCCCGGCCCGTGGGCCGGTCCGGTGCCGACCTCCGGCTGGGGCGGAGTGTCGTGGGTGCGTCGCCCGCGCAGCCAGAGGTACAGCAGCAGGCAGGGCAGCAGCAGTCCGCCGATGCCGAGGACGAGGAAGGCGGTGAGGCTGGTGACGTTGCGGACCAGCCAGGCGAAGTTCTGCCCGAAGAACCCGACCACGAAGGAGAGCGGCAGGAAGACGCTGGCGAGGATCGTCAGCCGCTCCATGGTGGCGGTCTGCCGCAGGTTGATCTTGTTCTGCTCGACCGAGATCACCGCGATGTTCGCCTCCAGGACGGTGGCCAGGAGGTCGCGCTGGGCGGCGACCTCCTCGTTGACGAGCAGCAGGTGGTCGTGGACGTCGCGGAAGTAGGGGAGCAGCCCGGCCGGTGACCGGCCGGCCTGCAGTCGGCGGGCCAGGACGGCGAGCAGCGGGTGCACGGCCCGGTAGAAGTCGGTGGCCTCGCGGCGCAGGAAGTAGATCCGTTCGGTCGGGGCGACGGCGCCGGAGAACACCGTCGCCTCGATCTGCTCGATGTCGCGCTCCAGTTCGGCGACCACGGGTGCGTAGCTGTCGACGACCTGGTCGAGGATGGCCCACAGTGTGGAGGTGCTGCCGGTGCGCAGCAGTTCGGGGCGGGTTTCGAGCCGGCTGCGGGCGCCGGCCAGTTCGCTGGCGATGCCCTGTCGCACGGCGATGACGAAGTGTTCCGCCATGAAGACGCTGATCTCGCCGGTGTCGATGGCCTCGGCCTCGTCGTCGTAGCGGGCGGTGCGCAGGATGATCAGTTCGGTGCCGTCCTCGTACTGCTCGGCCTTCGGCCGCAGGTGGAAGGCCTGGGCGTCCTCCACGGCGAGTTCGTGCAGCCCGAAGCTCGCGCGCACCTCGGCCAGTTCGTCGGGGCCGGGTTCGAAGAGGCCGAGCCAGACGAATCCGCCCTGGGTGCAGCGGGCGGCCGCCTGTTCGAGGGGGATCGCGCCCTCGTGCTGGCGGTGCCCGTCGCGGTAGTACGCACAGTCGACGATCATGGCCTTCCTCCTCGTGCCGGACGCGTACCGGACGCCGCAGGACGCGCGTCGGACGCCCGTCGGGCGCGTGTCGGATCCGCGCCGTTCACGCGCACCGCACTAGCGATGCTCCTCCGGTTCGCCGGGGATTTCCGCGTGGGCGCGGCCGGGCCGCGGCGAGCGGAGGCCGGCCGAAGGCGGCCGGAGGTGTCCCGGCGCGGTGTACTGGTGGAAATTCCGGTGTGCGTCGGCGGCCCGGCGGGGTAGGTGCGCCCCATGAGACAGGACATTCAGGATGAAGCGGGCGTAGGGTCGGACACTGGCGCCTCGGTGGTGCGGTCCGCCGAACTGCTGCGGCGCCAGACCGCCGACGCCGTCGCCCACCTGCGCGAACAGGCCGCCCGCATGCATGCCGGCCTGCCGCCCGACCCCCGCTCCCAACCTCCCGCGAGCGGGGCGGGCGGGGGGTGAACGGGAGGCCCGTCGGCGGACGACCGAAACCAGGAGGTTGCACATGGCCGAGCCGGAGCTTTCCCGGTTGCTGCGGGACACCATGCGCCGACGGCGGTTGTCGCCGCAGGCCGTCGCCGACCTGACCGGCATCCGCACCCCGCGCATCCGCGCCTGGGCCGAGGACGGCGCCGACGGTCCGATCCGGCCGACCGACCGGGAGCTGGCCGAGCTCGCCGACGCGCTCGCCCTGCCGCTCACCACTGCCGACGGGCACCGGGGCCGGCGGCGCATGGCCCGGCACTGACGGCCCGACCTCCCGCACCGCAGCCGTGGATCTGCCGTCCGCCCCGCCGGGGCGCAGGATGAAGTGAAGCGTTTCCGGCGAGGGAGGCGGACATGGGTCGCGAGTACCACTTCCACCGCGAGCACGCGGGTTTCTCCGTGACGGCCGGGGTCCGCCTCGGCGGCCATCGGGAGCTGGAACTGCTGGTGGACGGCAAGGAGGTCGCGGCCGTCCGGGTTGACGGCCACCGGGCACAGGTCTGCACGCTGACGACCGTCCTCGCGACGGATCCGCCCCGGCCCATCGCGGTCCGGGTCTCCCTGCCGGGCCGGTTCAACGGCGACCCGGCGTGCGAGCTGCTCGCGGACGGCGCGGACGGCGGCGGCCTGGCCATGCCCGCGAGTGACATTCCCCGCAGGGCGCGGCTGACCGAGGCGTCCTGGTACGGCTGAGGCCCGGCCGGTCCGGTTCGCCAGGGCCTGTCCGACGAACGCCGGGCGCTGTCCGGTCGATCCTGCCGGGCCCGATCGACCGGACAGTGCCTAGAAGGCTCGTGAAGATCTTGGGTTCTGGCCCCGCCGCGTGAGCGGCGGGGCCAGACTGCTTCTTGTGGCAATGGGGGAATGGGCCGGGGA
>NZ_JBIURH010000096.1:0-14465 GCF_044740765.1 Kitasatospora sp. NPDC088346
TCCTGGCGGACGGTTTCGGTACGTTCGTCGAGGTCAGTGCCCATCCGGTGCTGGCGATGGCGGTGCAGGACGCCGCCGAGGCGGCCGGACAGGACGCGGTGACCGTCGGCACGCTGCGCCGCGGCGAGGGCGGGCCCCGGCGGGTGCTGGCCTCGTTCGCGGAGGCGTGGGTGCGCGGGGTGGGCGTCGACTGGCGGGCCGCCGCCCTCGCGGGTGCCGACCCCGTCGCGCCGGTCGACCTGCCCACCTACGCCTTCCAGCGCGCGCACTACTGGCTGGACGCGCCGACCGCGGCCGTGGAGGACGAGCACCGCGCCGAACTCGACCCGGTGGAGGCCGAGTTCTGGGCCGCCGTCGAGCGTGAGGACCTGGCCGTTCTGGCCGATTCGCTGGAGCTGGGCGCCGATGCCCCGCTGAGCGCCGTGCTGCCCGCGCTGTCGTCCTGGCGGCGGCAGCACCGCGAGCGGTCCACGGTCGACGGCTGGCGGTACCGGATCGTCTGGCGCCCGCTCACGGACCTGCCCGCGCCCGTGCTCTCCGGCCACTGGGTGCTGGTCGCGGCCGTCGAGGACCGGGACCGGACCGAGGGCCTCGCCGAGGTGCTCGGGCGGCGCGGAGCCGAGGTCACCGTGCTCACCGTCGACGAGGGCGACCTCGACCGGGCGGCGCTGGCGGCCCGGCTGGTCGCGGAGCTCCCCGAGGGCGTGGCCCCCGCCGGGCTGCTCTCCCTGCTCGGCGGAGCCGAGCGGCGCTGCGCCGCGCACCCGTCCGTCCCGTTCGGTCTGGCGGGTTCGGTGCTGCTGCTCCAGGCGCTCGCCGATGCCGGGATCGAGGCCCCGGTGTGGACCGCCACCCGCGGCGCCGTGGCCGTCGACCGCACCGAGCGGGTGTCCGGTCCGGCCCAGGCGCTGGTCTGGGGCCTCGGTCGGGTCGCAGCGCTGGAGGACTCCGCCCGGTGGGGTGGTCTGGTCGACCTGCCGGAGCAACTGGACGAGCGTGCCGTGGACCGCCTCGCGGGCGTCCTGGCCGGGACCGGTGGTGAGGACCAGGTCGCGGTGCGGGCGTCGGGTGTGCTGGTGCGGCGGCTGGTGCACGCGCCGGCCGGCCCGGTGACGGGCGAGCGGTGGACGCCGTCGGGCACCGTGCTGGTGACCGGTGGCACCGGCGCGCTCGGTGCGCACGTGGCCCGTTGGCTGGCCCGCAACGGTGCCGAGCACCTGCTGCTCACCAGCCGCCGGGGCCCGGACGCCGAGGGCGCGGCCGAACTCGTCGCCGAGCTCGACGCGCTCGGCGCCCGGACCACCATCGCGTCCTGCGACGTCTCCGACCGCGCCGCACTCGCCGGGCTGCTCGCCACCGTCCCCGCCGAACAACCGCTCACCGCCGTGATGCACACCGCGGCCGTGCTGGACGACGCGGTGATCATGGCGCTCACCGCCGACCAGCTGGAGCGGGTGCTGCGGGTCAAGGTCGACTCGGCCCTTCACCTGCACGAGCTCACCCGGGACCTGGACCTCTCCGCGTTCGTCCTGTTCTCCTCCTTCGCGGCCACGTTCGGCGCCCCGGGTCAGGGCAACTACGCCCCCGGGAACGCCTTCCTGGACGCCCTGGCCGCTCAGCGCCGGGCCGACGGCCTGCCCGCCACCTCGGTGGCCTGGGGCCCCTGGGGCGAGGGCGGCATGGCCGAGGGCGGTGTCGGCGACCGGATGCGGCGGCACGGCATCCTGGAGATGGATCCGCAGCTGGCCGTCGGCGCCCTCCAGCACGCGTTGGACCGGGGCGACACGGAGCTGACCGTCACCGACATCGACTGGCAGCGCTTCGCCCTGGCCTTCACCTCCGGCCGGGTCCGGCCGCTGCTCGACGAGGTCCCCGAGGCCGCCCGGGTGCTGGCCGGGGTCCGCGCCGCAGGGGAGGAGCAGCAGGCGGGCGCCGGGGCACTGGCGGCCCGGCTGGCCGGTGCGGCCCCCGCAGACCGCGACCGGATCCTGCTGGACCTGGTCACCTCGCACGTCGCCGCCGCGCTCGGCTTCGCCGGGCCGGAGGCCGTCGACACCGGCCGGGCCTTCAAGGAGCTCGGCTTCGACTCGCTGACCGCGGTGGAGCTGCGCAACCGGCTCGGTGCCGCAGCGGGGGTCAAGCTGCCGGCCACCCTCATCTACGACCACCCCAATGCGCTCGCCCTGGTCCGTCACCTCGGAGCGGAGCTGACCGGGACCGGCACGGGCGCCGTGGCCGCGGTCGCGGCGAGCGGCGCGGCGCACGACGAACCGATCGCGATCGTCGGCATGAGCTGCCGGTTCCCCGGCGGCGTCGACTCGCCGGAGGACCTGTGGCGGCTGCTGGCGGCCGGTGGCGACGCCCTGGCGGCCTTCCCCACCGACCGCGGCTGGGACGACCTCGGCGACCCCGGCGGGCAGGGCGCCTCGTACATCCGCGAGGGTGGCTTCCTGCACGGTGCGAGCCGCTTCGACGCGGCGTTCTTCGGGATCTCGCCGCGCGAGGCGCTGGCCATGGACCCGCAGCAGCGGCTGCTGCTGGAGACCTCCTGGGAGGCGTTCGAGCGGGCCGGCATCGACCCGCACGCCCTGCGCGGCAGCCGGACGGGCGTCTTCGCGGGCACCAACGGCGGGGACTACCTCGGCCTGCTCGCCGGCGCCGCCCACTCGGCGGAGGGCCATGTCGCCACCGGCACCGCCGCCAGCGTGGTCTCCGGCCGGGTCTCCTACCTGTTCGGCCTCGAAGGTCCGGCGCTGACCGTCGACACCGCCTGCTCGGCGTCCCTGGTCGCCCTCCACCTGGCGGTCCAGTCGCTGCGCAACGGCGAGTGCGAACTCGCCCTGGCCGGCGGTGTGACGGTGATGTCGACCCCCGGCACGTTCGTGGAGTTCGGCCGGCAGCAGGGCCTGGCCTCGGACGGCCGCTGCAAGCCGTTCTCCGCCGCGGCCGACGGCTTCACCCCCTCCGAGGGCGTGGGCATGCTGCTGGTGGAGCGGCTGTCGGACGCGCGGCGCAACGGGCACCCGGTGCTCGGGGTGGTCCGCGGTTCGGCGATCAACCAGGACGGCGCCTCCAACGGGCTGACGGCGCCGAACGGCCCCTCGCAGCAGCGGGTGATCCGCCAGGCCCTGGCCAACGCCGGCCTGACCCCCGACCGGGTCGATGCCGTCGAGGCGCACGGCACCGGCACGAAGCTCGGTGACCCGATCGAGGCGCAGGCCCTGATCGCCACCTACGGGCAGGGCCGACCGGCGGACCGTCCGCTCCTGCTCGGCTCCGTCAAGTCGAACATCGGCCACGCCCAGGCGGCGGCCGGTCTCGCCGGTGTGATCAAGATGGTGGAGGCCCTGCGCCGCGGCGTGTTGCCGGCGAGCATCCACCTCGACGAGCCCTCGCCCCACGTGGACTGGTCGGCGGGTGCGGTGGAGCTGCTGACGCAGGCCCGGGAGTGGCCGCGGACGGGTGAGCCGCGTCGGGCGGGTGTGTCGTCGTTCGGGTTCAGCGGCACCAATGCGCACGTGATCGTCGAGCAGGCCCCCGACGAGGCGGTCGAGGCGATCGAGGTGGCAGAGGCGGCCGAACCGGCCGCGTCCGTGCGGCCGGTGGTCGGGTCGTCGGTCGTCGGGTCGTCGGTGGTGCCGTGGCTGGTGTCGGCGCGCGGCGAGGAGGCGTTGCGAGGGCAGGCCGTGCGGCTGCGGGCGTTCGCCGCGAGTGCGCCGGACGCGCGCGGCGCCGGGCTGGCGCTGGCGACCGGGCGGGCGGCGCTGGAGCACCGGGCCGTCGTGCTCGGCGACGGCCTCGCCGAACTCGACTCCGGACTGGCCGAGTTGACCGCGGGCGCGCCGAGCGCGAGCGTGGTCCGGGGTGTCGCGGGCCCGGCGGGGAAGGTGGCGTTCGTCTTCCCGGGTCAGGGTTCGCAGTGGGCGGCGATGGCGGTCGAACTGCTGGAATCCTCGCCGGTGTTCGCCGCTCGGATGGCCGAGTGTGCTGATGCTCTGGCGCCGTTCGCGGACGGGTGGTCGCTGCTGGACGTGGTCCGCGGCGATAGCGGCGATGCCTGGATGGACCGGGTGGATGTGGTGCAGCCGGTGCTGTGGGCCGTGATGGTCTCGCTGGCGGAGGTGTGGCGCAGTGCCGGGGTGGAGCCCGCCGCGGTGGTGGGTCACTCGCAGGGTGAGATCGCCGCCGCCGTGGTGGCGGGCGCGCTGTCCGTCGAGGACGGTGCGCGCGTGGTGGCGTTGCGCAGCCGCGCCATCGCGGGTGGCCTGGCAGGTCTGGGCGGCATGGTGTCGGTCGCCCTGCCGGTCGAGAGCGTCCGCGAACGCCTTGCAGCGTGGGGTGAGGAGCGGATCTCGGTGGCGGCCGTGAACGGCCCGTCCTCGGTGGTCGTCTCCGGTGAACCGGTGGCGCTGGACGAGCTGTTGACCGCCTGCGAGGCCGACGGCGTCCGCGCCCGCCGGATCCCCGTCGACTACGCCTCGCACTCCGCGCAGGTCGAGTCGATCCGTACCGAACTCCTCGAACTCCTCGCGTCGGTACGTCCGCAGGCCGGTACCGTGCCCGTCCTGTCGACCGTCACCGGCGAACTCACCGACGGCTCGGGCATGGACGCCGAGTACTGGTACACCAACCTCCGCACCACCGTTCGCCTTCAGCAGGCCGCCGAAGGGCTGCTCGCGGACGGCTTCGGCACCTTCGTCGAGGTCAGCCCGCACCCGGTGCTGGTGATGGCCCTCCAGGAGAGCATCGAGGCCGCCGACCGGGACGCCGTGGCGCTCGGCACGCTGCGCCGCGGCGAGGGCGGGCCCCGCCGGGTGCTGGCCTCGCTGGCCGAGGCGTGGGTGCGCGGGGTGGCCGTCGACTGGCGGGCCGCCGCCCTCGCGGGTGCCGACGCCGTCGCGCCGCTCGACCTGCCCACCTACGCCTTCCAGCACCGCCGCTTCTGGCCCGAGCCCGCCCGCCCCGAGGCCGCCGGGTCCGGCGGCGACCCGGTGGACACCGCGTTCTGGGAGGTCGTCGAGCGTGAGGACCTGGCCGCGCTGGCCGATTCGCTGGAGCTGGGTGCCGATGCCCCGCTGAGCGCCGTGCTGCCCGCGCTGTCGTCCTGGCGGCGCGAGCACCGCGAGCAGGCGACCGTCGACGGTTGGCGCTACCGCGTCGTCTGGCGCCCGCTCGCCGACCTGCCCGCGCCGCTGCTCCCGGGCACCTGGGCACTGGTCGCCGCCGAGGCGGACGCGGCCCGCGCGGCCGAGCTCGCCGAGGCGCTCGGGCGGCGCGGCGCGGAGACCCGCACCCTGCTCCTGGGCGCGGCCGACCTCGACCGGGACGCCCTGGCCGAGCGGCTCCGCAAGGAACTCGGCGACCTGGCCGCACTGGCCGGCCTGCTCGCCCTGCCCGCCACGGACGCCGCACCGCACGCCGACCGACCGGGCGTGCCGCCCGGCCTGGCCGGCACGGCCGTCCTGACGCAGGCCCTCGGCGACGCCGGGATCGAGGCCCCGCTGTGGTGCGCCACCCGCGGCGCCGTCGCGGCCGGCCGCACGGAGCGGGTGTCCGACCCGGCCCAGGCGCTGGTCTGGGGCTTCGGCCGGGTCGCGGCCCTGGAGCACCCGCAGCGCTGGGGTGGTCTGGTCGACCTGCCGGAGCAACTGGACGAGCGTGTATTGGACGGCCTCGCGGGCGTCCTGGCCGGGACCGGTGGTGAGGACCAGGTCGCGGTGCGGGCGTCGGGTGTGCTGGTGCGGCGGCTGGTGCACGCGCCGGCCGGCCCGGTGTCGGGGGAGCGGTGGACGCCGTCGGGCACCGTGCTGGTGACCGGTGGCACCGGCGCGCTCGGTGCGCACGTGGCCCGTTGGCTGGCCCGCAACGGTGCCGAGCACCTGCTGCTCACCAGCCGCCGGGGCCCGGACGCCGACGGCGCGGCCGAACTCGTCGCCGAGCTCGACGCGCTCGGCGCCCGGACCACCATCGCGTCCTGCGACGTCTCCGACCGCGCCGCACTCGCCGGGCTGCTCGCCACCGTCCCCGCCGAACAGCCGCTCACCGCCGTGATGCACACCGCCGGTGTGCTGGACGACGGCGTGCTGGAGGCGTTGACGCCCGAGCGGTTCGCCCGGGTGCTGCGCCCCAAGGTGGACGCGGTGCTCGCACTGGACGAGCTGACCCGGGACCGCGACCTCTCCGCGTTCGTCCTGTTCTCCGGCATCGCCGGCACCCTGGGCGACGCCGGGCAGGCCAACTACGCCGCCGCCAACGCCTACCTGGACGCCTTCGCCGAGCACCGGCGCGCCCAGGGCCGGCCCGCCACCTCGGTGGCCTGGGGCCGCTGGGGCGAGACCGGCATGGCCGCGGGCGGCGCGATCGGCGACCGGCTCGACCTGGCCGGGCTGCCCGCCATGCGCCCCGAGTCGGCGATCGGGGCCCTCCAGCAGGCGCTTGACCTGGACGAGACCGCGGTGACCGTCGCGGCGGTCGACTGGGAGCGTTTCGCCCCCGGATTCACCGCCGTACGGGCCTCCGCCCTGCTCGACGAACTGCTCGACGGACTGCCCGGCGCCCGCCGCCCCGCCGGATCGCCGGCCGGCCCGGCCGACGGGCCGGCCTCCGACGCCGCCGAGTTGCGGCGGCGCCTGGCCGGCATGGCGGAGCTGGAGCGCGTCCAGACCGTCCTGGACCTGGTCCGGGGCCACGCGGCCGCCTCGCTCGGGCACGCATCCGTGGACGAGGTCGGGGCCGGCCGGGCCTTCAAGGAACTCGGCCTGGACTCGCTGACCGCGCTGGAGCTGCGCAACCGGCTCGCCGCCGCCACCGGGCTGCGGCTGCCCGCGACGCTGGTGTTCGACTTCCCGACGCCGGCCGCGCTCGCCGAGCGGCTGCGGACCGAGCTGGTCCCGGCCGGCGCCGCGGGCGGTACGGGCGGCACGCTCGGCGACCTCGACCGGCTGGAGGCAGCGCTGGCCACGGTCGCCGAGGACGCCGACACGCGGGCGGACGTCGCCGCCCGCCTCCAGGCCCTGCTGACCCGCTGGAGCGCCGCGCCGCGCGAGCGGGAGGCCGGCCTCCAGGTCGCCGAGCAGCTCCAGGCGGCCTCCGCCGACGAGCTGTTCGCCTTCATCGACCAGGAGCTGGGCATGGCCTGACCGCACCACCGGCCGGCGGCGGCCCGCCCGGAGCCCGTCCACGGGCCCGGGCCGCCGCCGCCCCACGCAGCACGCGCCCGGCCTGCCGGGCAGGGCCTCATCCGGCCCGCCATCACACGCGGCCACCGACGAGTGGCCGCCGCCATCGACATGGGTGAGGTTCCACAGTGTCCCAGGAAAAGCTCCTCGACTATCTGAAGCGCGTCACGGCCGATCTCCACCAGACCCGCCAGCGGCTGCGCGAGGCGGAGGCCGGCGACTCCGAGCCGATCGCGCTGGTGTCGATGAGCTGCCGGTTCGCGGGCGGCGTCAACTCCCCGGAGGAGCTCTGGCAGTTGGTCGCCGAGGGCCGGGACGCGGTCGGGGACTTCCCCACCGACCGCGGCTGGGACACCGGGTCGCTCTTCGACGACGACCCCGACCAGCAGGGCACCAGCTACACCAGCCAGGGCGGGTTCCTCTACGACGCCACCGAGTTCGACGCCGGGTTCTTCGGGATCAGCCCCCGCGAGACCCTCGGCATGGACCCGCAGCAGCGCCTGCTGCTGGAGGCGTCCTGGGAGGTGCTGGAACGCGCCGGCATCGACCCGACCTCCCTCAAGGGCAGCCGCACCGGCGTCTTCGCGGGCACCAACGGGCAGGACTACGGGGACCTGCTGCACCAGGTCCCCGAGGGGGTCGAGGGCTACACCCTGACCGGGAACGCGGCCAGCGTGCTGTCCGGGCGGCTGTCCTACACCTTCGGGCTGGAGGGCCCGGCGGTCACCGTCGACACCGCCTGCTCCTCCTCCCTGGTCGCCCTGCACCTCGCCGCCCAGGCCCTGCGCCAGCGCGAGTGCTCGCTCGCCCTGGCCGGCGGTGTCACCGTGATGTCCAGCCCCCGGGCGTTCATCCAGTTCAGCCGTCAGCGCGGGCTCGCGCCCGACGGCCGCTGCAAGTCCTTCGCGGCCGCCGCCGACGGCACCGGCTGGGGTGAGGGCGTCGGCATGCTGCTGCTGGAACGCCTCTCCGACGCCCGCCGCAACGGCCATCCGGTGCTGGCCGTGCTCCGCGGGTCGGCCGTCAACCAGGACGGCGCCTCCAACGGCCTCACCGCGCCGAACGGCCCCTCCCAGCAGCGCGTCATCCGCCAGGCACTCGCCGACGCGGGCCTCACCCCCGCCCAGGTCGACGCCGTCGAGGCGCACGGCACCGGCACCGTCCTCGGCGACCCGATCGAGGCGCAGGCCCTGCTCGCCACGTACGGGCTGGAGCGGCCGGCCGAGCAGCCGCTGTGGCTCGGCTCGGTCAAGTCCAACCTCGGCCACACCCAGGCCGCCGCCGGTGTCGCCGGCGTCATCAAGATGGTGCTCGCCATGCAGCACGGCGTGCTCCCGCAGACCCTGCACGTCGACGAGCCGTCCCCGCACGTCGACTGGGCCTCCGGCGGGGTGCGCCTGCTCGACCGGGCGCAGGCCTGGCCCGAGACCGGGGAGCCGCGCCGCGCCGGCGTCTCCTCGTTCGGCGTCAGCGGCACCAACGCGCACGCCATCATCGAACAGGCCCCCGTGCTCGAAGCCGCGACCGACGCCGCGCCCGGGCCCGCCCCGGAGCCGGCCCCCGCTCCCGCCGCGCTGCCCCACCTGGTCTCGGGCCGGACCGCCGAGGCCCTGCGCGCCCAGGCCGCCCGGCTGCGCGCCCACCTGGACACCGTCCCCGCAGCCGCCCCCGCCGACCTCGCCCACTCGCTCGCCACCGGCCGCGCCGCGCTCGACCACCGGGCCGCCGTCCTCGCCGCCGACCGCACCGAACTGCTGGCCGGCCTCGACGCCCTCGCCGCCGGCGAGTCCGCACCGCAGCTGCTCCGCGGCACCGCCGCCGCCGAAGGCCGTACCGCGTTCCTGTTCACCGGCCAGGGCAGCCAGCGGGCCGGCATGGGCGCGGAGTTGTACGCCGCCCACCCGGCATACCGCGAGGCGTACGACGCGGTCTGCGCCGAGCTCGACCCGCTGCTGGACCGTCCGCTGCGCGAAGCCGTCGCCGACGCCGGACTGATCGACGCGACCGCCTACGCCCAACCGGCACTGTTCGCCCTGGAGGTGGCGCTGTTCCGGCTGCTGGAGTCCTGGGGACTGCACGCCGACTTCCTGGCCGGGCACTCGATCGGCGAGCTGGCCGCCGCCCACGTCGCCGGCGTCCTGTCGCTGGCCGACGCGGCACGGCTGGTCGCGGCGCGCGGCCGCCTGATGCAGGCGCTGCCGCCCGGCGGCGCGATGGTCGCCGTGGAGGCGACCGAGGCCGAGGTGGTACGGCTGCTCACCGAGGACGTCGCGATCGCCGCCGTCAACGGGCCCACCTCCGTGGTCGTCTCCGGCGCCGAGGACGCCGTGCTGCGGGTCGTCGAGCAGCTCGCGGACCGGCGGACGAAGCGGCTCACCGTCAGCCACGCCTTCCACTCGCCACTGATGGACGGCATGCTGGACGACTTCCGCACGGTCGCCGAGTCGCTCACCTACCGGGCGCCGCGGATCCCGATCGTCTCCACCGTCACCGGCACCTCGCTGACCGCCGGGGAACTGTGCTCGCCCGAGTACTGGGTGCGCCACGTCCGCGAGGCCGTCCGCTTCCACGACGCCGTCCGCCGGCTGCACGCCAACGGCGTCACCACCTACCTGGAACTCGGCCCCGACGGCGTGCTCACCGCCCTCGCCCAGCACAGCCTCGACACGGACCCGGACGCCGGGACCGCCCCGGCCACCCTGATTTCCGCCCTGCGCGCCGGCCGCCCGGAGGCGGCGCACCTGCTGGCGGCCGTCACCCGCGCCCACGTGCACGGCGCCGCACCCGACTGGCGTGCCGTCGCACAGCCCTGGGGCGGCCACCGCGTCGACCTGCCGACCTACGCCTTCCAGCGCCGCCGCCACTGGCCCGAGCCCCCGGCCGGCTGGCTCGGCGACGTCACCTCCGCCGGACTCGGCGCCGCCGACCACCCGCTGCTCGGCGCGGCCGTCGCCCTCGCCGACGCCGACGGCGTCCTGTTCACCGGCCTGCTCTCGCTGCAGACCCACCCCTGGCTCGCCGACCACGCGGTGATGGGGACCGTGCTGCTCCCCGGCACCGCCTTCGTCGAGCTCGCCGTCCGGGCCGGCGACCACGTCGGTGCCCCCCGGCTCGCCGAACTCACCCTCCAGGCACCGCTGGTGCTGCCCGAGCACGGCGCCGTACAGCTCCAGCTCGCCGTCGGCGACGCGGACGAATCCGGAAGCCGCCCGTTCACCCTGCACTCCCGGCCCGAACCCGACGGCGCCGCCGGCGCGGCCGCCCTGACCGCCGAACACGCCTGGACCCGGCACGCCACCGGCCTGCTCGCCCCGGCCGCCGACCGCGCCGCGGACCGTCCCGCCGAACCGCTCGGGGCGACCAGCTGGCCGCCGGCCGGAGCCGTCCCCGTTCCCACCGACGGCCTCTACGGCTACCTCGCCGAGGCGGGCTTCGGCTACGGTCCCGCCTTCCAGGGCCTCACCGCCGCCTGGCAGCTCGGCGACGAGATCTACGCCGACGTCCGCCTGCCCGAACCGGCCCGGGCCGACGCCCGCCTGTTCGGCCTGCACCCCGCCCTGCTGGACGCCGCCCTGCACGGCGTCGGCATGGGCACCCTGCTGGCACCCAGCGAGTCCGGACGCCTCCCGTTCGCCTGGCGCGGCGTCACCCTGCACGCCGCCGGCGCCGACAGCCTGCGGGTACGGCTCGCCCCGGCCGGTCCGGACGCCGTCGCCGTCACCGTCGCCGACGCCACCGGCACTCCCGTCGCCACCGTCGACTCGTTGCTGCTGCGCCCGGTGTCGGCCGCCCAGGTGCACGCCGCCCGGGCCGTCCACCACGAGTCGCTGTTCACCGTCGCCTGGCAGAGCGCCACCCCGGGCGCGCCCGCGGCCACCGGTTGGGCCCTGCTCGGCACCGAGGACGACCGCACGGACCCGGCCACCGCCCTGTCCCTGTCCCTGCCCGTCCACCGGTCGCCGGCCGAACTCGCCGCCGCCGTCCGGGCCGGAGCGGAGGCACCGCACACCGTCCTGGCCACCCTCGTCGCCGGGCCCGGCACCGCCGACGCACCGGCCGCCGCCCGCACCGTCGCCGCCCGGGCACTCGCCCTCGTCCAGCAGTGGTCGGCCGAGGAGGAGCTCGCCGACACCCGCCTGGTGCTGACCACCCGCGGCGCCGTCGCCGCCCTGTCCGGCGAGGACGTCACCGACCTGGCCGCCGCCACCGTCTGGGGCCTGGTACGGTCCGCCCAGTCCGAGAACCCCGGCCGCCTCGTCCTCGCCGACCTCGACGACGACCCCGCCACCCCGGCCGCCCTGCTCGCCGCCGTCGCCTCCGAGGAACCCCAACTCGCCCTCCGGGCCGGCGCCCTGTACGTGCCCAGGCTCTCCCGGGTCACCGCCGATGCCGCCCCCGCCCCCGCCCCCGACGCCGACCCCGCCCCCGACGCCGACCCCGCCCCCGGGACCGCCCCGGGCACCGGCGGCATCGACCCCGACGGCACCGTGCTGGTCACCGGCGCCACCGGCACCCTGGGCACCCTCGTCGCCCGCCACCTGGTCGCCGACCGGGGCGCCCGCCACCTGCTACTGCTCTCCCGGCGCGGCATCGAGGCCCCCGGAGCCGCCGAACTCGCGTCCGAACTCGCCGAGGCCGGCGCCAGCGTCACCCTCGCCGCCTGCGACGTCGCCGACCGCGAAGCCCTCGCCCGGGTGCTCGCCGAGATTCCCGCGGCCCACCCGCTCACCGCCGTCCTGCACACCGCCGGGGTCCTGGACGACGGCGTCCTCGACGCCCTCACCCCCGAGCGCCTCGACACCGTGCTGCGCCCCAAGGCCGACGCCGCCTGGCACCTGCACGAGCTGACCGCCGGACAGCCCCTCGACGCCTTCGTCCTGTTCTCCGCCGCAGCCGCCACCCTCGGCGGCCCCGGCCAGGCCAACTACGCCGCCGCCAACGCCTTCCTGGACGCCCTCGCCCACCACCGGCACGCCCGCGGCCTGCCCGCCACCTCGCTCGCCTGGGGCCTGTGGGCCGAACGCAGCGGGATGACCGGCACCCTGGACACCGCGGACCTGCAGCGCATCAACCGCGCGGGCGTCGCCGCGCTGTCCTCCGCCGAGGGCCTGGCCCTGCTGGACACCGCCACCGCACTCGGCGGCGCCACCTACGTCCCGATGCGGCTCGACCTCGCCGCGCTGCGCACCCAGGCCGCCTCCCCGGCCCTGCCCGCCCTGCTGCGCGGTCTGGTCCGCGCCCCCGGCCGCCCGGCAGCCCGGGCCGCCGGCGCGGACACCGCGGCGGACGGCCTCGCCCGGCAGCTCGCCGCCCTCCCGGCCGCCGAGCGCACCCGAGCCCTGCTCGGCCTGGTCACCACCGAGGTCGCCGCCGTGCTCGGCCACAGCGGCGCCGACGCCGTCGAACCGACCCTCGCTTTCAAGGAGTTGGGCTTCGACTCGCTGACCGCCGTGGAACTGCGCAACCGGCTGACCGCTGCCACCGGCCTGCGCCTGCCCGCCACCCTGGTCTTCGACTACCCGACGCCGCAGGCCCTCGCCGGGCAGCTGGACACCCGGCTCGCAGGCACCGTCGCACCCGCCGCCGTGACCGCCTCGGCCGCGGTCCCGGACGACGACCCGATCGCCATCATCGGGATGGCCTGCCGCTACCCCGGCGGCGTCACCTCCCCGGAGGAGCTGTGGCAGCTGGTCGCCGACGGCGGCGACGGCGTCTCCGCCTTCCCCACCGACCGCGGTTGGCCCCTGGACGCCCTCTACGACCCCGACCCGGAGCGGCAGGGCACCTCGTACGCCCGCGAGGGCGGCTTCCTGCACGACGCGGGCGCCTTCGACGCCGACTTCTTCGGCATCAACCCGCGTGAGGCGCTCGCCATGGACCCGCAGCAGCGGCTGCTGCTCGAAGCCTCCTGGGAGGCGTTCGAGCGCGCCGGGATCGACCCGGCGACCCTGCGCGGCAGCCGGACCGGTGTCTTCGCCGGGGTGATGTACCACGACTACGTCTCCCGCCTGCCCGCCATCCCCGAAGGCGTCGAGGGCTACCTCGGCACCGGCAGCTCGGGCAGCGTCGCCTCCGGGCGCGTCTCCTACACCTTCGGCCTGGAGGGCCCCGCCGTCACCGTCGACACCGCCTGCTCGTCCTCGCTGGTCGCCCTGCACCTGGCGAGCCAGGCGCTGCGCAGCGGCGAGTGCACCATGGCGCTGGCCGGCGGTGTCACCGTGATGTCGACACCCGACACCTTCGTCGACTTCAGCCGCCAGCGCGGTCTGGCCGCCGACGGGCGCTGCAAGTCCTTCGCCGGCGCGGCCGACGGGACCAGCTGGGCCGAGGGCGTCGGCATGCTGCTCGTCGAACGTCTCTCCGACGCGCGCCGCAACGGGCACCCGGTGCTGGCCGTGGTCCGCGGCACCGCCGTCAACCAGGACGGCGCCTCCAACGGCCTCACCGCCCCCAACGGCCCGGCCCAGCAGCGCGTCATCCAGCAGGCCCTGGCCAACGCGGGCCTGTCGGCCGCCCAGGTCGACGCCGTCGAGGCGCACGGCACCGGCACCGTCCTCGGCGACCCGATCGAGGCACAGGCGCTGCTCGCCACCTACGGCCAGGGGCGTGCCGCCGACCGGCCGCTGTGGCTCGGCTCGGTCAAGTCCAACCTCGGCCACACCCAGGCCGCGGCCGGTGCGGCGGGCATCATCAAGATGGTCATGGCGATGCGCCACGGCGTGCTGCCGCAGACCCTGCACGTCGACGAGCCGTCGCCGCACGTCGACTGGACGGCCGGCGCCGTCGAGCTGCTGACCCGGCGCCGCCCCTGGCCGGTGACCGGCGAGCCCCGCCGGGCCGGCGTCTCCTCCTTCGGCGTCAGCGGCACCAACGCCCACGCCGTCATCGAGCAGGCCCCGGACGAGCCGGCCGCGGCCGCCCCCGAAACCCCCGGCGGGCCCGACACGGTCCCGTGGGTGCTCTCCGCGAAGACCCCCGAGGCCCTCGCCGCCCAGGCCGGCCGGCTGCACCGCCGCCTGACCGAGGACGACGCCTGGCACCCTGCCGAGGTCGCGCGCGCCCTGGCCACCACCCGGGGCAGCCACGACCGGCGTGCCGCCCTGATCGGCAGTGACCGGACGGAACTCCTGCGCGCCCTGGAAGCCCTGTCCCGAGGCGAGTCCGCCCCTGTCGAGGGCGCCACGACCCCCTCCGGCCGGACGGCGTTCCTGTTCACGGGGCAGGGGAGCCAGCGGGCGGGTATGGGTGCGGAGTTGTATGCCGGGTATCCGGTGTTCGCGGCGGCGT
>NZ_JBIURH010000097.1:0-13227 GCF_044740765.1 Kitasatospora sp. NPDC088346
TCCGACCGCGTCACCAGCCCCCACCCAGCTGACCTGCACCTTCAACCCGGCAGGGACTCCAGAGCCCCTGAATTACGCGGAACGCAGGCAGGAGGGCAAGCAGCATGCGCAGGTTCGGGGCGTCGAGGGCGGCGTTCAGTTCGTCGATGAAGATCGCCCGCGGGCCTTCGTAGCCGGAGTGGAGTAGAACGCGTGGGCGGCTGCGAGCAGTGGAAGCATGATTGCCAGGCGCTTCTCGCCTGCGGAGAGCCAGGCCAGCGGGTTGCGGCGTGGGGTGACGGTCTGGAAGACCTCGGTATCGCTGGTCGGGTCGTCGGAGAAGGGCCGGTGGGTCAGCGAGATCTCCCACGTGTACCAGTTCCGGTAGTCGAAGACGTGCTCGACGCGCTTGGCCCTTGCAGGTTGAGCGGATGCCCGGGGGCCTGGGTTTCCCCCGGCGTGCGGGAGGTGTTGATCGGCTGGTCGGAAAAGTTGCCGGCCACCGTCGCGGTCGACCGGTGTGATCTCGTCGAACCTGGAGTGGTGGAGATTGCTGCTGTCCGCGATCGAGCGCCGTTCGTAGGTCGCGTCGACGTGGTTGAGGGCGGCGGCGAGGGCCGCATGCGGCGTTGTCGGGCAACTGCCTGGTTCCGTCTGAGTGGGTCACCGGCGAGCGGTCGCGCCTCCTGCTGGTCGGGCACGGTGCAGGGGAGGAACGGTGATCGACTTTCCCGGTTCGGGGCTGAGGTGCCGGTGGCATCTCGTAACCTCGACTTCATGGACCATCCAGTCCCGCACCGTTCGGACGAACTCCCTGACTCCGCGTCTGCGCTGTCGTCGGCCGGTGACGGCGTCTGGCAGCGCCTCGCCGCGTACTCCTACCTGAGCGCCCCCGAGCGCCTTGAGTACGTGGCCGTCATGCGGGTCTTCTGTTCGACGCTCCTCGCGGACCTCGCCGTGCCGGACGTGGTAGCCAGGCTCGCGCGGGATGCGGCGTGGCAAGGACAGCCCAGCGCCGATGTGGTGACGGTGCGGCTGGAGCAGCTGGTGAAGTGGGGGAACCTGCTGCGCAGCAGCCACACGGTGAAGGCTGCCAGCATTGCCGAGTACCAGCGTTCACGCGCTCGATACCAGCTCTCGAAGCTCGGCGAGCAGGTGCAGCGCGATGCCGAGGAGGTGCTGGCGAGCGCCGATGCTGCACGCGAGGTCAGCAGTGAGCTGCTGGCCCTGGTCGACCGCGGGTTGCGTGAGATTGCCGCTGCCGTCGGCCGGCCGGGTGGTCTCGATCCGCAGGAGGCGCTCGAAAAGGTCAGCACGCTGTTCGTGCAGTTCGCCGAATTCGCCGAGTCGGTAAGGGACTTCTATGCCTACCTCGGCCAGGTGCTGGCCCGGTACGACCTGGACGGCGCCGAGTACCAGGGGTTCAAGGAGCTGCTGCTGGACTACGTGGAGGCGATCACGGAGGAAGTCGCCTTCCGGTCGCCGAGGATCGCGGCCACCCTGGGCCGGCTCTGGCCGGACCTGGAGGAGCTGCTGAAGTTGATCGGCGCGCATGCCACGGGGTTGGGCGCCCTGGGCGACGGCTTGCCCGAGATCCGCGTGCAGCGCAGCCGGGGGCGCGAACTCGCTGACTGGGAGGCGTTGCGCGACTGGTTCGTGGACACGGGTGGGCGGGGTAGCCAGGTCGACCAGCTGCGGGACGCGACGTTGCGCGCGCTGCAGTCGCTGCTGGCCAACGCCAAGCGGATGCTGCGTTCGGCATCGGGGGAGATGTCGCGCCGCCGGGATCTGCTGCGGCTGGCGGCTTGGTTCGACGCCGCCGACCCCGAGGGAGCGCACGACCTCGCGGTTGCGGCGTTCGGGCTCTACAGCGCACGGCACCTCGGCCTCGCCCCGGACCCGGACGGTACCGTGCCGGCCTATGTCAGCTGGTGGAGCGGTCCGACGGTCGAGGTGCCGGTGGCGCTGCGTGAGCGCGGCAGCCGGGCGCCGCGCGGCCGGGCGGCCGCCGTGGAGGACCACTCGGAGCAGAAGGCCCGGCTGCTCGCGGCGGCCCGCGAGCAGGCTGCCGCCCGACGGGAGGCAGCCGACGAACTCCGCAGCGTCGCCGACCGGTTCGGTCAGGTGCGGCTGAGCGCCCCTGCCATGGCACTGCTGCTGGAGCTGCTGACCGCGGCGCTCGGGAACTCGATGCTGCGGTGGGCCGAGCCGCCCGCGCCGCACGGGTTCGGCCTGCAGGACGCTCACGCCGTCGAAGCCGAACTGGACCTGCGCCTGACGCTGCGCCGGGTACCGGGACGCACGACCATGCTGCGCTCGGTCGACGGAGACCTGGTGGTCGACGACGTGGAAATCGGGATCACCGCCGCCGAAGGGGCCGGCCGGGGCGACGCGGTCGAGGAGGCGAGCGCCTGATGGCACTGCCCTCCTCGCACGACGTCGCTCTCACCGCCGAGCGGCGCAGCGCCGCCCGGCTGCTGCTACGCCACCCGCTGGTGACCGCCGACGGGCCGCACGCCGACACCTTCCCGCTGGTGCGCCGGCACGCGGACTGGCTGGTCCCGCGGTTCCAGCAGGTCCTGGGCTACCGCCTGTTGGTGGAGGCGTCGTACGCGCGCCTGTTCAAGGCGGGCCTCGGACCGGGCTCCGGGCACCGGATGGAGCGCTCGACCGGTACGCCGTTCACTCCGCGCACCTACGCCTACCTGGCGCTGGCCCTGTCCGTGCTGGTGACCGCACCCGAACAGCTGTTGCTGTCCCGGTTGGTGGCCGACCTTCGGGCGGCGGCGGCCGACGCGGGCCTGGTGGTCGACGATTCCGGCCGGGCGGTGGAGAAGCGCACGCTCGCGGCGGCTCTTCGCCAACTCGTCGTCTGGGGCGCGTTGACCGAGACCGAGGGGAGCGTCGGCTCGGTCGCCGCGGAGCGGGACGGCGAGGCCCTGTTGACCGTCAACCGGGACATCGCTCGCTCGATCGTGGCAGGCCCGCTGAGCCACAGCAGCGACGGTGCTGACCTTGTCCTGCGCGCCGCCGACCCCGGATTCGGCGGGCCGCGGACGTACGTGCGCCGGCGACTGGTGGAGACCCCTGCCGTCTACCTCGACGAGCTCACCGACGCCGAACGCGAATGGCTGCGCACCCGCCAGCGGCGAGAGGCGCAGGCCTTCGCTGAACTGCTCGGCCTGGAAGCCGAGATCCGCGCCGAGGGCATCGCCATGATCGATCCGGAGGACGAGCTGACGGATCTCCAGCTCCCCGGCACCGGGACGGTCGCGCAGGCCGCGCTGCTCCTGGTCGACCGCCTGGTGGCACGGCTGCGCCCCGAGGAAGCAGGCCACCCGGCGACCGGTGGCCGCCTGACCGTGGGCGTGCCGATCCCGCCGGGCCTGGTCGGCGAGCTGGTCGACGAGTTGCTCGACCAGTACGGGCGGCGCGCGAACTGGCATCGCGGATACCTGGAGGACCCGTCCGCCCTGCGCGCTGACGTCCTCGAACTCCTCAGCCGCATGAGGTTGGTGGCCCGGGCGGGCCGGCTGCGCTCCGACGGCCACGGGGTGCCGCCGCAGTACCAGGTCTCGGCCGGCGACGGCCGGGCGGTCACCGACGTGTCCGCGGCTCGGCCCGGCGCCACTGGCGAGTGGGTGTTGCTCGCCGTCGCCGCCCGGTACGCCACGGCCGTCTCGATCAAGCGCGCCGATCGACGCCCCCCGCAGACCGACCTGATCGGAGAGACCCCCTCGTGAACCGGATCCAGCCGCTCCCGCAGCACGCGGCCCCGCACCGCTTCCGGCTCAACCGGGCCGGGATCCTCAACGTCTGGCAGTACGACCGGCAGGAGTTCCTGTTCGGCGGCGGCCGTCTGCTGCTGCGCGGGAAGAACGGCGCGGGCAAGTCCAAGGCCCTGGAGATGCTGCTGCCCTACCTGCTCGACGCGGACGCCCGCGCCCTCGACGCGACCGGGACCGGTCGCACCACGCTGGCCTGGCTGATGCTCGACGGCTTCCAGCAGACCAACCGCCTCGGGTACCTGTGGGTCGAGTTCCGCCGGGTGGACGAGGACGGCACCGAGCACCACCTGACAGTCGGCGCCGCCGTCAGCGCGTCGAAGTCCACCAACTCGGCCAAGCCGTTCTTCTTCACGACCGCACTGCGCGTGGGGGAGGACCTCGACCTCGTCGAGTCCGGGCAGCCGCTGCCACTGGACCGGCTGCGGTCCGCCGTCGGCGCCGACAACGTGCTGGACCGGCCCGCCGACCACCGCGCCAGGGTGGCCCGCGAACTGTTCGGACTGGCCGACGCCGCCCGCTACCGCAACCTCACCCAGCTGCTGCACCGACTGCGTCGCCCGACCACCGGGGACCGGATCGAGTCCGGCGGCCTGGTGACCGTCCTCGGTGAGACCCTACCGGCGCTCGACGAGGACGTGATCGACAGTGTCGCCCGCAACCTCGACGACCTGGACAGCGTCCGCACCGACCTCGGGCGGCTGGAGCGGACGGACGAGGCGCTTCGCCGGTTCCTGGGCAGTTACCGCGGCTACCTCCAAGGGGCCCTGCGCCGGCGGTCGAGCGAGGTCCTCGCCGAGCTCCGCACGCTCGCCGAGCGCAGGCTCGGCGCCGGAGAGGCCACCAGGAAGGTCACCGCGCTGCGCACCGAGGAGGCCGAGGCCGCCGAGCGGCACGACGTGCTGGCGCAGGAGCACGCGACGGCCGAGGCGGACCTGGCCACCCTGCGGGCGAGTTCCGGCTACCGGAGCCTGCACGAACTGGGCGAGCGACGTCGCACCGTGGCGGCGATCCAGGCGACGGCCCGGGCCACCCACACGGCGCTCAGGCGGGCCCACGACGCGCAGGCGGCCGCCGGGTCCGCGCTCACCGCGGGAGCCGGGCGGACGGCAGGGCAACTGCGCGAGCTGGGCGCGGCCCACCGCGAACTGTGCGGGCAGGCTGAACGGTCCGGGCTGGCGCCGGTGCATCTCGGCGATCCGGTCGGCGGCACCGCCTCGGTGCTCGCCGCGGCGGCCGAGCAGGAGGTCACCGATCCGGACGGAGACACCGCCTCGATGCACACCGAGCGGGTGGAGGCCTGCGACACCACCGGGACAGCGGCCTCCCTGCGCTCCTGGAGCACCCGACTCGCCGCCGCCGAACCGATGGTGAAGACCCGGCTCCGTAGCGTCGGGGAACTCGCCGGCCTCCTCGAGGGGCTGCGCGAGGCCGAAACGAAGGCACGGGAGGCGGACACCGAGCACGAACGCCTCGAAGAGCAGGTCCAGGCCGAGGCCGACCGGGTGACGGAGCGCGAGGCGGCGGTCGTCACGGCGAGCGCGGCGTACGCGGCCGAGGTCGAGGCATGGGCGGACCGGCTGGAGGAGCGATCAGGGGCACCGGCCGGCGGCGTGCGCGCCGCAGTAGGACGCGACCCCTCCGCGGAAGCGTCCTTCGAGGACCGCACGCTGCCCGCCTCGGTCGCGGAGGAGGTGACGTCCGCCGCGTTCCAGGCGCTCGAGCCGTACCGGCGCGACCTGGCGGACCGGCGTGAACGAGCCGCTTTCCGCTCACACGACCTCACCCGGGCGCTCGACGCCGTCCGCGCCGAGAAGGCCGAATGGGAGAAGCGCAGCGACCCGGTCCCGCCGAAGCCGCCGCACCGCGACGCCCCACGATCCCCGCGCACCGGCGCCCCGCTGTACCGGCTCGTCGACTTCGCCCCGCAGCTGAGCGAGACCGAACGAGCCGGTATCGAGGCGGCGTTGGAGGCATCGGGGATCCTGGACGCCTGGGTCGGCGCGGACGGCGCGCTGCTCGACCCACTCACCCTGGACACCGTGCTCACAGCCACCATGCCCGCCGTCGGCCCGTCACTCGCCGAGGCTCTGCACCCCGTGCCCACCGGCGACAGCGGCGTGACGGCAGCGCAGGTCTCCCGCATCCTGGCGGCCGTTGCCCTGGTCCCGGCCGGCGCCCCGCTCGGCACGGCAGCGGGCGGAGCGGTGAGCGCGGACGGCCGCTGGCGGCTCGGCGTCACCAGCGGTGCCCACACCAAGCCGGTGGCGGAGTACGTCGGCGCGGAGGTCCGGGCACAGACCCGCCTGCGCCGCATCGCCGAGCTCGCCGAACGCCTCGCAAGCCTCGAAGACGAGGCACGGGCCGCGCAGTCCGAGCTGGGGGAACTCACCGAGCGTCAGGCCGACCTCGAACTGCTGCGGCGTCCGCCGCGTGATCAGCAGCTCACCGGCGTCTGGGCACGCCTGGAGGAGACCGAGCGGGTCGCGGCCGGCTTGCGGCAGCAGGCCGCGACGGCGGCCCGCGCCGCCCAGAACGCCCGATCCGCCTGCGTCGACGCCCGCCGCCGCGCCGACGCCACCGCCGCCGCGCACGACCTACCGGCCGACCGGGACGCGCTGCTCACCGTACGGTCCGCGCTGGACGCCCTGGCCGACGGAACCCGACGACTGCGCGGAAGCGTCGACGCCACCGCCGAGGGCCTCACCGCCCACCGCGACGAACGCCGCAGCTATGAGCGGGCCCGCACCGCCCGGGAGGAGGCCGAGCTGGAGTACGCGCGGCGGGCGGACGCGTTGGCGAAGGCTCGCCGGGAGATCCGCACATTGGAGGGCGCGGTCGGAGCGACCGAGCAGGACATCCTCGCCGAGGAACAGACCATCGTCCGGCGCCTCGACGAGATCGGCGAAGAGCTGCCCAAAGCACGCCGCACAGCCGCGCGCCTGCACGACGACGTGGTGCGCGGCGAGCTGGACGAGCGGACCAGGCACGACGAGCTCCAGGCGCAGGAGGCCGAGGTGATCCGGTGCGGACGCGCCCTGCGGACCGCCCTGGCGACACCCGACATCGTGCGCGGCGCGGCACTGGGCGAGCTCGCAGGTGAGCTGTCGATCCCGGACCCGGCCCAGGAGGACGTCAGGACCAGGCTGCGAGCCCTGCAGGCCCTTGTCGAGGCGGTGCAGTGCGCCCTGGACCCCGAGCGCCGCGACGTCTCCGACACCGCGCTGCTCAACCGGTTCAACGAACTGCGCGACCAACTCGCCGGCGGCTACGACGCGACCCTGGAGGAGCCCGACGGCATCAAGGTCTGCCGGCTCGTCGACGACACCGGCCCGCACGACGTGGCGCTGGTCGGCGAACGCATCGCCAGGCAGGCCGACGACGCCCGGGCCCGGCTCACCGACCGCGAGCGCGAAGTCTTCCAACGCTTCCTCACCGGAGAGCTAGGCGACCACCTGTCCACCCAGCTGCTCGCCGCAGGAGCCCTGGTCGACGCGCTCAACACCACCCTGCGGTCCGTCCGCACCTCGCACGGCCTCGGAGTGGAACTCGACTGGCGACTGGCCGACACCGTCGACGCGGACATCCAGGCAGCCGTCGAACTCCTGCGCAGCCCATCGGGGTTGCGCACCCGCGAGCAGACGGAGCAGCTGAGGCAGGTCCTGCAGCGCCGCATTGAGGACGCGCGCCGCGCCGACCCGGCCGTGGGCTATGCCGCGCACCTGCGGACCGCGCTCGACTACCGGACGTGGTTCACCTTCCAGCCGTGGGTGCTGGACGACACGTCCACTGCCCGCCGACGCAAGTTCACCGGGCGGACCGGGCTCAGCCAGGGCGAGCAGCGGGTCCTCTCCTACCTTGCACTCTTCGCGGCCGCCGCCGCACACTTCACCACCCTCGCCGAGACCGCCCCGCGGGCGCCCAGGCTGATCCTTCTCGACGATGCCTTCGCCAAGGTCGACGAGCCGACCCACGGCCGACTCGGCCGCATCCTCGTCGATCTCGACCTCGACTTCGTCCTGACCAGCGAGCGCCTGATGGGCACCTGGCCCGACGTGCCCGCACTCCAGATCTACGAGTGCCTGCGCGACCCGCACGTGCGCGGTGTCGCCACGCTGCACTACACCTGGAACGGACGCAACCGCCGTCTGGTGACTGTGTGACGCTTCCGCCGCAGACCCGTGAGTTCCTGGCCCGGCCGGACCTTGGCCGGATGTGGACAGCGGTCCACCACCGGCTGGAACGCAACGGGCTCCAGCCGAGCGGCAGCGTTCGGCTGGCCGCCTGCACCGCGGCTGAGCGCGAGGCCCTGTCCCTGCTGCTCGGCCGCCGGGTCACCACCGGTACCGCCACGATCCGCCTGGCGGACCTGGACAGCAGGCTGCGAGCCTCTGCGGCAGGCTGCGGGCTGGTCGCAGCCGTCGAACAGTTGGGGCTGTCGCTGACCGACCGGCGGGCGGCGCGGGACATCGGACGGCAGGAGCGGGCCGCCTTGTGGACGGCGGCCGAAGCGGCGATCGCTGCATCGCCGCTGGCCGGTCAGGACTGGGTGGGCAGCTGGCTCGACGACCTGCGCCGCACCGGTGCGCTCGGCAGGCTCGCGCCCCGGGACGCGGCGGGCGTGCTCCACCAGGCGATCCGAGTCCTCGGGCTGCTCCGGTCCGACCGGGACGAGGAGGCAGCACCGTACGGCCGCGGGGAGCTCGCGACCCGGGTGACCGGCACGGCACACGGCCTGGACGACGACACGGTCCTGTCCCGCCTGGTCCTGCGCGGCATCGCGCGGGCCATGGGTAGTGAGCCGCCCGAGCACGCGCCCGGTCGGCGAGCCCTGTGGCGGGCTGCAGCCGTCGTCCCCGACGAGGTATCGAGCACCGTGCTCACCTACGGCCTGCGTCCAGTGGGCCACGGATGGCGCGAACGGGCTCTGCGGGAACGGGCCGACCACCATGCCGAATCCCACCTGACACTGCGTGAACTGCGCGAGCTGAATGCCGTACCGCCCTCGGACACCCTGGTGCACATCTGCGAGAACCCCCGAGTGGTCGAGGCGGCGGCCGACGCCCGCTGTGGGGGCGCTCTGGTCTGCACCTCGGGCAGCGCCTCCACCGTCGTCCTCGAACTCCTCGATACCCTCGCGGACGCCGGCTTGCTGCTGCTGTACCACGGAGACTTCGACTGGCCGGGCATCGCGCTCGCCAACCGCGTCATCCGACGGTACTCGGCCCTGCCGTGGCGGATGGCAGTCGAGGACTACGAACAACTCGCCGCCCACGCGCGGGACCAGGGCAGCCCTGGCCTCCCGCTCGTCGGCGCCCCGGTGGAGGCGAGCTGGGACGTCGACCTCGCCGCCGCCATGACGGTACTGAACGTGGCCCTGCACGAGGAATCGGCACTCGACCGGCTCGTCGCCGATCTGGCACCGGGGAAATCCTGACCCCGGGACCAGCCGCCAGGAGAGCACGAGTCGGTCAGAACGGGGGAGCGAGCCTGGCCGCAGCGGGCTCGGACGGCATCGTGCATCGGGGGGCTTACGGCCCCGGTCGCGCCGGAGTTCCCGGCATGGGCTGTCCCGCTATGGACTGGTTGGCGCGGGTGCGTCCGCAGGGCGGTGGGACGGCGAATTTGGACGACGAGGCGGTGCTGGCCGCGATTGTTTACGTGCTGAGGACCGGGTGTGCGTGGCGGCATCTACCGCCGTGCTTCGGGCTGTCGAAGTCGACGGTGCACCGCCGCTTCACGATCTGGACCAGGGACGGGCTGTGGGGCCGGCTGCGGCAGGCGGTGCTGGAACGCCTGGCCGCCGCGGAAGCGCTCGACGTATCGCGGATGGTCGTGGACTCGGTTGTCGGCATCTCGGCCGGCAACGGCCACAGCCAGCACGGACTGATCCCGCTGGTCCAGGTCCTCCAGATGAAACACGACCCGGAACGGGGCCTGCACTATCGCCCCGCAGGGTCCACGCGGACAAGGCCTATGGCAGCCCCGATCTGCGGTGATGGCTGCAGCAGATCCTGCTCCGGATCGGGCGCAAGGGCCTTGAGTCGAGCCAGACTCTGAGCCGCCACCGTTGGGTGATTGAGCGGGCCATGGCCTGGCTCACTAGCTACCGCCGCATCGCCCGCCGCTACGAGCGCGACCACCTGCTATACCTGGCCTTCTGTGACCTCGCCGCCCTCATCACCTGTCACAAACGACTGGCGAAGATCACCGCGTAGGACAAGGTTTTAACCCGTAGGTTCAGGGTTCGAACCCCTGGCGGCCCACCTGCTGGGAAAGGGCTTGGCCCCTCCCGTCTGTAGTGCGGCACTTCGGCTGGCCGAAGCGCCGGGGCGCCGTTGTGGTTTCGGGCCGGGTGCGGCTCGCGAGGACGAGTCGGATCCGTTCTTCTGTGATCACCTTCTTTCACAGTTCATCGAATCTCGGACTTCTCGGCTTATTGAGGATGTTCATCGCACATCCTGTGCCAGTGAAAGCATCTCCGATGGTGCTTGTGATCGTGCAAATAATGAGGGCAGCCAGTGAATTCAGAGCGGCAATTGACTCCGGGCGAGTTTCCGAAGGTCCTTCCGTGGCCAGCTCGCGCCGGGGGCGCACCGTACGTTCCGGGCGGTCCGACGGAGATCATCGGAAATCTCAGGGCGTTCCTGGTGGACGTTGCGAGGGACTCCGGCTACGACCGGTCCTTCACCTGGCCCGGGGCCGACACTCCGACCCAACTCCGCAAGGTAGTGCACCTCGTGGGCACCTGTGGGCTGCTGGTGCGCGAGGGGCGCCCGATGCGTCTTAGGCTCACGGAGGCAGCCCGTCACTTCCTCGCTGCCGGTGACGAGCTCTACCTGATCGGGGTGCTCCACGCGAACGTCAGGTTCATCGGGGAGGCGCTCGCCGGTGTCGGGGAGGGGACGACCCACATCGAGCTGAACAGGGTGGCGGTCGAGCAGTACGGCCTCGGCTGGGAATCGCTCGATCAGGTGCGCCGTCGTGTGTACTGGCTCCGGGCTGCCGGGCTGGTCGAATTCTGGAGCAACGGCAGGATCGTCCTGACCGAACGGGGCCGGCGGTTCCTGCCGCTCCTGGAGCTGGCGAAGCCGGAGGATCTGGCACACCGTCGCAAGAGCCCGGTCACGGATCTCGAACTCCCGCCGCCGCCTGCCCTGTTGGCGGCTGGCCTGGAGGGCCTTGACCAGGCGGCGCTGCGAGAGCGGAAAATTCCTACGGGTTACGTCGCGGGTGGGTGGCGGGTGGAGGGAATCAGCCGTCTGGTGAACGCGGCCGTTCCCGAGATCGACCGGGACGGTTTCACGGACTTCTGCGTCGAGGAGTTCGGCGTTTCGGAATCCTCCGCAGAGCAGACCTTGCAGACCTTGCGGGCGTTGGGGTTCCTGACCCAGGTGGGGGCCGACGCGTTCGCCGCGAGTGACCTCGGGGCGAGCTGCCTGGCTTCGGGCGAAGCACTGGATCTCATCCGGCTGCTGCACATGAGGGTCGCGTTGGTCGGGGAGACCCTGGACGCGATCGCCGACGAGGTGAAGGCTGCTGGGCTCGTGGGCCTGTTGGCCCGCAGGTATCCCGGTGTGCAGCTCACCCGGGAGGAGACGACGCGTCGCGTCGCGCTGCTGCTGGAGACCGGGCTGGCCGAGCGGATCGGACTGGTCATCCGGAGGACGGAATTGGGGACCGCGCTGGTCGGAACGCTCCCGCTGCTCGACCCGTCGGACGACACCGATCCGGCGGGCGGAGCGGTCGGGGAGCGCCCCGATCCGCCGCGGACGACGGAGAGCGTCGCTGACGTCCCGGACTGGCGGGAGCTGCTGGCCGCCGAGATCGTCCGGGCGGCGACCGACAGTGCGGACTACCAGCGGTTCGAGCGGGCGGTTGCCGGGGCCTTCCGTGCGCTCGGGCTGGAGGTCGAGGCCCACAGCGGGCCGAAGAAGACCGATGTGGTCATCGACCTGTGGCGGTCGCCGACCGGCCAGCTGCGGGTCGCGGTGGAGGCCAAGACGGACGGAGCGGGGCTGGTCACGGACCAGGACGTCAAGTTCTTGCGGCTGGGCGAGCACCGGGCGCGCCACGGAGCGCAGCACACCCTGTTGGTTGGGCCCCGGTTCGACCCCCGGGTGCAGCGAGAGGCGGCCGACGGCGGGGTCGCCCTGCTGACTGCGGAGCAGCTCGCGGACGCTGTGCTGCGTCACGGTCGCACCCCGCTGGCACCGCACGAGATCTCCGGGCTGGTGACCGTGACGGACGCGAGCGTGCTCGAACCGGTCTGGCAGGCGGCGGAGCGGCGGCAGGACGTGCTGAGCCAGGTGCTGCTCGCCTTGTGGCGGAGCGGGAACGATCCCGTCGACATCGAGCACAGTGCCGGTGCGTTGGGGGTGCGCGACATCTGGCGGGAGACCAAGGGGGCCTTGGAGACGCCGCTGGAGCGGCAGGAGATCGAGGAGGCCCTGGAGTTCATGGCGTCGCCCTTCGTGGCCGCGGTGGCGCAGCACCACGGCGATCACGTCGTCACGGTGCCGCCAGCCCTGGTCGCCGCTCGGCTGCGGGCGCTGGCTGCGGTGATCGACGCCGCCGGTGGTGCAAGCGCCGCTGCGGGAGGGGCGGTCACGGACTCGCCCGAGCCGTCCCCGCAGTCAGTCCCCGTGCCGGCGCCACGGCAGGAGCGGGGGGCCGCAGTCGGGGCCGTAGCCGTGACGGCGGCCGAGGGCGTGGATCCGAGGCTGGTCCGGAAGTGGGCCAAGGGCCAGGGGCGGGTGATCAGCGAGCGCGGACGGCTGTCCAGCGGGCTGATCAAGGACTACCGGCGTGCCCGCGGTCTAGCGGGCGACTGACACCACCGGGGTGGGTGATCCGTCTGGTGGGGTGCACCGGCCCGACGGTCAGGCCCCGGGGCAGTGGAGGCGGGGCGGTGTCGTCGAGCCAGCCGAGTTGGGTGATTTCGGCGACCAGGCGGCGGATGGTGCGTTCGGAGATGGCGAGGCAGCGGGACATAGCTTCGTCGGTGAGGCCGGAGGCGAGCATCCGGAGGATCTCGTGGTGGCTGGAAGACGGCGACCAACTGCTCGCCGCGGACCACCAGGGCGGCGGAGTTCGGCGGGGACGGCGGGGGAGCCGTCGGACAGGATCATCCGCATCGGGAGGGTTTGCACGGTGAGGATGATCCTGGCCCCGGCCCAGGAGAGTTCGGCGAGGTAGCCGTGCAGGGCGTGGTCGGCGGCGGAGGAGCCCAGGTGGACGGAGCGCATAGTCACGCAGCGCTCCAGCAGGAGCTTGTCGCGAGTGAGGCCAGCCTCGAGCATCTCGTGGGCCACCGGAGGGCCGGGATGGACGTGTGAAGCCGGGCGCACTCGGCTGACCTGGACGAACTGAAGTTCCCCCTTGGAACTGGACAGCGGGTGCTTACGCTGCGGGGGTGAAGTCGTGCTGCAGTCTGGCTCGGGTTTCGAGTGGGGTGAGGTAC
>NZ_JBIURH010000098.1:0-13082 GCF_044740765.1 Kitasatospora sp. NPDC088346
ACAACGTCTCGGCGAGGGCAGGCAGTTCGAACGGTTCCGGCAGGGCCAGCGTCGCCGCGATCCGCTCACAGCGCCGCCAGAGGCTGCGCCGTTCCGCCGGCGACCCGACGTGCTGGGCCGCCGGCCCGTGTGTCCCCGGGGGGCGTCTCCGCAAGATCACTGTCGGATTCTCCCCTCCCGGCGCGCGATCGCCTCGATCATGTCGCTGATGGTACCGAGCCCGTCCGGCGAGAGGGTCACCGCCCGGAGCACAACCTCGCGGACCCCGGCGTCCCGCAGCGCCCCGATCAGCTCCAGTTCGTCGGCGAGCCGCGCGCCCTGCTCGTCCTCGAAGAAGTACGCGGGTGGCACCTGGAAGTAGTGCGCCAGGGACTCAAGGTGACGCTTGGTCGGGTTGTCGCGCCGCCCGGTGCGCAACTGCCAGAGGTAGACGGCCGAGAAGCTCCTGCCGGTCGCCTCCCGGCAGGCCCGGGCGACCTCCTCGTTGGTGCACGGCTCGCCCCCCGGCCGGCGGACGGCGGTCCGGAAGAGCCGCTCGATGCGGGCCGCGAGGGTGCTCGGTACAGCCGACCGCTCTGCCGTCACTGAGCGTCTCCCCTCCCCCGAGCTCCTCGCGCTCGTTCATCTCAGCATATGCGTATTGGATTCAGATTCATACTGGCTTATCTGCTGAGGCTGTGTCAGTGTTTGCGCCGCGCCGACCGGTTGTCGAGCCGTCCGGCGCGCTTCCCCGACGCGAAACCCCGAAGGAGTACCCATGAAGCTCAGGACGTCCCTGGTCGCCGCGGCACTCGGCGCATCGTTGCTCACCTCCGTGCCTGCGGTGGTGGCACCGACCCTGGCCGCCGCCCACGACTGCACCATCTTGACCCCCGGATCCGACGACCTGGAGTGCGGCGGCAGCTTCTCGGAGACGATCGACTGGAGCAGCGGCGAGATCGGTGAGACGTTCGACGGGGATACCGTCGTCATCGTGGGTCGGGCGCAGCCGCCGCGCATCCCGGCGGCTCCCGCCGTCGCCCCCGTCCCCGGCGGCTCGGGCGTCCCTGGCGGCTCGAACGGAGGCACCTTCGCCAGGCCCTACAGCTACGGCCAGAAGTGGACCGTCGTCCAGGACTGCCTGCAGAACACCTCCACCAAGGACCAGAAGTTCACCCGCAACTCCTCGTACAACGTCAACTACGAGGTCAGCACGAACGCCTCCGCGAAGGCTTTCGAGGTCCTCACGGCCACCCTCGGCACCAAGTTGAACGCCACGATCACCCAGAACACCGGATGGGACATCACCATCCCCGCAGGCCAGAGGTTCGGGCTGAGCGTGGAATACCAGACCATCACCTACATGGTCCCGACCGGCGTCTCCACCGTCGAGTTCGTGAACGTCACCGTGCCGACAGCCACACTCACCGGCGTCGCCTGCTGACTGCCGGAGCTCCGCGCAGCGGGGCGGGCTCGGCACGAAGATCCACCTGGCGTGTGAGTAGGGCCGGAAGCCGTTGTCGTTGCTGGTGACGGCAGGTCAGCGCGGTGACAGTCCACAGTTCGTGCCGGCGCTGAAGGTGATCCGGGTATCAAGGCTGGGCCGGGGTCGTCCGCGGCGGACTCCGGTTCGGGTGCGGGCCGACGAAGCGTACTCATCGGCCGCCACCGTGCTTGCCTGCGCAGGTGTGGAGTCCGGTGCAGGATCGCGGAGCCGGTCGACCAGGTCCGCTGGTGGCCGACCGCCTGCGTTCGACCCCGAGGGTGACAAGGCCCGGCACGCGGTGGGGTGCGCGATCGGCCGTCTCAAGCGCAACCGTGCTGTGGCTACGCGCTTCGAGACGCTCGCGGTTCGGTTCGAGGCCGTGCAGCGGCCACTCGCAGCCTTCGGCCGGTGGGCGGGCTCGAAGTGGGTGCCCGCTGTCGTGGCTCGACAGCGGGCATCCTGTCGACGGCGGTCCGGTGACCGACCCTGTGGCCGGATCTGCGACGACGTCGTCATTGCGGTCGCCGCGGGGCGGGCACCATGATCGGGGCAAGCTCACCCCGCGGGCCGTCCCCTCGGGTTCGACCGTCCGGGCGGGTGCTGCGCTGTGGCGCGGGGCTCGACGTCAGTGGGCGCGTCTAGGCTCGGTTCGACTCCCGGGTCCGAGTGAGAGGCGTGAATGTCATGTCGCGAGTACGCGTGCACAACTTCAGCGTGTCCCTGGACGGGTTCGCCGCCGGGGAGGGGCAGGGGCTGGAGGCCCCGTTCGGGCATGCCGGGACTCGGCTGGTCGAGTGGTTCTTCCAGACCCGCGCCTTCAACGAGATGCACGGCCGGGCGGGCGGCGGCAGCGGTGTCGACGACGCCCTCGCCTGGACCTGGGGGCCCGGGATCGGGGCGGAGATCATGGGCCGCAACAAGTTTGGGCCGCAGCGAGGCCCGTGGACGGACGAGGAGTGGAAGGGCTGGTGGGGAGAGAACCCGCCGTTCCACACCCCGGTGTTCGTGCTGACCCACCACCCGCGGCCGTCGCTGGAAATGGAGGGCGGCACGGTCTTCCACTTCATCGACGCCTCACCCCAGGAGGCGCTGCGGCAGGCCCGCGAGGCCGCGGGCGGCCTCGACGTGCGGATCGGTGGGGGGCCGGCCACGGTCAGGCAGTTCCTCGCGGAGGATCTGGTCGACCACCTCCACGTCGCCCTCGTGCCGATCGTCCTGGGCCGCGGTGAGCGGCTGTGGGACGGGCTCGAAGGGCTGGAGCAGCGGTTTCAGGTCGAGTCGGTGACGACACCTGGCGGCATCACCCATCTGACCTTCACCCGGCCGTAGCTCCGCCGCCCGCCGTAGCGACGGCGGGACCGGGCCGGACGCGGTGCTGAGGCTGCGCCCGCGAGCACCACGTTATGGGCGCCCTGGCGGCCGGGCCGGCCCATCCCCGGCCATCCCGCCGGAGTCGATATCCCCAGGCGCCGGGGCAGGCCGCGCAGCCCGGCGGCGAGCCCCGCAGAACAGCGGGCACCGGCGCCCCCGGGCGGCACCGTGGTGGTCGTCCGCCGCGTGAGCCGTTGCGCAGCGGGAGCCGCTGGTCTCGGCGACGAGGTCGGCGGGGTCGTCGGCGCCGTCGAGGAGGCTGTGGGCCATGCGGACGGACGGCTCCCGCCGGTGGTCGTCCCGGGCATGGAACGTGGGGTGGTGGTGCGGCCCCGGGCGGGTTGCTCCCAGGCGCGCGGGCGGGGTGTTCGGTGCTCCGGCACCATCGGGCCGCGGCGCGGGGGCAGTGGCCCTCACGCCGTGCTCACCGCCCAGTCCCCCGCCGCTCCGGGGCCGGCGTCCACCCGCCCGGGCGACGGGAAGCCGGAGGAGGACGGCCCCGATCAGGCCCTGACTGCCCTGGTGCTGCTGCGCGAACTGCGCACCCAGCTGGCCGGCTGGCCGGCTGGGAAGCCGGCCTGGTGGAGAGCGCCCGCGCCGCCGGTGCCACCTGGGCCGACCTCGCCCGCCCCATGGGCGTCGCCAGCCGCCAGGCCGCCGAGAACCGCTACCTGCGCCCCGGCCGCGCCCCGGCCGGGACGGGCACCGGCGCGGAGCGGGTCAAGGCCGTTCGCGACCGCCGGGCCGCCGACCGCACGGTCGCAGCCTGGGCCCGCGACCATCCGGCGGAGCTGCGCGTCCTCGCCGCACAACTCGCCGCCGCCGGGCTGGACCCGAACGCACGTCCCGCCCAGGCCGCCCTGACCGCCGCCCGCGGCACCACCGACACGGCAGACCTCATCGAGCCGCTCACCGCCATGAGGCCGCATCTCGGCACCGAGCACGACGACCTCGCCGGCCGCCTCGACGCCCTCACCCGCCGCACCCACCAGCTCCGCGACGACAGCAAACAGCGCCGCGCCTGACCGCGACCCCGTCGCGCCGTCGCGCCGTCGGCGACGGCCCGCCACGGCTCCAGGCCCTCGCCGCCCGCGCTCGACCCGCGTGCCACCGCCCCGCGCCGCCGGTCAGGCAAACGAACGGTGTCGCCGGCAGGTCGGCGTGCTGGTGGTCCGTCCTCCGGGGTGGTGGTCCGTGCGCCCACCGGCCGGCACGGTCGCGCGCGGACGCTGGCGAGGCCGGGCACGCGGGCCGGGCTCGCCCCCGCCCCCTCGGCCGGTCACCGTGAGATCGCGCCACCCGGCGGTGGCGAGGATCCGCGCGCTCCGGGGCTTCACGCACCCACGCGTCGACGAGGCGCCGTCACCGCTCGGGGTGCCACTCGACGAGCATGACGGTGGCGTCGTCGCGCAGGTCGTGGTCACGGTGCGCCAGGAGGGCGTGCATGAGCCGGCGCAGCGCCTCGGGCGCCGGGTAGCCGGTTGCAGTCGCGGTGGCCCGCACGACGGTGTCGATGAGGCGCTGCTCCCCGAACAGGTCACCGTCGGCGGAGCGGGCGTCGGTCGGGCCGGCCGCGGTGCCGTGCCCGCCACCGTGGCCGGCCCCGAGGTCGCACCTCATCCCCCGGCCACGGGCAGCTGCTTGACGGGGCGACGGCCGCCCGCCGGCGGTGCACCGGTCACGCGATCGCTGGTTGCGTACAACCAACAACCGCAGCTACCAACGGCCCGCTCAGCGGGTTGGCATGCTTCCGTGCGGGCCGTTGACCACACGCGGGAGAAGCCCTTCAGCGAGGTAGAGGTGCCCGGGGAAGTAGTCCATGCGACGGCGATCGCCGTCGTCGACGGGCCAGCTGGCGGACGCCATCGGGCACTTGGGGTCCACTCGCTAGGACTCCGGGGGCAGGTACCGGTGTCCACGCCCTGGCGCTCCGCCGCCCCGTTCGACCGGGATCCACAGCTGGGAGTCGGTCTCCGCACCGATCTCCACCAGCTGCGTCCGCAGGAGCTCCGGACCTGCCCGGCTCGTATACGGGTTCGAGGGGAACCACTGGGTGAACACGTCCCGCCACAGCTCCTGCAGGGCGCTCGGATACGGCCCGTGGTTGTCGAAGACCGCCCAGGTACCGGCCGGCACGTCGAGGGTGTCCAGCTCATCGGCAACCGCCCCGGGACCGGTCACCACACCGATCCAGTAGTCGGCCTCGGCGCCCTCGTCCCGGCTGTCGGTCAGGTACACCACCGCCGACAGGATCCCCTCCGGCTCCTGACCGGCCAGCTCCTTCATCGTGACGATCGCTCTCCTGTCGAGACTTGCCAGGTGTGCCGCGGCGGCCTCGTTGACCCCCTCGTGGACGAGCGGAAGCCGGGCCTTCCTCCCGACGACCCGGAACGGCTCCTTCTCCACGATCCGGTACCGCATGGCCGTACTTCCTTCGACGATGCCAGTGACGGTCGGTGCACCCCCGAGGCCAGAGGTGGCCAGTGGCACCGCGGTCGTCGGTCCGAACCTGAAGAGCGACATCCGCACGGGGCGGCAGGTTGTCGGGTAGATCGAAACTCGAACAAATGTGCAACCAATGGGCATGGTGGTACTCAAGTCGGATAGGCGGAATTTTGATTGCCATGAGGCCATCCGAGGTGTGATTCTGATCACAGAACGGCGGGAGGCGTCATGGCAAAGCCCCGGTGGCACCACATGTTGATGCAGTCTCAGCGGCACGCCCTGAAGGCGGTCGATGAGTGGAACTGCTCGGGTGGTGACTACGGAGACTTCCTGACCCACATGCACAAGGCCTGGCACTACCTCCTGCATGCGGAGTTCCATAAGGACGGCGTGGACTACCACTACCGGGACCCCAAGACGGGCCGGCATGCGATCGTCGACGGCGAGCCCAAGGCCTGGGCCCTGGAGGATTGCCTGAAGCGGCGCTACCCCAACTCGGCGGACCCCGTTCGCCTCAACGCCGAGCTCTTCGTTCAACTGCGCAACAAGGTGGAGCACCGCTACGAGCACGGGCTCAAGGTTGTGACGGGTGGCAAGGCTCAAGCGCTCGTCTTCAACTTCGAGCACGAGATGGTGTCCCACTTCGGGCCGCTCTACAGCCTTGCCGATCGGTTGCGGTTCCCGATCTCGCTCCAGCAGCTCACGGCGGCCGGCCGCGACGAACTGCGTGCGGCCGCAGCCAAGCTACCGCGACGGACCCGTGACCTGGTCGCTCGCTATGAGGCGGTGCTCGACCAGGAGGTCTTGGATGATCTTCAGTACGACTACCGCGTTCGGCTGGTGCCCATCGTGGGTCCCAAGACCGATGCTGACCTGGCCATCAACTTCGTGCGATTGGACGAGCTCACCGAGGACGAGCGGAAGATCATGACGGAGGCGGGCCGAAACGGAACCGTCCTCGTTCGCGACCGTCAGGTTGAGGTGGCAGATAAGGGCAAACTGCTGCCGGGCAAGGTCGTCGAGCTGGTCGATAGCCAGGTGCCGTTTGATTTCAAGATCCATCACCACACTGAACTGTGGCACCGGCTGGGCGTACGGAAGCCGAAGGGGGCCGCAAAACCGTACGACACGGACGCCAGGTACTGCGTGTACAGCGAGGCGTTCGGGAACTACGTCTACACCGACGCCTGGGTGAAGCGGATCATCACCGAGGTTGGCACTCCGGAGAAGTACCGCGCGTTCTTTGGGGGTGAGCCGCAGGGGCAGGTGGTCCAGCTGCCCGGCCAATCCAGCGGCGAACACCAGGTCGACAACCTGGCGCAGAAGAAGTCCGCATGACATTCGATCAGAAGTTCGACGCAGCCCGTGCGGGACAGAAGGTCCGGCGGACGGCTGACCCCGTTCTGACGGTCGCCATCGGTACCATCGGCCGATCGGGGTAGCGGGTCGAGCCGACCCGACTGGGGAGGGTAGGTAGACGTGACTCGGTCAATGCGGGCGCAGCGGATTCACCCAGGAGCCTACGACGCTCTGCGGGAAGCGTTGGCTGCCATCTACTGGTACAAGGGTGATCTTGAGAACTTCATCCGGACCCGCAGCAGCGCCCACCGGGAACTGGTCGCCGGTCTCGACTTCACCGCCTACAAGATCGTGTTCGCCAAGGCGTTCGTAGCTCGGCTCCTGACGGGCGAGGAGCGGTACCGCGACCTCACCCTGAGCATCATGCTCGAAGTGGCGCAGATGGACAGCTTCCCCAGCCTGAAGCGGCACGCCGACGCGGCCACTCTCTTGCCGGCCGCCCAGGAGGCGGTGGCCGCGCTGAAGACCTGCACCGAGAAGCATCAGGGCATCATCGACGAGCGCCAGCGGCTCGCCGCGGATCTGGCCGAACACCGCGCAGCTGCTCAGGCCCAGCAGGGCTTCGCCACCAAGCTCGCGGCGCTCAAGGACCAGTTCATGGAGCTTGGCCAGATGGCGAACCGCCAGAAGGCGGGCCTGGCGTTCGAGCCGTTCCTGAACGAGCTGTTCCGCCTGTTCGATCTGGACCCCCGGTTGTCCTACAAGCTGGAGACCGAGCAGATCGACGGCTCGCTGTCCTTCGACACCGACGATTACATCGTGGAAGCGAAGTGGTGGAAGGAGCCGATGGAGCGGGGGCACGTGGACATCTTCGACGCCAAGGTCAGGCGCAAGGGCAAGAACGCCCTCGGGCTGTACATCGCCGCCAACGGGTTCACGTCGGGCGCCCTGCGCGAGCATGATCGCCGGACCTCGTTCATCACAATGGACGGGGGTGACCTCTACGCGGTGCTGGAGGGGCGCATCCCGCTCGATGAGCTGCTCAAGCGCAAGAAGCGCTACGCCAACGAGACCGGCAACTGCTACTTCCCGGCGCACCTGGCGCTGGGGTAGAGGCCGACTTTGCAGTTTCGGCCCCCAGGCCCGCGCTGATCCGCCAAGATCGGCTCCATGGACGTGGCGAAGCTCGTGCTGGAGTACGTGCAGGCTCTGGTGTGGCCGGTGTTCGTGCTGCTCTTGATGATCTTCTTCAGGGGTGAGTTCAGGGGCCTGCTGCATCGACTGCGGTCAGCCAAGGGCGCCGGCCTGGAGGCCGAGTTTGGCGACGAGTTTCGGGACGTCGAAGCTGAGACCCGCGAAGCGATCGTGGAGGAAACCGCGCAAGCCGCCGCCAGTTTGGAGCATCACGGGACACCGAGCGCGTTGATACCAGAGCCTGCGTCCGAGCTGCAAGTAGGTCAAGATCCTGCGGCGGGGCAGCATGTTGAGGTGCTCCAGCGACTGCTCAATGAGGGCGTCGTCGAGGAGCGTGCGCTCACTGAGACCGCGTGGGCGGCCATGACCACGATTCGGGAACGTCTGGCTGCTGGCGCTGACCATAACGATCTTGCTACGCCCAGGACCATCTACAACCGACTGGCTCCGTTGGTACGGGACCATCCTGAGGCCGCCATCCTGAGTGCCTGGCGAGATGTGGAGATGGCCGCAGACCGAGTCTTCGATCGGCTCCAGCGGGCTGGTGAGGCCGAGCCATTGACCAGGGAAGATCGACGCCGGCTATCCCTGCGCCAGAAGATCGAGGAACTCCGTCGAGCTGGCCTCGGTAGCAGAGCCGCAAGGTCCATGGAGGAACTGTTCCGGCTTCGCAGCGAGGTAGCACACGGTGGGACGCCGACGGTTGTGGATGCTGCGGACTACCTCGCCGCCTGCGACAACGCGGTCTGGGCGCTTCGACTCTTCAGCGCGTTGCACATGGACGATGAGCGGGGAGCTGTGCCGCTGCCGTAGTCAAGGCGAGGGCAGATCTTGACAGAGCTGCCGCGAGCCAAGAGGTGCTATGCGAAGGAGGCCGGCAACCGCAAATTTGCGGATCAACAGGTAATGGCTCAATAGAGATTGATCGATCACATCATCGCAGCCCCCACGCAAAGGAAGCGGCCATATGACCTGGGTTACCCTGCAAGCGAGTGATGACCCAGCCCGACCGCGGGCGGTGAGCTGGGACGACTACCGGACTTGGCTCATGCGGGAGTGGGCGGACCTGCTCGCTTCCGGTTGTGCGGAGGCGCCTGTCCAGAGGTTCCTGGAAGCCCATCCGTCACTCTTGCCTGGCGCGACCGACGATGTCGGGCCGGGAGGGCACCACGGCGCCACGTTGTGGTCGGTCATCTCACAGCCGGAGCTTCAAGGACTTGGGCGGCGCCGCTATCCCGACTTCATGTGGGTGCGGAGGGATACGGCATCCGTGCGCCCGATTTGCATTGAGATCGAAGATCCCTCCAAGCGTTGGTTCAACCCTGGGAATCAGACGCCGACCGCGGAGCTGACCGAGGCACTTGACCAGTTGATTGAATGGAAGGTCTGGTTCTCAAAGCCTGAGAATCAGTCAATCTTCCTCAAGACGTACGCGTCGGATTTCACCGATCGCACTCTTGAGCCGCAGTACGTGCTGATTTACGGGCGGGACGCGGAGTTTCGGCCAGGAACATCGCTTCATACAGACCCAGCGTACATGCGAGCCAAGCGAAATTACATGCGTAGGGATAACGAGCACTTCTACACGTTTGACAGTCTGAAGCCGATCGTGGAAGCCAAGGACTATGGCACGGTCTCTCGTTCCGTTCAAGGCTGGAACCTCAAGGCACTGCCACCAACCTTTACCACTCATCCGATGATGAGTGAGCTCTTCAAAGCTGTTGCCAGCCCAGAACTTGCTCTAGCCGATGTGCCGCTAATCGATGATGACCGGCGGGCTTACGTGGCAGAGCGTTGGGAGCATTGGCGTATTCAGGTACAACGAGACCGTCGGGATGGGCTAACGGCTACAGCTTTGGGTGGCGAGGGCGAGTAATCGCACCGCGCGGTTCCTGTCATGCTGAGGTTCAGGATTGGGGGCCAACTACTAATAGTATTGGGCGTTGGCCCCCGGTTACGGGCTTCAGCGTTTACGTCTGGCGCGGCTTGACTTACTTCTTCTTGCGCGGTAGCCCCTTCCGCTTGTTGATAGCATCAGCCTTCTTGGCAAGCTGCTGTGGGCGGGTGTCGTAGATTAGGGCCAGTGCGTGGTCGAGGAGGTCTGCGGCGTCAACCACGTCGGGCGCCGTAAGGGAGTCTTCGTGGCTTCCAGTGTTGCCAATCCACTTCACTGACATGAGAAACTTGGCCGGCTCCGGCCGCTTCTTCTCGAACTCAACGATTCGAGCATGCGTCGTCATGCGCTTGCCAGCCGTGGTCGTCTTCCGAACTCGCTGAAGAGTGAGCAACTCTTCGATGGCTGTGCGGAGGCGATTGGCAGCGGAGCTGGGATCGGTCCACAGGATCGTAGACGCCGATGCGACCAGTTCACGAACGGAATTAGGGTATTTCTCATTCGGCTGGATCAGAACCAGGCTAGGCAGAAAGAAGCGCGGCAAAACCACTTCTTCGTAGCTCTGCCCATCCCACCCCTCCGAATCCAGCTTCTCTGTCATCGTTTCCCAGTCTCCAGAAACGATGACCACCTGGCCGCATTGGCTACGGTCGCAGGTCAGTTCAGCATGGAACGTTCCGTGCAGCCACTCCGGCTCCCAACCTTCGTGGTCTCTGTTCGCGCGACTCGACAGACTTTCTACAGTCTGCAGCGACTTGCTGTCTGCAAGGCTCAGCGCCCCGCGGTAGCAGGAGGGGCAGGCCGTCTCCGGCCAGTTGGCAACCTGGAATGACTTGCTGAGGCTGCGCAAATCGCCGCCGTTGTTGAGTGACATGCAGGGCAGTATCGCACGGGCGCCGAGTGCAGGCGAGAGTTATTTGGAATCGTACTGGGTTGCGATCAGGTAGCCTGCTGACTATGGCGGAAGTCAGGAATGCCGCTCGGACTGGCTAGAGCAGGTCGGCGAATGCGCGAAGGAGAGCATTCACGTACGACCGCAGCGGTAGGTCATGCATTGAGATGACGTTCTCGCTCCGCCGGATTTGGCGGTGCATCACGTCATCGGCTGCCTTCTTGAACTCCACCAGCTTCCTCATATAGGCCTTATCCGTGTGACCCCACGGGTGACTGCTGGCCACCTGCTCGAAGCTTCCTTGGCCGAACACAGGCGGAACATGGTCGATGATCGCCCGCAGCAGCGCGTGGCAGGCGTACGGGTTCTCATTCGCGAAGTTGTCGTTGAGCTCACGGGCCAGCTGGAGGAACTTGTCGAGCTTCCAGGCCGTCGTGCCGGCCTTCTGCTCCAGCTCCGTGATGAGCTTGGCGTCGACGTACTCAGGCCGCGGCGCGGCCAGCACGATCGGTGTGGCGACTGGCGGGACGGCCTCGGGGAACACGAGCGTGTCGACCACTGGTGCGGCCCAGCGCCGCGGCAGCTCCGGACGTGGCATCAACTCAACGACACGCCGGACGTAGTCCTCCAGACTGTTGACGTCCCGATACTTCAGAATCTCGCGGTGGATGCTGCGACTCCAGTTGGTTGGGTCATCGGTGGACATCCATACGTTAGAACTGATCCGGGTCGCCGGCTCCCGGTCAAGGATGCCGGGAAGTGCCTTGAGGAACGGATCACCGATGGCGGGAAAACGCTCCTTGAGCACGGCCGATGAGAACTCTGCCCGAGTCACCGCCTGGGCCGACGTAGGCGTCTCTAGCTGAATATCGACGATGGCCTTGAAAACGCGGAGAAACCAGGCTCCCATGACCGGCTGAAGCTCGGGGGCATGAAGCGCGGCCGCTACAGTCAGTGCGGGCCGGCTATCGTCTTGCAGAATATTGCGGTCGAACGAGGCGATTCCGTAGCGAGCGCCATGCCCAGGGTCGCCGACCATGGGCAGTGAGCGAATGAGCTTGTCCGCGTTGAGGTCGCACTCTTCGAGCTGCGCGGCGACATAGTGCCAGACTGGCCACTCGCCGTCTCGCAGGTATGGGCCAGCCATGGTGGAGAGCAGTATCAGCTGGTCGTGATCGAGCGGCGCGAGTAGGTCTGACACGGGACCTTCCAATCATGCTGACACTGCCACAGTCGAGGGCAGGATCCTACACCTGACTGCTTTCGCTGCGCTCGCTGTTTTCGCAAATCTGATCTTCTGGGCTGAGTCGTGCGATACGCCGGCCCGATGCTATTTCGGCTTCTATGAGGTCCACTACAGCATTAACAGTGCTCCACCATATTGGAATCGTCCGTACGAGAGAGGCCGATCTTTCCTCTGTAGAGCCTTTTCCTGAGGTTCTAGCCTGGAGGTAGATGGCCTCCTCGGCCGAGTATCCTTTCTTGATCTCCTGGTACCACTTTTTGGCTTCCAGGAGCACTTTTTTGTTCTTGAGCACGAGGTTCGAGCCTAGAGCGATCAGCAGTCGCTTCTTCCCGGCCGGCGACGCCTGGCGGAAGGTGTCAGCCACTATTGTCAAGTCGTTGAACAGCTCTACTGCCACCCGACGCACAAGCATTTGTGTTGTGGCGTCAGTAGCCTGCAACTCCTGCGATAGTTCCGCAATCTCCTCCTTGTACCTAGTTTGCTGCGCTCGGAAATCCGTTGCCTCGATCTCCTCTGCGGCTCGCATGTCTATGAGGCGCTGCAACTTCTCCCGAGTCCTACTGAGCTCCTGCGCCCGGGAAGCCCGCACAGCGCTTACCTCGGCGTCCCGCGTGATATAGCGGCTCTCTATGATCTCAAGCGCACTGTCTCGAAAGTCAGGCATGATTCGATAGGCGCTCACCTCTTCCTCAAAGGCTGAGACCAGGGCTGCCTCGCTCAACGCCGGGTCCCGACACTCAATTCCCTTCATTTTGGCCAGCGTGGCGGTGAGGCTGGCGAAGCGCTCGTGCACCTCGGGACTGGAGACGGCCAGCGAAGTGTCGAGCGCAGCTTGGTTGACCGGCCGTGGGTGAATCTCAGCCCCACGCGCCTCCCACTTCGACACCATCCGGCCACTCACGCCCAGGTGGTCAGCGAAGGCCTCGATGCTCATGCGCTTGGCTTCGCGCAGGGCTCGGACCTCCGCCCCCGTCCACCGCTCCACCGTTGCCACCTGCGCCTATCCACCCCTTCAGTTGGGTACGGCTTTGGTCGTTCTGGCTGGCTGCGAGCTACAGCTCGTCGCCCGGAATGGCCATGAACTCCTTGCGCAGCTGCTCGATGACCGGGTGCGTGTCCGGCAGCGTCACGTCGTTCACGCCCGAGATCGCTCGAACGCCAATGGCGATGTTGGTGGCGAAGGCGGAAGATTTCAAGTCCAGTGAGACGGTCGTGAGGCTATGAGGTTTGTGGTGCGGGCTCGCGGCGCTTGGCGGGGTCGTTGATCCACGCCGTC
>NZ_JBIURH010000099.1:0-12935 GCF_044740765.1 Kitasatospora sp. NPDC088346
AGCTTCGATGCGTACGTGACGGGTCGACTCCCGCCTCTCACCCCGCTATGACCTGCGGACTCATACGCTCGCTGGGACTTTGCAACAGCCCTGCGGGCCAGAGCCCGGCGCAAGGTCGCCAAGGCGCACGCCGAGGTGGCCGACACCCGCACGGACTGGCTACACAAGCAGACGACCGGGATCATCCGCGAGAACCAAGCGGTATACCTGGAAGATCTCGACGTGCGCGGCCTCGGCCGTGGCCCTCTGGCCAAGTCCGTCCACGATGCCGGATGGTTTTCCTTCCGCCGTCTCCTTGAGGAGAAGGCCGCCCGGTACGGGCGCGTCATCGGCATCGTGCACCGCGCGTTCCCGTCCTCGCAGATCTGCTGCGAATGCGGGCACCGCGACGGCCCCAAGCCCCTCGCGGTGCGCGAGTGGGCCTGTAGCGCGTGTGGTGTGCTGCATGACCGTGACCTCAACGCTGCTCGCAACGTCCTGGCCGCCGGGCGGGCGGAAAGGCTAAACGCCCCTGGAGGGCCGGTCAGTCCTGGTGTGGTAATCCCACACCAGGCACGGCCCGTTGAACGGGGTACCCTCCGGAACGCCAGCCGTGCGGGGCGCGAGCCCCGCGCCGCAGGCGCGGCCGGAATCCCCCGGCTTCAGTCGGCGGAGGATGTCAAGGTCCCTGGTCGGCGGTGAAGGTGAAGCTGGGGGAGTTGTAGTAGTCGGGCAGTTGGGCGAGGCCGGTGCCGTTGCCGGGTGGATGCCCGTTGGTCCAGTCCTGCGGGCCGAGTACGTGCACGGGGTAATCGCTGGATGGAACAGCCGGGACGAAGAGCAGACGGAACGACGCTCCGTCCGCCTCCGCACGGAACCTCCACCGCTGCACCTCGCGGTCCGAGGAAGGAAGACACGCCGCCTGGACAACCTTGACCGCGTTGCCGCCGCCGGTGGTGCCGTCGAGGCACTTGCCGGTGCCGGTGTTACGCAGCTGATAAGTGTCGTCGCCGGCGGCGATGCGTTCCCAGCGCTGGGACGCGTCGCCGGTGCAGGCCTGGAGCTCGATGAAGGCTCCGGCTGGGTCCCGTGGGCCCGCGCACAGCCCAGCCCTCGTGTTGAGGAGCCGAAAGCCCAGGGGCCGGCTGCTGGGGGAGGGGCCGCGGGAGGCGACGGGGGCGGTGCTCAGCGGAGCGGTGCCCACGGTGGGGGTGTGCGTGTGGGTCGGTGACGCGTCCGCGGTGGGCGCCGCCGCGCCTGCCGGCACCACACCGGGCGGGACTGCGGCGACGGCCGTGGGCGTGGGCGTGGTGCGGTGCGCGTCGCTCTTCGCAAAGGGGGCAGCGACGATCGCCGCGGCCGTCGTCACCGCCACGGCGATACACAGGGCCAGCGCGCGCTTGCGGTCGCGCCGCCGGTCCCCGACGTCGTGCGGTACGGCATGCCCGGCAGTTGCAGCCGTCGGTGACAGTAGGAACGTTCCGCTGCCCGAGACGGTCGCGGTGGCTGCCTCGGGAAGTGGGCCCGCGGGCCACAGCATCAGTGCGGCGTACAGGACGTCCCACTCCCCGGTGTACACGGCCGTGAGTTCGGCCCGGGCCCGGCTGCACTTCCCGCACGTGGCGGTGTGCCGGTCAAGGCTGTCATGGGAGGCCTTGCCCTGGGCGGCGTCGCCCAGCACCGCGGCGAGGTGGCGGCAGGCCCGGTCCGAGGTCTGCGCGAACACCTGCAGGTACGCCTCCCCCAGGCCCCTGCGTGCGATCTCGAATACGGAGGCCGCTACCCCGACAGGGGCGCCCGGCTCCGCGACCCCGTCGATGAGCGCCTGCCACAGAGCCGCTTGCCACGGCTCGGGCAGGCTCCGCAGTGCGCGCACCATAACGGACTTCTCCTCGGCACCGACGGCTGCCCACTCGGGTTCCTCGGCCCCGGGCAGCGACGCGAGCCAAGCGGTGAAGCCGGCCGCCAGGCGCGGTCCGCGGTCCCCGACGGCCCACTGGGTGGCGGTGCGCCGCACCGCGGTCGCCAGGTAGGGACGCCAGGCCGCGGACGGCCCGCCGCCGGAGCGGACAGCGTCCAAGGTCCGGGTGAACGCCTCACTGGTGAGGTGCTGCGCATCCTGCTCGTCGGGGCAGTACAGGCGCGCGTGGGCGAGGACGGCCTCTCGGTGGCGCAGCAGGATCTCGGCCGCCGCTGCCGGGTGGCCCAGACGGATCCGGCGGGTGAGCTCGGCGTCTGCCGTCTCGGGGTCCATGGGCTCGGTCACGTTCTCTCCTGCGGTGTGTCGCTGTCGGTCGTTGTCACGGGCCGTCGCATCTGTGGACGTGGGGCGCAGACGGGACCGGTGGGCCAGGGTGGGCCAGGCCGTGCCGCGGTGCCTGACGGTGTGCGCCTGTCGTGCCCGGCCGCAGCCACGGGTCCTGCTCACACGCGCGCCCGGTAGTGATGTGTACGGGCCTGTCGTGGTCGGCCGGCATCCCGGTCAGGTCTGCCACGACTGGGAGAGTCGGCGCGGCAGAGCCGATAACAGAAAGAAGGCCGGCGTCCCGCACCGTGAGACGGGGGCTTCGGCGCCCTGCAGGTCGACACCATGCGCCTGCCGTGTGTCGACGCGGCAGGCGCCGCCCGGCATGGTGCGCACGCTGATCCTGTCCCTGACCTGCCTGGCTGCCCCCCCGCCACTGCCGCTGGCGGTTGGTCTCTCTGCGGCCTGTGGACCTGGCAGGGCGGTGCGGCGACTTCGATGGGGCCCTGGCCGCCCCCGCGGTGGCGAAGCTGAGGGCACTGCGTGCCGGTGCGGATCCGTCAGCGTCGGCCTCGCGGGGACAGCGCACTCGTCGGCCCGTCCATGCCGCTCCCGCTCAAGCGCCGGACGAAGACGTTCGGGCATCACCCGCTGTTCACGTTGGTCGACCACGGCCGCGAGGGATTTGGAGAGCCGGTCGCCGTGCTGCTGCGGCCGGGGAGCGCGGGCAGCAGCACGGCCGCCGACCACCTCGAGGCGGCCCGCCTGGCTCTGGCCCAGTTGCTGAAGAGGTACCGGCGCGGACGCCGAACCCTGATCCGCATCGACTCCGCCGGCGGAACCCGCGATTTCCTCAACTGGCTTACCGCACGTGGCCGATGGTTGTCCTACTTGGTCGGGATGACCATCACCGACGTCAACCGCAAGGCCGTGCTGAAGGTCCCGGCCTCGGCCTGGACCCCGGCCGTCGAACCCGGCGGCGAGATCCGCCACGGCGCCTGGGTCGCCGAACTCGCAGGCGGCGTCCTCAAAGGCTGGCCGAAGGGGATGCGGCTCATCGTCCGCAAGGAACGGCCCCACCCCGGAGCCCAGTTGCGCTTCACCGACGCCGACGGCATACGCCTGACCTGCTTCGCCACCAACACCACCGGCACCCTGATCGCGCACCTGGAGCTGTGGCACCGCCAGCGCCCGCGCCGAGGACCGTATCCGCGCCGTCCGCGACACCGGCCTGTGCAACCTGCCCCTCCATCAGGCCACCCAGAACCAGGTCTGGCTGGAGATCGTCCAACTCGCGCTCGACCTACTCGCCTGGATGCCCATGCTCGCGCTGACCGGCGACGCTCGTCGGTGGGAGCCCAAGCGCATGCGGCTGCGGCTGTTCTCCGCCGCCGCCCAGCTCGTCACCACCGGCCGCCGCCGTTACCTCCGCCTGGCCCGCCACCGGCCCTGGACCGACACGATCACCAGCGCATCCGCCTGCCTGCACGCCCTGCCGGACCCCGGCTGACCAGCGACATCACCCCATCCCGGCGAGCAGTGGACACTTTCGGGGTCGTGGAACCCGGCACCCATCCGACGCGCCAGTTGGGCCCTCGGTGTCTCTACAGGCAGAAGACCCGGCCCGGACAAGCAGAAACGGCCCGCCAGCCGAGCTGACGAGCCGTCATGCAGGATTGAGGTTGGACTCAAAACACGGCCTCTGACCGGCCCAAATGGCGAACCGCTGCTGGAATATTAGGGGAAGGGGAGTGTGCGGGCGAACACGGTGACGAGCAGCAGTACGGCGGGGAAGAGAGCGAGGAACATGGCGAACGTGTACCCCATGATGTCGCGCGCCTTCAGCCCGAGGATCGCAAGCGTGGGGAGCATCCAGAACGGTTGCAGCAGGTTGGCGCTGGCCTCGCCGAGGTCGTACACGACGACCATCCACCCTTGGTTCACATGGAGTTGGTTGGCCGCCCCCAGGACGTAGGGTGCCTCGATCACCCACTTGCTGCCACCGCTGGGCACGAACACCCCGAGGCCGCAGCTGTAGATCGCGATCACGGCCGGGTAGAAGAAGTCGTTCGACACCGACACGAGCCAGTCGGCGATGGTCTTGTGCAGGCCGGTGTAAGCGATCATGCCGAAGATGCCGCCGTACAGCGGGAACTGGAGCAGGACACCAGAGGCCGCGGGTGCACCCTCCTTGACGGCGCGGGCGAGGTTGGCCGGCCGCCAGTGCAGGATGAGCGCCAGCAGGATGAGGATCAGGTTGATGGTGTTCAGGTCCAGCGCATTGAGCGGATTGCCCGCAGCATTCGCGAAACGCCGTGCGAGGTACCATGCGCCGAATGCGAACAGCAGGATGGCGAAGACCGGGCTGTACTCGATCCACTCGCCCGGCCGGGTCCGCCGGCTGTCGTGGCGCTGCTCGTCGAGGCGAGGGCCCAGGTCGATCCCGAGCTGTTCCGCGGTTTTCGCACGTTCTGGTGTGGGTGCCAGGAACCAGGCCATGCCAACAGCGATGACGAAGATGATCGCCGTTGCCACGATGCCCTGCCACATGAAGATGGTGTCGGTGAGGGGGATCAGCCCGCTGCCGCGGCCCTCAGCGATGACTTTTTGCACGGGCGGTGGGCTCGATGCGGCGCTGGCCACCTGCAACGCTGCCGACCCGGACAGGCCTTGGGCCCACACCGTGCCGAGGCCGAGGAAGGCCATCGCGCCGAGTGCGCGGTAGTCCACGCCGGGGACTCGGCGTGCGACCTCCTTGGCGAGGATGGCGGTGAAGATGAGGCTGAACGCCCAGTTCGCGTAGGCGGTGAGCATGGCGACAGCGGCAGTGAACGCGATGGCGCCACGCGGTGTCCGGGGCAGGGCCGCCAGTCGGGCGATCAGGCGCCCGACCGGCGGGGAGACCGCGACAGCGTAGCCAGAGATGATGATCATCGCCATTTGCAGGGTGAACGTGATGAGGGACCAGAATCCCTGTCCCCATGCGTCAATCAGGCCGAACCCGCTCGTCGCCGCAGGGTTGGCCGGAACGCCGAGCAACTTCTCACCGGACACGAGTCCGAATGCGAAGATCAAGAATGTGCCCACCAGGACGAAGCCCAGTGCGTCGGGCAACCACTTCTCGGTGAGAGCGGTGAATCGCAGCGCCAGTCGGGCGAGCCAGTTTTCATTTGCTATCGAGCCAGGAGCCTTGGGTGCTGTCGTGGTCATGGGGTTCCTCTGTTCTTCCCTGCAGGTCGACGGGCCCGTGCCGCGACAGCGCGGGCAGTGTGCGGACGGTCCTGTTCCCGACGGACCAGATCTGCGTGACTGGCGCCGACCCGTTCGCTTGCGACAGGGCCAACCTGGTCCCGAGGATCGGCTTCAGCGGCGCACGGATGGGCGGCGAGGTCGGCAAACGGGCCATCGAGGACTACGAGAAGGCTGGGCTGGAACCCCGCCGACACCTGTGTCCGGCGGGCGGACGGACCCGCCGGACACAGCACGTGAATGGGACGCTCGCGGCACGGGCGAGGTGGGTCCCACTGAAGCCGACGAGAATCCTCGAACACCTCCAGGCAGACAAGGGCCTCAACGTATGAAGTCGGTGGTGGCGGGATTTGTCCGTCCGGCCCGTTCGGCGCAACTCTGTACCGCAGACGCCGCGCTGTAAGGTGAGGGGACAGACACCGAGGCCGACGCCTGTAGCAAGGTGGGCGACGGCCGGCAACCGCGCTGGCAGCTTTGCAGCTCACCGCCAGTGCGCAGAGTTTCCAGCACGCAAGGGCACAAGTCAACGGGCGATCCGCATGGATTCGCATGGGTCGTGCGAGCCCTATGGAAGAAGATCCAGTCGACGAACTCGCTGAAGCAGGTCAACCTCGAGATCAAGGCCTGGCCGATCCGGCGCCGGCGCTCTGCAGGCTCGGCGCAGTACGGGGATCGTAAGGTCCAGAGTCCCGGCATGGGCGCTGAGCGTCTTGGCGCGGCCGACCGTGCGAGTTCGAGTCCGTCCGCCGAGCGTAGCGACTCCAGCGCACGCAGTAGGTCAGACTGGGCAGAGCCATCGCGCATCTCCCTCGTTGAACTACCCTTCAAATAATGAGAGTTGAACGGTGGCTTCTTCATGTGCAGGGAGCAGAGGACCCTCGCTGGTGTGCGCCCCGAGGGCGAGCCCGCGTACACCTCAGCCTTGATCGGCTACACCACTTTCGGGGGACACGACCCGGGCCTACGAGGTCCTGGACACCACGCGACCGAAGTGGGGGCCAATGCGGTCGCTGTGCGCGGGCGGTCGTGGCCGAGATGTGTGAGGGGACCGCTCGGCCGCGCGCCCTGCCGAGACCGTCGGCTCGGCACTGACGCGATACCTGCCCGGCTCATAGACAGGTGGCGGAACAGGTGATTGCACGCGGGCGCCGAGCCCACACACCGGGGAATGCTGCTGATGTCCCTCATCGGACCAGGGATCCCGTTGACGCGTTCCAGAGGCGGCCGCGGACCGTGCCGCCGGGATGCCCGTGGTTGCCAGCGGGGAACAGGAGACCGACTAGGGGAACGATGACCTACCCTCGAGCGCCGCAGACGGCCCCGCCCGACCCCTGCGAGCACTGTCTCGACCCGACCGATCTGCAATGACGCGCCATTTCGGCGACCGGCGATCCCCTGAAAGTCCGCGGAACCTTAGGACTCCGTCAGCGGCTTCTGTTCACGTGGAGGTTGCGGGCTGAAGCCCTCCTACGATAATTCGCCTCGGGCGCAGGCCAAGCCGGGTGCACCAGGCCCGTCTGTCCGCCAGCCGATTCGAGGATCACGTCCCGGCTCCCGGTCTTCCCCCTGCTCCGGAAGGGCTGGCGACGCCCGGGCGTACCGCAGATGCCCTCGCGGTGCGCCCGGCCCTTCGCAGGACACGTTCGTGTCCGCAATCCGGAATGAGTGTGCACCGTGGCCAGTCACCGTCAGAAGAAACGCCGCCGCGTCGTCGTCGGCCTCGTCGCCGCTCTCGGCGTGGCGGGAGGCGGCGCCGCGATGCTCGCCTCCACGGCGGCCGCCGGACCCACCCCCGGCACGTACACCTATTACAGCTTCCCGTCGGGCACCGGCAGCCTGAAGGACGTCACCTGGACGACCACGCCGCAGTTCGACCCCGGCTACACGGCGAACATCTTCTGGAGCCACCAGTTCTCGTTCGACAACGGCCAGGGCGCCTACTTCGGCATGCAGAGCAACGGCGGCCAGAAGCGAACGCTCCTGTTCTCCGTGTGGGACACCGACGGCGCGAAGAAGGGCCCCGACAGCACCTGCGAGGCGTTCGGCGGGGAGGGCGAGGGCCAGCACTGCCAGGCGCACGTGGACTGGACGGCCGGCCACACCTACAAGTTCAGCCTCGCCCCCAAGGGTGACGGCTGGTTCACCGCCACCGTCACCGACGCCACCACCAACACCAGCACCGAAGTCGGCACCATCAAGGCGGCCAAGGGCAGGGTGGCGACCGGCATCAACTCGGGTGGCATGATCGACTGGACCGAGTACTTCGAGTGGAGCCAGTCCCCGTCCAACTGCTTCAACCAGCCCGCCGCCGCAGTCACCTTCGCACCGCCCACCGGCAACGGCGGCACGGTCACCGCCAAGGTCTCCGGCAGCAGCGTCAACGGCACCTGCGGCTCGGCCGCCAAGGTCGAGACCACCGCACAGGGCTCCGTCCACCGCACCGCGACCGGCAACAGCACCCGCGGCCTGGTCCGCAACGACCAGAAGTGCCTGCGCGCACCCGGCGGCGGCAAAGCCGCACTGTCCGACTGCAACACCACCGCCGCCGACCGCGCCTGGGTCTACTCCGCCGACCGGACCCTGCGCCTGAGGTCCGACAACTGCCTCACCGCGAACGGCCCCGCCACCGCCGCCGGCGCCTGCCAGGGCGACAGCAAGGCCCAGGGCAAGGTCACCGACCCCGCCAAGCAATGGACCTACGACCCCACCGCCAAGACCTTCAAGAACAACCAGTCCGGACTCTGCCTCACCGCCGCGGCCGACACCACCACCAGCACCAAGGACTGCACCGGCACCCCCGACCAGAAGTGGACCCTGCCGACCACCGGCACCGCCGATCCCACCCCCGTTCCGCCGACCCCCACCCCCGTCCCGCCCGTCCCGCCGGTGCCGCCGACCACCCCGCCCGGCCGCACCAGCTCGCTCACCGACTCGGCCTGGACCGCCGCCACCAGCGGCTGGGGCCCCGCCGAGAAGAACAAGAGCAACGGCGAACAGGCCGCCGGCGACGGCCGCACCCTCACCATCCGCGGCACCGCCTACCCCAAGGGCATCGGCGCCCACGCCCCCAGCACCATCACCTACGACCTCGCCGGCACCTGCAAGACCCTCACCGTCGACGTCGGCCTCGACGACGAGACCCACGGAAAGGGCTCCGTGAGCTTCGAGATCTACCGCGACACCACCAAGGTCGCCGACAGCGGCACCCTCACCAGCAGCTCACCCGTCCAGCACCTCACCGCCGACCTCACCGGCGGCAAGCAGCTGCGCCTGGTCGTCACCAACGGCGGCGACGACATCAACCACGACCACGCCGACTGGGCCAACCCCCAGCTCACCTGCGGCTGACCCCCGGCACCCCCTTGCGGGCCGTGCCCGGGACCTCCCGGACACGGCCCGCACTCATCTGCCACCTCATACCGGCCCCTGCCCGGCGACTGCCGCCGCACCGAGCGGACACGAGCCAAGGACCCATGACCATGACTGCTGACGCGATGCGGCCCAGCGCGCCCGTCCCGGGCTCCCCGCTGGACGCCTACCTCCGGCACGTGACGTACGACGACGGCGTCCACCACCTGGCGCGGCTGACCGCGCTGACCGCCTACGCCCTGACGGTGTCCGCAGTGGTGCTCGGGGTGGTCCTGCGGATGCGGTACTTCCATCGGGCCGTCAACCGCGCCACCGTCTACGGCGCCCACATGACCACCGCGCTGTCCGCCCTGATCTTCGGCGCGATCCACGGGCTGACCTTCCTCTACCAGCCGGTATGGCGTATCGGCGCCGTCGAACTGGCCGTCCCTTTCACCGGCGACCTCCAGCGCGTCCCGGTCGGTCTCGGCATCCTGGGCACCGAGCTGGCGATCGCCGTCGGCTGCTCGGTGTGGCTGCAGCGCCGCCTCGGATACCGGCGCTGGCTGAAAGTCCATCAGCTCGCCTACGCCGCCTTCGGACTGATCTGGCTGCACGTCTTCACCGTCCACCCGGAGCCGAGGCACCTCGACCCGGTCGCCCTGACGGTCGCCGTGGGTGCCGGCACCTGCCTGCTCGCCTTCACCATCCGGATCATCCCCTCGCAGTCCAGACTCCGCGCGGGCTCGTTCGCCCGCCCCGCGGACGCAAACCGATGACCGGCGAGATGCCGCCGGACGCACAGACCTTCGACCGCGTGGGAAGAACACCGAGGTGAGACCTTGAACGCCCCCAACCCGCCGTCGTGGGCACCGCCGCAGCCGTTCTTCGACGAACCGGCGTCGACCACGCCAGGCCTCGCCACCACCCCGCAGCACGCCCACCCGCTCCCCCGGCCGGCTCCACTTCCGCCCCCGCCGCCCCCCTCGGAACCCCTCCCGCTCCCGACACCGGGCCCGCTCCCGGCGCCCGCCCTGCCCGAGCCGGTGGCGGAGAGCGAGCCCGTCCGCGTCAGCGTCGACAACAACCGCTGCCACATCTACGGCATCTGCCAGCAGGAGGCCCCCGAGGTCTTCCGGATCTCCGACGGCGGGTCACTGCACTACACGGCGACGGTGCCCGCCCCGCTCGCCGCCCGGACCCGGCAGGCCGCCCGCTGCTGCCCGATGCAGGCCATCGCCGTCCGCCGCGCCGGCCCCGCCGGCGCCCTCGCGACGCCCCGACGCCCGGCCCCCGCCCCGGCCCCCCGCACGAGCGGCGCCCCGGCCAGGATCGTGGTCGCCGGCGCCGGACCGGCCGGCCTGAGCGCGGCCGCCCGCCTGCGCGCCCGCGGCTACGACGGCGAACTCGTCATCATCGGCGACGAACCCCACCGCCCGTACAGCCGACCACCCCTGTCCAAGCAGTTCCTGACAGACGGACTCGACCACGAGGACCTCCTGCTCCGCACCGACGACGACCTCGACGCCCACTGGCTGCTCGGCTCACCCCTGATCAGCCTCGACCCCGCGGACAAGACCGTCGTACTGCGCGGCGGCGAACACCTGCGCTACGACGGCCTGGTGATCGCCACCGGCGTCGACGCCAGACGGCTGCCCGAGACACCGCTGCCCAGCGACCGGATCCGCACCCTGCGCACACTCGCGGACGCGGCCACGATCCGGGAGGCCATGCGCGCGGCCCGAGCCCGGCACGTGGTGATCCTCGGCGGCGGCTTCGTCGGCTGCGAACTCGCCTGCACCACCCGCGCCCAGGGCATGGACGTCACCCTGGTGGTCCAGGGCACCGCGCTGCTCGGCCGGGTACTGGGCGGCGCGCTGGGCGCCGTGGTGGAGGGCATCCAGCGCCGCGCCGGCGTCGACGTACGGCTGCGCACCCGGATCACCGACTGGACCGACACAGGCTCCGGACTGCTGCTGCGCCTGGACGACGGCGAGACGGTCGAGGCCGACTTCGTGGTCCTCGGCCTCGGCGGCGTCCCCCGCACGGACTGGCTGAACGGCAGCGGGCTCGACCTGCGGGACGGCGTCCTGTGCGGCACCACGTGCCACGCGACGGACGCGGCCGGCCGGCCCGTCCCCGGCATCGTGGCGGCCGGGGACGTCGCCCGCTGGCCCAACCCCCGGTTCGACGACACCCCGCGCCGCGTCGAACACCTCATCCACGCGGTGGAGATGGGCCAGCACGCAGCCGACTCGCTGCTGCGCGGACCCGAGGACGCGCTCGCGTTCACCCCGGTACCCCGGTTCTGGTCCGAGCAGCACGGGACGCGCCTGCAGGCGGTCGGGGCTCCGGCCCTGGGGGAACGGATCGAGATCGTCGCGGGGTCGATCCGCTCCGAGCGGTTCGTGGCGGCCTATCAGCGCAGCACCCCGCAGGGCGCCCAACTCGTCGCGGCCGTGGCCTTCGACATGCCGCGCGAGCTGATGGACTACCGGGACCGGATCGGCCTCACCCGGACAGTCACGGCGCCGACCCGGGTGCCCCACCCGGCCCGGACCCGCCCCGCGGGCAGGCGCAGACGCCGATGAAGCACCGACGAAGACACCGGCGCCTCAGCGCACCCCCGTCCTACGGCGGCTCGGTCCGCGAGCTGCTCACCCTGCCCGCGCTCCTGGGGGTCCGCTGGCTGTGCATCCTCGCGGTCATGGGTATCGCCACAGCCCTCTACGCGGGGGTGCTGCTGACCGCGCCCCCGATGCCCCCCACCCAGGTGCCGGCCCGGCTCGACGCCGCCACCAACCTGCCAGGCGGTTGACGGCTCTCACGGCAAACCCCCCCTCACCGCACGGCCAGGACAGCCGCCCCGCGGACGCCCGAGGCCCTCCCCTTGGCGGGCGGCCACGCCGTGTCCGCCACCCCCGAAAGCCGTATCCCCTCGACACCGTCACCGACGAGGTGGCGTGACAGTCCAGCCCCGTAGGAGCCGGACCCGCATCGGTATCGACTCGCACCTGGGAGCCATCCATGCCTGATCAACAGCCAGCACCGCGCAACAGCGCGCAGCGAAGGGCGAGGCGCCGCCGCAAGGTCGGCCCTGTCCCCGCCATCGCGGCAGGCACAGTGGCAATTCTGAGCGTCGGCCTCCTCGTGGGCATCGGCTTCGCGAACCGCGAAGACGCCACGGCGACCACCACGTCGGGGGCCGCCGTGCCGACGTCACCCATGGAGACGTCAGCCTCGCCGTCCCCCGGCTCGGCCGACCCTTCCTCCGCCCCGCCCGCGGCGGCCTCGCCCTCGGAGGCCTCGGCATCTCCCTCAACCGTGACGCCTTCCTCGGCGCCGTCGGACGGGAGCAAGGGCAAGGACCTCCGGCCGTCGACCGCCGCACCGTCTCCGGCGCTCTCGCCGACACCATCACGCACCACTCGGCCGCCGGCCCCGATCCCGGCAGGACTGACGGCCGACGAGTCGAAACTGCTGGACCTGCTCAACGAACGACGCAAGGCGATGGGACTGGCGGAGGTGCACCCCAGGAGCAACGAGATCCAGCAGGCCGACGCCTGCACACAGAAGAACCTGGCGAACCACACCCTGACCCACTGCGGCTACGAGGTGCTGTACAAGGGAGGCAAGGGCACCACCCCGGAACAGCTCATCGACGCCTGGTTCAACAGCCCCAAGCACAAGGAGGCGCTCACCCACGCCACCTCCCGCAACGCCGGCCCGTCCATCGCCACCGACAGCGCCGGCACCCTCATCGCCGCCATCAACATCGACTACTGACAGCGACGACACGCGTGATAGTCCCGCTGAGGAACCCGAGCCGTCCTCTGCCCGACGCCCCGGACCGACCGGTCGGATCTGTCGGCTCGTCAATGGACCATCCCGCATGCACGTGCGGACAGGCGGGCTTGGCTTAACAGCGCCTCTGCCTGTCGCGCTCGCCGGCGCTGCGGCCGGTCGACGCCGATGCTGGCCGACCGCAGTGGTGCCGTTCTCCGGGTCTGTACGGTCATCGGCTCTGGCCCGTAATCGGGATGCTGTTGGTGATCTTCAAGTGTCGTGGGTTCGAGTCCCGTCACGCAGTTGCCTGCACAGGCGCGTGAAGCGG
>NZ_JBIURH010000100.1:0-12831 GCF_044740765.1 Kitasatospora sp. NPDC088346
TCCTCAGCCCGCGCACCGTCGAGGCCCATCTGACCAAGGCCTTCGCCAAGCTCGGGGTGAGCACTCGCGCCCAGGTGATGGGGATCGTCCGCGACGCGGGTGCGGCCCGGGCGGTGCCGTCGAGGTGATCCTGGCAAATCAATCACGGTGTGGTGACACGTCGACCTGGGCTCTCCGATTCGGAGGCTCCAGGCACGGTGAGATGTGACACCGCAGGTCCGCCGGCACTCCAGCCGCGGATCGTGATCTTCACAGCTGCTGAGCGGCCCGGCACCAGTGGTGGCGGGCGCGGGCTCGTGCCCGGTATCGGCGCCCCCATGGTTACCAGCGCGGTCGGTGCGCGGTATGCGTGGGCCGGCTTGGCGACCAGGGCGGCGAAGAGCTGCTGAATCTCGATGCCCCCGGAGCGCCCGACGCTACGAACGCGGGCGAGGCCAACCGAGAGGATCAGCGCCCACCTCGCACCGGCGGACGTCGACCTGCCCGTCCTGGAAGACGTGCAGGGTGGGCAGGGACAGCACCCCGTACTTGACGGTGGTCTCGGCGTTGGCGCCGGCGTCGGGCTTGGCGATGGTGCGCCTGTCGCCGACGCGTCCGAGCTTTGTGTTAGCTCCTCCAGGCCGGCTATGACAGCGGCCGCGCGTACCGTCACGCGTGGCCGCTGTTGCGTTTGTGGGCCTGACCTGAGCCGGTGCCGCCGGTGATGGCGCCGGTGCGGGCTTTCGGCGTCGAGCCAGCCGATGTCCTGGCCCGTGTCGCCCGACTACACCGAAGCCTCGGCCCCTGCGCTGGGGGCGAACCCGCTCCCCTGCTCGGCGAACACCTTGATCGCGGCGCCCAGGAACTCCACCATCCCGGGGTGGTAGGAATCGTGGAACGCCCTCATGGCCTCGTCCTCGGCGTAGAAGAGCGACATGCCGACGTAAGCCTGCCTGGATGGGGTGTAGAACCGGCAGACGATGTCGAAGTGCCTGCGGACGAGCTCCTGGATCTGCTGGTCCCCGGGCAGGGAGCCACCGTCCAGGAAAGCCGTGATCTCCCGGTACACGACGTCCCAGTCCTGGTGGACCCGTTCCCTGTCCACATGTTCCCAGTCGTTGGTCCCGGCAAGGCTCTTCGTCTGCTCCTCGGCCAACGACCGGCGACACTCGTCCTCGTAACTGTTCCCCACGACACCGGTTCCCATCGTTTCGTCACCTCTCCGGTGGATCCCCGAGAGGCCGCCGACATGTCGACATCGACCGGCCGCCGATGATCAACTGCCGGTCCAGGCCGAACGGTGACACACAGCCACCGGGTCGGCAAACCATTTCTTGGACCCTCCGGCGCTCCGTCCCGGTCAGCCGGCGGCAGAAAGGCGCAGCTCGAACGGCGAGCCGTCGGAGCGGGGCGTCCAGCCGCTCGACCGCGCGGCCCGGATTCCCGCGGCAACCTCGCGCGGCTGGACGAGCTCGGCCGGCACCGGGCCCGGTGCCACGACGGCCGGTCGACCGGTCTCCACGACGAGTGTCGTCCCGGGGCGGGCCGCGTCCTCCACCACGTAGCCCAGGGTGCCGAGGTGGTATTCGCAGCACCGGGGGTTGCCGCTCACCCGCCAGTGGTACTCGACACCGTCGACGACGATGCGGCGGGCACCCTTCTTCGTCAGTGCCACTCTCTGCCTCTCCGCGACGGCCGACCAGTCGCCACACTGTCCCGCACCCCGACGCCGCCCGCTGGTCCGACGTGATCCGAAACAGAGCGCCTCTTCACCATCGAAGTTGCCGAACACCTGTGACTCGAAGGTCCCCTCGGGCCCGTGATCCACGACTGCGGCCGCAGCCCCGTCGTCCGGCGCCACGAAGAACTTGATGACGATGCTCACCGGGGCATGCTGCCCGCTCAGCCGACCCTCGTCCGGGCCGACGCAGGACGCCAGCGCCTGGGCCTCCTCGGCAGTGACCGGTCCGCTGATCGCTTCGAGTTGCCCCACCCGCCGGACCATCTCGTCCTCGTCCGCGTCCCGCCAGTCGGGGAGGGCGCCGCCGGCCACGAACTCCCGCACTTCACGTCTCATGGCCGAATGATCGCCGTCTGGGGCCGGACCTGGCAGGGTCGTGGCAGGTCAGGCCACCTTGGCGTCGCTCGGCAGGAGTGCAGTCGACACGGCGCTGTGCTCATCGAACTGGCGGCGGTTCTTGAGGCAGTGGCAGAGCTGGCGTAGCTTCCTGGGTTCTGGCTCGTTGGTGTGCCCGGCCCGCAGCAGACGCTTCCCGGAGACCGCGGCGGGGCCCCCGCGGCGGCCGACAGTGCGGGCTCTCGTGTGATACGGCGGCGTTACACGGCTGCGCCAGCATGGTCGACGTTCGATCGATCGTCGATGATCCGCCTCAGACAGGGTTCCGTATGCACGTCGTCCGCCGAGTCCTCGCAGTGTTCGCCAGTGTGGCGGTGCTCGCCGGCGTCAGCCTGTTCGCGTCCTCCACCGCGCAGGCCGCCACCTCCTGCTCCGGCACCATCACGTACGACCAGAGTGTCTCGCACAACGGCAGTGCCATCGGCGAGTTGCTCATCTACTACAACAGCAGCAACGGCGGCACCAACAGCGCCTGCTTCTACCACCGCGGGGCGTCCTACGGCGTCTCGGCGACGACCAGCGTCGGGATCTACCGGTGCCTGCAGAAGTCCGGTACGGGCGGCGGCTGCACCGTCGACGCCTCGTCGCGCATCGACAAGGGATCGTACGCGTACAACGCAGGGCCGGTCGGCATGACCGGCACGGCGAACTACTGCGTCTACGCCTACGGCTACGTCAACTGGGCCGGCCACGAGTACTCCGTGTCGAGCGGAACCCGGGGCTGCTGAGCCCCGCGTCCCGCCCCCTCGACGGGGCGCGGGGAACGCCCCCGAGGTCCCGTTCCCGGCTTCGGCGGGCCCGCCCCACGGTGGACCGACCAGAGCCCGACAGATCCGCATTTCCGACCGTGTCGAACCACTGGATGTTCGGCGCAAGAGAGGTTTGTTCCGTGCACAAGAAGCTCGTCTCCGTCCTCGGTGCCCTCGCGATGGCCGGAGCCGCCACCGTGATGACCGCGCCTGAGGCCTCAGCTCTCGCCGCCTCGCCGACGGAGGTCTGCGGCCCCGGCTACAAGGTCGTCGACTCCGAACAGCTCATCAACCGCGACGTGTGGGTCTACCTGACCTACAACAGCTCCAACGGCTACAACTGCGTGGTCACCGTCCGTGGGAACGGGGGCACCCCGGTGCACATGTCGGCCGGCCTCACCGTCGAGGGCAGCTCCCAGAACTCCGACACCGGCTACTACGGGTCCTACGCCGGCCCGGTCTACGCCTACGCCGCAGGCAAGTGCGTCAAGTGGAACGGCTGGTTCAGCGACGACGACCAGAGCTCGTACGAGAGCCCCTGGAGCCACTGCGGCTGACCCGCCGACGGTGGCCCCGCCACCGGACCCGGATCCCGCCCCACAGCGGTCCGGCCCGGTGGCGGGGCTTCGGCGTTCCACTCCGCCCGATGCCGCTGCGGCCCGATGCCAGGGCCGAACGTAGCGGCCGAACGCAGCGGGCGAACGCAGCGGGCGGTGGAGCCGCTCAGGTGTAGCGGTAGCTGAGGTTGCCCCGCGTCGGACCGGAGGTGCCGGTGGGCCAGGTGGCCTTGCCCCTGGTGTCCTAGAAGACGACGAGGTTGCCGTCGTCCTTGAGCTTGGCGTGCCCGCCGGGCGCCGGGTTGAGGGCACCCTCTCCCAGTCCCGGCTGACCCCGCCCGGCTGTCACAGGTTCCGAGGCCCTGCACGGGATACGGCGCCGGCCTGCCGTCGGGCAGCAGCCCTCGGCGCCCGGCCGTGCGACGCCCGCGTGCGGCCACTTGCACGACACTCCGCCCCGCCGGTGACAGCACGTCAAGAGCAGCAGGTCTCAACCGGACAGGCGCAGCACAGCCGGCCGCAAGGTGAGGGCCGAAGTGCCGGCACCCGGTGCGGTGCTGCGGTTTCGGGAGAAGGCGCACAGAGGCGGCGAATCTGCTGCGGAAGCAGGTTCCGGACACTTCGTCGATACCGCTGTGTGATCGGCCGATCACCGGCAGGATGGTGCGCGGCAGATCGTCGACCGCAAGGGGAGGACGGCATGGGCAAGCACGGAGGCGGTTCCGGGGACGGGAGCCCGGGCCCGCAGGACGACAGCGGCTCGGGCAACAAGCACGGCGGTGGCGGCTCGGACGAGGGCGGGAACACCTCCGACGGTCAGGGCCCCACGGACGGCGGCAGGTGACGATCGGCCAGGAGACGGAGACCGGCCCCGATCAGCTGATCTCCGCCCTCCTCGCCGCCGGTGCCCTGGCCGGGGACTGGGTGCCGGCATTCCGCGCCGTTGGGCGGGAGGCGTTCGTCCCCGACGTCGTGTGGCCCGGCACCGCGGACGGCACCCGCCGGCACGCCGCCGTCGACCGGCGCACCGACCCCGCCGCATGGCGGGAGGCGGTGTACCGGGACGTGCCGCTGACGTTCCAGTGGGACGACGGCACCCACCGAGGGCCGGGCCCTGGCATGGTGCCGAGTTCGTCGGTGTCGATGCCCAGCATGGTCGCCGGGATGCTCGCCGACCTCGACGTCGCCGAGGGGATGCGGGTGCTGGACGTGGGGACGGGGGCCGGCTGGAACGCCGGTCTGCTGGCCCGGCGGCTCGGCGGCGACCGCGTGGTCACCGTCGAGGTCGATCCCCACCTCGCGGCGGCCGCCCGGCAGCGTCTCACGGCCCAAGGGCTGCACCCGCGGTGCGTGATCGGGGACGGCGCGGCGGGCCACCCGGCCGGCGCGCCCTACGACCGGCTGATCGCCACGTTCTCCGTCATCGACGTCCCGGCGGCGTGGGTGGAGCAGATCGTGCCCGGCGGGCTGATCGTGGTGCCGTGGGGCACCGAGTACGGCGGCGAGGCCGTCGCCCGCCTCACCGTCACCGAAGGCGGCACCGCCGAGGGCCGCTTCACCCGCTCGTCCGCGTTCATGCGCATGCGTTCCCAGCGCGGCGTGCGGCCGCCGTTCGACGCCTACCTGAAAGGCCGGCCGTGGCCGGCCGACGGCCGACGCTCCACCACCCCGCTCTCCCCCGCCCACACCGGCGGCTGGATCGAGCAGTTCGCGATCGGCCTGCAGGTCCCCCACGTGTTCTGGCGCAGCGAGCGTTACGACGACGGCACCTACACCCTGTGGCTGCACGACAGCGCCGACACCCGCACCTGGGCCAGCGCCGACTGGGAACCCGGCCGCACCGGGTACGAGGTCGTGCAGGCCGGGCCGCGGTCGCTGTGGGACGAGGTCGAGGCCGCCTGGCACTGGTGGGACGCCCAGGGCAGGCCGGGCTTCACCCGGTTCGGCCTCACCGTCGACCGCACCGGCCAGCACCCCTGGCTCGACACCCCCGACCACCGGGTGAGCACGACCCTGGCCCCGTAGCCCACCCCGCCGCTGGTGCGGGCGACGGGCCGCCGGAACCGGCAGCCCAACACCCCGGCCGGCCGCTGTTCGCCGGGCCCGGGGCAGCAGGGGGCGTCCGTCGGTGGCCGCACCGCCGGACCGACGCGGAGGCACCTTGCGCGGGACCTGCGGTCAGAAGACACCCTTCAGGACCTTGGCGAAAATACCTTCCTTACCCGGACGGACCCCGTTCAGGTTCGCCCAGTTCCCGAACCCCAGCATGTTCGCAGGCAACTGGCTCATGAGCACCTCACCCGGCCCGAGGGCAGTCGGGCCGAAACCTGGATGGAGGTCCAGGAGCGAAGCGGGCGCAGCAGCCGCGTGGGCGGCGGCCGGAGCGAACAGGCACAGCCGCGCCCGCGAGAGCGCCGGTGGCGAGGAACTGCTTGGTTGCCTTCATACCCGGAAAACGATCAACCGCCCATCCCGTCACATGCCCCGGAGGCGCACGGCGGCCTTGAGCACCTGCCTGCAGCGGCCCTCCTCGCGCGGGCGGCGCTCCCGCTGCGAGGAGCCGTGGTCCGGCGCGGGACACGGCCGCAGACCAGTGGCAGGGGTCGTGGGGGCGGAGAGGGCAGGATTCGAACCTGCGCGCGGGCCCCAGGGGGCCCTGCTCGGCCATCGCTGGCCAGGCACCCGATGAACCGCTCCGGGCACCTCTCCCTGTCCGGGAGCCATCTCGCGCTCCCTGCCGTGCCCTCAGGATGCCCCGGGCGCCTGACCCGGGGCTGACACCCGGCTGACCGGGCACCGGGCGCCGGGCGCCGGGCCGGACGTTGTCATCGGGCTTCGGGCTCTCCCGCGCCGCGGCCCGGCACGGATACGGCGGCGGGACTGCTGTCAGGCCGCGGCCCGGGCCGCCCGGTGGTGCGACGCCCGGACGCGGGCGGAGGCGCGGGTGCGGGTGCGGGCCGCGTCGCCGGCCCGGATCCCCTCGGCGGCGGGAGTCGTGGCCGCAAGGCGCGCCCGCAGGCGGTGGACGCGCAGGTCCAGAGCGATGGTGATCCGGCGGCGGGACCCGTCGCGCACCGCCGCCACGATGGCAGTGCTCGTGCGCAGGCAGGCGGCAAGATACGTCGCGGTCCAGCCCTGCGCCGCCAGCTCGGCCAGGACCGCGGCCACCGGAGCAGCACACGTCAGGCCCCGCCCCGGAGAGGAGGGCCCGCCCGCGCCCGGGCAGCGCAACACCGAGGACCGCCTCGGCGGCGCCGCGGGCGATCCGCGCCGGACGACGAGACGGCTCGCGCAGCAGACGGCGCACCAGGGTCACGGCGACACCGGAGGCATCCGCGATGTCCTGCGCCGACATACCGCGCCGCACCAGCACGGCGGCGTGGGTGGCCGCGAGGGCGGGATCGACCCGGGCCGCCACACCCTTCGCGCGGTCACGGTGACGGCGCCGCCAGGCCCGAAGCGCCGCCTGCCGGCACACGGCAAGGGCGCAGCCGTAGTCCGCGCACGAGGCTTGGCCGTGCCGCACCCGGCTGCGCACCGGCCGCCGCGACACCCCGCCGCCCGCCGCCCGCCGCCCGCTCCTGGCCTGCTGTCTCCGGCACGCCCCCGCCCCCTTCCGATCGTCCGCTTGTTCGGGCTGCCGCGGGAAGCGGGTCGGCTTGGGGGTGGGTCAGCCGAGCCAGACGATGTCGATGACGTGCAGGCGCCCCATCTGGCGGTTGACCAGGTAGACGAGGCTGAGCTGGCCGATGGAGGCGCAGCGCACGTCCTCGCCTTCGGGGTCGGTGGCGTCCCACTGGGGCCAGCCCCAGGGGGTGCGGGAGGCGATGTCGAGGAGGTCGCGGACCATCTGTTGGGCGTGCGTCGGAAGTTGGGTGAACGTCTTGCCGGCCTGCGGGGAGAGGCGGGCGGGCCAGACCGCCTCGCTCACGGGCGGGTCCCGAGGAAGTCGGCCAGGTCGATGCCGTCCTCGTCGTCCATGCCGCCGGCGACGAAGGCGTCGACGGCAGGTGCGCTCTCCAGGCGGATCTGCCAGGTGCGCACGACCTCGTGCAGCGGGGACAGGTCGTAGGTCTGGCGGGAGTCCTCGAGGGCCTTGTCCCAGTCCCGTTCGAACGCCGGGAGCCAGCGGGCGGCGCGCTCGGGGTGCTCGGCGCGGATGCGGGCCAGCAGCCGGGCCGCCGCGCGCGGGGCCGGTGCGGGCGGCGGGGCGGGAAGGTGCTCGCTCTGGGCGCTCACAGGAATCCTCCACTTCGTCGTCCGCCACGGTACGGCAATCGGGTTCAACGGGCAGCGGGCGCAAGGGATTCTTCACGGAGCGGGCGGATTCGGCCGCCCGGACGCGCAGCCGGAATGCCGGCCGGCCCGTACCCTTCCCCCGGGACCTCCCAGCAGGCGCCCCGGGGGCCTTCCGTCGGGGGCGGTCCGGTTGCCCCGGCCGCCTCGGCGCGGGAACGGGGAGGCAGTGGGGGAGGCGTAGACGACGCAGTCGATGTTCACGCCGAGCGGGTAACGGCCGTTCGCCCGCGCGACGTTGGCCATCTTGCGGTGCAGGTTCAGCCGCGCCTTGGCGATGACCGCGGCCCGGATGTCCGGGCGCCACGTCGGACGTTCCAGGGCCGGCCACGGCTCGCCGGGGATGAGGTGTTGCCCCGCCTGGCTCGTGCGGCTGGGTGGACGAGCCACTCGACCTGTGCAACCTCCCGAAGGACGGTGAGCGGATTGCCCACCTGCGGGTGCGGGCCGGGAAGAGCCGGGCAACGGTGGCGGCTGAACTCGACCGGCACCGGAGACCTACCGGGAGAGGGAGACCCGCGGGCACGCGCCGGAGACAAGATGGCCGGCCCCCGCGACGGCTGGGGAGACGCCCCCCCGGCGGCCTGGCTGGGCTCGCGGGTGAACACCCCGTTCTTCACCAGGCGCACGGTCCAGAAGAACGCGAGCTTCGACGGCACGTGGCGGCCACCGGTGTACGGGCCGCACGAGTGCAGCAAGCCCGAGTACTGACGAGGCACTGGCCCTGGTCCTGTCGAGGTGTTCGTACACCGTGAAGCAAGGACCCGTGAACAGGTCGGCGATCTGCTGGAAGCCTTCTCCCGCTCGTCGTGGGGCCGTTGGGTGAGCGCAGGCTGGTCCACGGTGAGCCTGGGCCGGCGTCCGCTGACACTCGGGTTATGCCGCATCTGTGCACCGCGCGAGTCATGTCCGCTCGCGGCCGGCCTACGAGGTCCAGGCGACGGCCACGACGGCCGCAGCGGCGGTGAACGTACCGACGGCGTAGAACGCCCACGGCCGCTTGTTGCGCATGCCCACCCACGCCGCCGCAGCCACCAGGGCGTCCAGGGCCAGCTTCACCCACATCTTCGCGTCGTTCACCGGCAGGTCCAGGGACGAGCGGGTCCATATGAGCCCCGCACCTGTGACCAGTTGGACGACCGCGCTGGTCACCATGTACCCGCCGGTCACCGGATCGTTTCCGCGGGTCTGGTAGAAGATGCCGCCCAGCAGCGCGGCGAAGCCGAAGAGGTGGAAGACGAGAAGGACGTTCCGGAGGTTCTCCATGTCAGTGATCTTTCTCTAACGGCAGCGGGATTTCGCGGTCTTTCGAACAGAAAGCCCACCGTCGCAGGGGCCCGCCCCGCCCGGGCGACTCCGTCGCAGCCACCGACAGGGGGCTACCGCATCAACCGTCACACCACTGCGCGTAGCGCCGCACCGCGTCCGGCAGCCGGATCTCCGCAGACCCCGGTCGCCCCCCGGTGTGACGGTGCATGACATGCCGCGTTCGGAGCAATGGGGGCACACGAGCCTGTCAGCCGTCACGCTGTGCGTGTCGATCAGGGGCCAGGTCAGGGAGACCGCAGGCGCGCAGGTCGCATGACGAGTGGTCGGACAGGATCCGGCGGGCCCCGTCAGGCCGCTGGGACGGCCCGTCGGCGGAACGCAGGATCTGTCACTCCGATCGCCCCGGCCCCCCGAGCCATAGCGTCAGGAGACATCAGTGATCGGACAGCACGCCCCTGAACAAGCCCTTGCCGAAGCAGGGGAACGACGACGTGGAGCCGGCGCAGGCGCTGGCCCGCGTGAGCAGTGGCGGCGGGCGGGGGCGGTCGCGGGACTGTGCATGGCACTGTCCGGCACCGGACTTCTGCCCGCAGCCGCCGCACCGACGGGAGCCCCGCCGGCCGTGACTCCGGCGCAGGCCCGAGCGGCTGACCCCTCGTTCACCTTCAGTTACACCGGGGCCTCGCAGAGCCTCACCATCCCGGCGAACGCCGTGGTCACGATCACCGCCGACGGCGCCGGCGGCGCCGACAACAGCGGCACAACCTGTTCCGTCATGGGGACGGGCGGGGCGGGGGCTCGAGTCGTCACCACCCTCCCGCAGACGACTTCCTCGACGACGGTCACCATCAACGTCGGCGGCACCGGCGGCAAGGGCTGCAACGGCAGTGGTACGGGCGGCACCGGCGGGTTCAACGGAGGCGCCCCGGGCGGGGGGATCTCGGCCACGACGTTTCGGGCGGAAGGCCCCGGTGGGGGTGGTGCCTCCAGCGTCAGCGCGGGCTCCTTCCTGGTGGTCGCCGGGGGCGGCGGCGCCGCCGGTGGCACCGGGGGCAGCCTTCCGGGCGGCAGTGGCGGCAACGGCGGAACCACGCCGAATGGCACCGGCGGTACCGACGGAAGCGCCACCGGGCCCGGGGCAGCAGCGGGCCACGGCGGGGGCGGCGGCAGCACCAGCACGACCACCGGTGGTGCAGGCGGGGTCGCCGGCAGCGTTCCGTTCTGCAGCGCCACCCCGGGTGGACCGGGCGGCGGGTTCGCCGGCACCACGGTCGGTACCGGCGGCACCGGCGGCAGCATCGACGGCGGCTGCGCCGCGACCGCCACCGGTGCCGGCGGGGGCGGCGGAGGTGGGTACTTCGCCGGCGGTGGCGGCGGCAGCGGTGCCGTCAACAACACCGGTACCGCGGCCGGCGGAGGCGGCGGTGGCGGCGGCAGCAGCTTCGCCACCCCCACGGGCACCGGGACGTCGTACACGGCGTCCACCGTCGGGACCGCCAACCACAACGGTCAGGTGATCATCAGCTACACCGTGGGCAAGCCGGTCACCACGTACCTGACCGCGATGCCCCAGCGCACCCGCACCGGCTCGCTCGTGATCCTCAGCGACCTGATCTGCCCGGGCCCGGGCTCCACCACCAGGCCCACCGGCACCGTCACCTTCACCGACGCCACCACCCACACCACCCTGGGCACGTCCCCGGTGAACGTCTCCATCGGCAACTGCGCCGCAGCCGGACTCCTCACCGTCTTCCGCACCACCGGCGCCCACACCATCACCGCCGTCTACAGCGGCGACGCGGTATACCAGGACAACAGCGGCAACCCCGAAACCCTCACCGTCACCGTGACCCCCTGACCGGAACGAGTCGGTCGACGCTCCGGCCGGGAAGGCGACTTCCTCCCGGCGCAGCCCCGGCACTCGGCGTACCCGGCCGTCCCGGGGGCAGGCCCGCCCGTGACGGGTCCTTGAGCGGTGGTGGGCATGCGAGGAGTTCCGGGCGGGTCCGCCGGTCGCGGGTCCGCCCGGCTCGACCGCGGGTCGCGGTGGAGCCGGGCGGGCGATGTCTCACGCGGTGCCGTCGGCGCGCCGACGCCGGACGGCGGCGAGGGCGGTGATGCCGACGCCGATCAGGAGTGCGGCGATGCCTGCGAGGAGGCCGGTGCGGTCGCCGTCGACGCCGGTCGTGGCCAGCTGACCGGCCGGTGCCCGGTCCGCGGGCGCCGCTGCCGCGGACACCGGCGGCGAGCCGGTCGAGTGCGGGAGCCAGGGGCCCTCCGTGGCCTGGCTGAGCCACTGACGAACGAACAGGTGCAAGTGGCCGCGGTGGGGGCAGCGGAAGGCGTCGATCTGGAAGCGGCCGGCTCTTGGCCCATCCGAACGGGCCACGCTCCAGCGGGCCTGCGATCCAGCGGACATCGTCGTAGCTGTGCTCGCCGCCGTAGGTGCACCGTGCCTCGACCCGGGCGCTCGGAGGCAGGACAGGCCCGGCTCGTCGCCGATGGCCTCGACGTCCTTGGCGTCGAGCGCGAAGGCACCGGCCGCCACGTCGGGGGCCGACGCCTTCGTGTCCGGTCGGGTCAGCCGTGGAGACCGGCCGCGAGTCCGACCGGCCGCCGGTCGACACCGGGAAGCCGCGGAGCCGATATGCACTCAGGTGTTCACATCAGAAAATACATTGGATACGACCTATCCGGCACGTTCGACGACCGAGCAGAACACCCGAGGAGTGATCATGACGGAAGACCTGAGCGCGCTGCCGCCCGGTGTGACCATGACCCTGGCCGCGATCGCGGCGACCGGGGCGGCCATGCGTCCGTCCGGGGAGAGCCTGGCGAACCAGAAGCAGCGCATCTCCAACGGCATCGTCCAGCAGCTCTCCGACAAGACCCTGGCGACGCAGGGCAACTGGGAGCTGGCCTGGCTCGGGCTGAGCCCGGACAACGCCAACATGGCGTACATCGCGAAGGGGCCGTCGAGCCAGTTCGCCGTGGTCGTCCGTGGGACGGTCGGCAACGCGATCGACACGATCGAGGACCTCGACGTCGGCACGGTGGTCCCGTTCACGGTCGGCGGGCCGTCGCCGGTCTCCGTCTCGAAGGGGGCCATGACGGCGTTCACCCAGGTCGTCGCCATGACCGACGAGTCCTCGGCGGCCGGTTCCGGCCTCGTGGAGGCGCTCACCTCCCTGCTCAAGCCCGCCCCGGGGGCGACGGTCTACGTGGTCGGCCACAGCCTCGGCGGCTGCATCGCGACCATGCTCGCGCTGTACCTGCAGGCCCAGACCTGGAACGACTCGCCGCAGTTCGCCGTGAGCACCTTCGCCGCCCCCACCGCCGGTCTGAAGGACTTCGCCGACCGCTTCAACTCCGTGAAGTGGGCCCTGTGCCAGGGCTACGTCAACAAGTACGACCTCGTGCCGCTGGCCTGGGCCAGTCTCGACACCGCCAAACAGTGGTACCCCTCCCCCGGTCCGGTCGCGCCCCCGGCCGTCAAGGATCTCCTCACGGTGATCAAGGGCCTCAGCGGGACCAACGAGTACGTCCAGCCGGCCACCACCTCCTCCCCGCTGAACGCGGACTACAAGGCCTACGACCCCAAGGTGCTCAAGAGCACGACCCAGGACTTCCTGGCCCAGGTCGCCTTCCAGCACTCCAACCCGACCTACCTGAAGCTGCTGAACTCCCCCGTACCGGCTCCCGCGCCGGTGGTGGACAGCATCAGCCCCCGCGTCGGTGCCCCGGGCACCCTGATCACCATCACCGGCAGCGGCTTCGACTCGCAGAGCATGGTCGACTTCGGTACCGTCCCGTGCGTGCCGCCCAACGCCGTCAGTGACACCCA
>NZ_JBIURH010000101.1:0-12671 GCF_044740765.1 Kitasatospora sp. NPDC088346
GCCTGCGCAAACACAGCCGAGACGCCACTCGACCACTGACCACCCTCGGCATCACATGACCAAACCGGACGGATCGCCAGAACGACGCCGCCCTGGTAGGAGGAGGGACGTGCCATGACTCGAATCCTTACACGATTTCGAGTCTCCACCGAACCCGGGGCGGTTCAGATCAACCTGGACAAGCATTCGTACGATTTATATCCTTAGGGCATGACTGAGCCGAATTTTCCGGACGACCTCATCGACCTCCAGAGGGAGTACAACTCGGCGCGCCGAGCAATGTGGGCCGAAGCCATGGAGGACCTTGAAACCCGCAGAGTGCAGCTTGAAATCCGGGCCAAAATTACTGAGCATCACTACTGGACTTCCATCCCCGAGGAAAGTCTTCATGCCGCGTATAGTGCACTGAAGCGGGCTAGCCTGCAGCTGGCGCCCGAGGCAGGCCCGCAGGATTCCGATCGACACTCGGTAATTCCGGAGTGAATTTTAGCGACCGCCATCGACCACAGGCCGATAATCGCGAGAATTAATCCACCTCTAATTCGCCGATCCGGACCAGTCCTTCTGTCGAGTAAATATCGGCGAGTTTCCAAACGAGGCAAGTTCATCAGCCAACGAATAATCGCCGACTAGAACAGTCAAAAGGAATTCCGCCATCCCGCAGTCGCGCCTGTCCCACTGTTCGAGATCTTGATACCAGACCACCACCGGCCAATTGTCAGGATCCCCACCTTCCATTAGCCAAAAACAGTGATCCCCCCTACTGTTGTTACCCCAGGAAAGCAATCCCCCAGGGGCTGGAAATGTCCGATACGGCTGACCGTCAGATCGATGACCGTAGGCGTATCTGAGATCCCTCCCCACAATTGCACTCTTATCGATAAACCCCTCGAATCCGACCGGGGCGCCTGGCGAGTTCGGCTTGAGGGTCGGAGACCATACCGAGAGCTCATCGAATACCCTAAATGACCCGTAAAGATCAATTAGATTTCGATAGTCGCAGGGGAATTCGACACCGACATCCCTCTGCGAGCACCCCCAGGGAACCCCAATCGGCCGATAATCCGGAACTCCGAGAATTTCAACGATTCGCTCAACCGTGCGATTCAATGGACCCCTCCTAGGATAATCACGGGCTTTAAATCGAACTTAAACCGAGAGCCGTCCGCTACCGTCCGAGCTCAACTATATTTCGAGTTCCGGGTGCATACTTCGAGTTCTCCACCCAGCTGTACTCCATCATCCCAGGGGACCCATCCGAATACTGGCCATATGCCATCATCGAAAACCCGAGCGGGATCTTACTCCTAGATGTGTCATAGACCGGAATGACAGTATAGTCGACGACCTGCCCGTCCCTCATGGCATCCCCGACATGTATCTCAAACTCTCGCATGGAGTTTAGTTCACCAGTGTTTGTGCCGCGCTGCCAGCAGGGGGCCAGGTTCTTTGCGTTGGTCCCGCTTCCTCCGAACTCTCGAGCGATGAAGTGGCATCGGGCCAGAGGATTCGAGTCGAGATCGAATCCAGCGTTCTCGGCGATATCACGGGCCTCTTGCCAGCCCGTTATGTTGCCACTTGCGTGGGTTCCACGACTACCGCTCGGTGTCCCGGTCAGGCAGGCCTCGGCTCCAGTAGGACGGTCCTGCGTGGTTCCCTCGACCTGCTCCATATCCCAGTAGTTGATCCATCCCCATCCCTGAGTTCCGTCCTTGGAGTCGTTCTCGGCAGTGGCTGGCCGTCTGTCCAGGCAGCTGCGCGGGGATCCCGTGCGCGTGCCACCACCGGGGTTCGCTCCGGGAGCGTTGTGTGTCTGGGCCGCCTGGTTTGGAGTGAGGCTGGCGGCACTGCCAGTCAGGAGTTGGAGCAGCTCTTCAACGCCGTAGGTTTTGGTGATGGTTTCAAGGAGCTTTGCGAAGTTCGGCGCTGTCCAGTCCGGCAGCGGCTTGGCGCGGTCCTGGTTCGGGCGGGGGTCGACCGGCGGCCTGTTCGGATTGTCAGGCCGCACCGGGTTTCTGGTGCCACAGTCGACCCTGCACGTGGCACCGCAGTTGACCTTGCACGTGGGGGTGCAGTTGGCCTTGCAGATACCTGGCTCAGGATTGTCCGGAGTGGTATTTGGAACCCGCCCATCGAAATGAATGTAGCCGTAGTACTGGTTTTTCTCCCATGGCTTCAGCTCAGGGCAGAGCTCGGGATTCGAAACGCAGGTCTTCTCCTGATACATGGTGGAAGAGACGCCGTTCAGGAAGACCTGAAGTGCGGTTCCAACACCGCTTCTGCGGGCCACCCGGAATCCACCAGCCAAAATCTGTCCGAGGCCTGGCGCAGGAATCGTCTTACCTTGCATGTACGGTCCCGGCGCGAGATTTCTGGATCCGCCAGGACTTGGCGCGAAGTGTCCGGCGGGGTCCGTTCGGTTGAGTGGGTCGCCACCGCTGTAGAGGTACCGGTTGGCCTGCATGGAATCGCCCGAGGGGTCGAGCTGCCAGCTGTCGCGGCTGGTGAAGCTGCCGGTGCCGGGCTGGTACCAGCGGGCGTGCATGTTGACGTCGCCGTTGGCGGGGTCGGTCCAGCCGCTCTGGTAGCCGAGGCTGGCGTTGGTGCCGGTGCGGGTGACGGGCTTGCCGAAGGGGTCGTAGGTGGTGCTGGAGCCGACGGCGGTGCCGGCGGTGTTGAGGGTGGCGGTGACGTCGGTGTGCTGGTCGGTGCGGATCCGCTTGGGGCCGGCCGCGTCGGCGGCGCCCGTGACTGTGCCCGAGGCGTCGCGGGCGTAGCGCCAGGTGCCGTCGGTGATGAGGTTGTTGGTGCCGCCGTCGTAGGAGAAGGTGGTGTTTCCCCGCTTGGTCATGCGGTCGAGGCCGTCGTAGGTGTAGGTGGTCTGGCCGTCGTTGGTCAGGCGGTCGAAGGCGTCGTACTTCTGGGTCTGTTCGGTTCCTGCGGTGGTGGTTGCGGCGAGGGTGCCGCGGGCGGTGTAGCGGTAGGTGCTGGTGCCGTCGGCGAGGAGGCGGTTGCGCTGGTCGTAGGTGGAGACGCCCTGGCCGTTGCGGGTGCGGTTGCCGGCGGCGTCCCATTCGTAGGGGGTGGTGCCGATGCCGCTGGTCCAGGAGGTGAGGCGGTTTGCCTGGTCGTAGGTGTAGGTGTTGTCGTCGGCGGGGTCGCCGGGCTTGCCGGTGATGGTCTTGCGGGTGAGGCGGTCGTCGAGGTCGTACTCGTAGGCGGTGCCGGTGACCGGGGTGCCCTGAGTGTCTTCCTGGGCGAGCGTGTCGGTGGCGAGGCGGCCGAGGGTGTCGTAGGTGAGGTAGCGGCTGGAGGTGGTCTTCCAGGTGGCGGGGGCGGCGGGGTCGCGGGTGACGTAGTTCTGGGTCTTGAGCCGGCCGTCGCCGTCGTAGCCGTACCAGAGCTGGGAGCCGGTCAGCTGGTCCTCGCTCCAGGCGAGTCGGCCGTCGGCCTTGTAGCCGAAGGTGGCCCAGCCGGTGGAGGAGTCCCAGCGGTCGGTCATGCGGCCGTCCTTGTCGTACTCCCAGGACTGGTCGATGCCGGAGACGGTGGCCTCGATGAGCTGGTCGCGGTCGTTGTAGGTGAAGTCCTGGGAGCTGGAGCCGGCGCCGTTGGCGGCGACCAGGCGGCCGGCCTTGTCGTAGCGCAGGGTGCGGTTGTCGGTGGCGGCCTCGGCGCCGGTGCCGGTCTCCTTGGTGAGGCGGCCCATCGGGTCGAAGGTGCGGGTACGGACGATGCCGCCGGGTTCGGTGAGCTTGACCGCCTGGCCGGCGACGTCGTAGCCGGTGGTCCAGGTGCGGTCCGCGGCCGCCGGGTGGGCGGTGGTGGCGGGCTCGACGGTGGACTCCGGCAGGCCCCACGGGGTGAAGGTGTACGTGGTGGTGTTGCCCCTGCCGTCGGTGAGGCGGGTGCGGTTGCCCGCCGCGTCGTAGCCGAAGGCGGTCGTGATGGACTGCCCGGGGGCGACCGGTTCGGCCCGAGCCGCGAGGCGGCCCAGCGCGTCGTAGGTCAACGTGGTCGTGGCGCCGGTGGCCGGGCTCTTGGTGGTGAGCGGCCGGCCCTCGAGGTCGTAGCCGCTCTCCCTCGTGCGCAGCGCGGTGCCGGCGGGGTCGAGGTCGGTGGTGCGGTTCGGGTTGCCGAGGGCGTCGTAGCCGATGGTGGCCGCTTCGCCGAGTGGGGCGGTGGTCTTCACGGTGCGGCCGAGGGCGTCGTAGTCGAGTTTGCTGGTCCGGCCGGCCGGGTCGGTGGTGGTGACGGGCTGTCCGGCGGTGTTGTGGGTGGCGGTGGTGGTGCTGCCGCCGGCGCTGCTCTGCGCGGTCTGGTTGCCGGCGTCGTCCCAGGTGGTGCGGGCGGTGAGGTTCTGCAGGGTGGGTTTGCGTTCGACGAGGGTGGCGGTCAGGTTGCGGCCGAGTTCGTCGTAGGTGGCTTCGGTGCGGCCGCCGACGGGGTTGGTGACGGACAGTTGCAGGCCGGTCGGGGTCCAGGTCGAGGCCCAGGTCGGCGGGTTGCCGTCGATGGGCGGCTGGAGGCTGCCGATGGAGTTGGGGTCGATGCGCTGGGTCTGGTGGCCGAGGCGATCGTAGCCGAAGGTGGTCTTGCGGCCGGCCGCGTCGGAGCTGGCGGTGACGCGGGACAGCTTGTCGTACTCGGTGCGGGCGACGGCGGTGAGCGCGGTGGTGGCGCCCGGCGGGGTGTAGTCGGGCAGGCGGGTCTCGGTGACGCGGCCGAGGCGGTCGGTGGTGGCGGTGGTGACCTTGCCGAGCGCGTCCTTGTTGGTGACCGGCTCGCCGAAGGTGTTGTAGCCCCTCGTGGCGGTCGGGTGGACGGCCGCCGGGGCGGCGCCGGCGCTCTCGGCCTGGACGGTGGGCAGCACGGTGCTGGTGAGCCGGCCGAGCTGGTCGTACTGGTAGGTGGTGGTGTAGGCGGCCGGGTCCGCTCCGGGGGCGTTGCCGTTGGGCGACGTGGAGGTGGTGACCAGGCCCCGCTGGTCGTAGCCGTAGGTGGTCCGGGCCGTCGGTCCGCCGGCGGAGGAGGTGAGCTCACTGCGGGTCTGGCGACCGGCGGTGTCGTAGACCGCGGTGGCGACCTGGTTCTCGGTGGCGCTGACCTTGCTGGTGGTGGAGGTGACGCGGTCGTCGGCGTCGTAGCCGACGGTGGTGGTCCGGTCGAGGCCGCCAGGGTCCAGGACGGTGCGGGTGGTGCGGCCGGTGGCGTCGACGGTGAACTCGGTGGTGGTGCGGCCGCCTCCGGCGGTCTGCCGGGTGAGGTGGCCGGCGCCGTCGTACTCGTTGCGCTGCAGGACGATCGGGTGTGCGGTGCCGTCGGCCTGGGTGACGGACTGCGCGGTGACGGTGGCGGTCAGGCCGTCGTCGAAGTACGTGTAGGCGGTGGTGGAGCCCATCGCGTCGGTGACGGAGGCCAGGCGTCCGGCCGGGTCGTAGGCCCTGGACTCGGCGGTCAGGGTGCGCGGTGCCTGGCCGTCGCCGTTCCAGCCCTCGACGAGGGTGGTGGCGAGCTGACCGCGCGGGGTGTAGGTGAAGCGGGTGATCTGGCCGAGCGGGTCGCTGACCGAGGTGGTGCGGCTGAGCGCGTCGTACCCGTAGGTGGTGACGCCGCCTTCGGCGTCGGTGGTCGTCGCGGTGCGGCCGAGCGGGTCGTAGGTGGTGCCGGTGGTGCGGGCGGTGTCGCCGCCGACCAGGTCGGCGACGGTGGAGGACAGCAGGCGGCCGTCCTCGTCGAAGCCACGGGTGGTCTTCGCCTGGTGCGCGGTGCCCGACACAGGGTCGGTGGTGCGCACTCCGGTGACGGCGGTCTCGCGGGAGAGCGAGTCGTACTCGATGACGGTGCTGACGCCGCCGGGCTGGGCGTCGGAGAACTGGGTCTCGGTGGTCTTGCGGCCCATCGCGTCGTAGCCGTAGGTGGTGCGCAGGCCCGACGGTGCGGTGGTGGACGCCAGGTCGCCGGAGGCGAAGTAGGCGTAGACGGTGGTGGCGCCGGACGCGGTGGCCTGGGTGGCGACCAGGCCGGCCGGGGTGATGCCGCCGCCCGTGGCGGGTTCGGTGCCGGCGGTGTAGGTGGTGCGGGTGGTTCGGCCGTCGGCGAGAGTGGTGGTCTCGGGCAGGCCGAGCGCGGTGTAGCCGATCGTGGTGCGGTAACGGTTGTCCGCGGGTCCCGAGGAGCGGGCGTCGCGGGTCTCGGTCGGCTTGTCGTTGCGCGGGTCCTTGGCGTTGTCCTTGTTCAGGTAGTAGGAGGTGTAGCTGGTCCAGCAGGAATTGGCGTCGCGGCAGGTGGTCTGGGAGACGGTGTTGCCGCGGGCGTCCTGACCGGTGATCGTCGAGTGCCCGTTGGGGTCGATGACGGTGTGCAGGAAGCCGCCGGTGTCGTACGCGTACGTGGTGGTGGCGCCGGTGGTGTCGGTGCGTGAGATCAGGCGCATGCCGCGCTGGGCGTCGTGCACGTCGGTGGACACGCCGCCCGCCGGGTCGGTGACGGTGACCTTGGAGGCCAGTGCGGTGGCGGAGGACAGGGAGCGTGCCTGGTGGTGCGCGGCGGCGCGTTCGGCGGTGAGCGGGTGCTGGTAGAACGCGACCTCGTCGATCTGGCCGTTGAGCCAGGACGAGCCGCCGTTGCCGCCGGGCATGGAGCCGGTGTAGCCGCCGCCCAGGTAGGTGCGGTTCATGTTGAGGTGGTTGACGGTGCCGGTGACCGTGCCGACCAGGGCGCCGTCGAGGTACAGGGACTGGGTGCCCCCTGCGGCGCTGAGCACGGCGTGGTGCCAGGTGTTGTCGGTGACCAAGCCGCCGGAGGCGATCGGCTGGTTGGCGCTCGCGCCGTAGAACATGCCGCGCAGTTTGCCGTCCGAGCCGACGTAGAGCGCCGGGACCACGTTGTACGGCGGGGAGCCCATGGGTTCGCTCTGCAGGGACAGCAGCACGCCCGGTCCGGCGGTGCGGAACCAGAGTTCGGCGGCGATCTCGGTACCGCTCTGCAGGATCGGTGTGGGCAGGTCGAGGTAGGAGTCGGCGCTGCCGGTGAACTGGGCGGCGCGGCCGTCGCCGACGCCGAAGACGCCCTCCTTGCCGATCTGGACACCGGCGGAGTAGGTGCCGTTGCCCTTGATTCCGGCGACCTCGCTGGCCGCGGTGGTGCCGGAGGTCTCGTCCGCGCGCCAGAAGCCGGCGGGCGCGTCGGCGACGACGGAGCCGCGGTAGCCGATGCCCTGGCCCGCGACCTGCGCGCTGCGGGCTCGGTAGTGGGCGAGGGCGTCGGCGGCGGTCAGCGGGTGCTGGTAGACGGCGGCCTCATCGATGGTGCCGGTGAAGTGGCTGACGTCGGCCGGGCCGGACGGCCAGCCCTGGGCGAAGCCGGCGCCGAGGTAGGTGTGGACGTTCTGCTGGTGGTCGACGGCGCCGCTCTGGACGCCGACCTGTGTGCCGTCCAAGTAGAGGGTCTGCTGGGTGCCGGCGACCGAGAGCACGACGTGGTGCCAGGTGCCGTCGGCGACGCTGCCGGGCGAGGCGGTGCTGCCGGCGGCGCCGAAGAAGCGGCCCCACAGTTTGTTGTCGCTGCCGACGTACAGGATCGGGGTCCAGGTGCCTGTCGGGCCGGCCGGGTCGTCGACCGCGCGGCTCTGGTCGCCGAGCAGCACGCCCGGCTTGGTGGTGTTGAACCACAGCTCGACGGCGAGGTCCTTGGATGCGTGCAGGACGCTCTCGGGGAGTTCCACCTGCGCGCGGGCGCTGCCGTCGAAGCGGGCGGCGGTGTCGTCGGTCGGGGAGAACACGCCGGGGGCGAGCCTGGTGACGCCGTCCCCGTAGCCGCCCGCCAGACCGGTGCCCGTCTCGCTCACGGCGACGGCGCCGTCTCGCTCGCCGAGCCGCCAGTACGCGGCGGGCCCGTTGGCGGTGACGGCGTTGTTGTAGAGGAAGGATCCACCGGTGTAGCCGGGTGCGGAGACCTTCCACTCGTTGGCGGCGCCGTCCTTGACGGAGTTGACCCGGTCGCTCGTGGCGTCGTAGCCGACCTGGGCGCTGGTCCGGCCGGAGGGCAGGACTACCTTGGTGAGCTGGGCGGTGCCGCCGCGCAGGGCGAAGTGCTCGGCCGCGACCTGGTCGGTCACGGGGTAGTCGTAGACGGCGACCTCGTCGATCTGGCCGTTGAACCAGGTCATCGCGCCGTTCTGCCAGGTGCCGAGGAATCCTCCACCCAGGTAGGTGCGGTCCATGTCGAGGTGGTTGATCGCGCCGCTGGTGACGCCGACCTTCTGGCCGTCGAGGTACAGGGCGGTGCTGGTCTGGGCGGAGGACAGCAGGACGTGGTGCCAGGCGTCGTCGTTGACGGTGCCGGCGGAGGTGATGATCCCGCCCGAGCCGTTGAACTGTCCGTTCAGCTTGCCGTTGGCGTCGACGTAGACGGTCGGGACGACGTTGTTGGGCGGCTCGGCCATCGCCTGGTTCTGGTAGGTCAGGATGACGCCGGGGCCGGCGGTCTTGAACCAGAGTTCGACCGAGCGCTGGGTGGAGCCGCTGATCGTCCTGGTCGGCAGTTCCAGGTAGGAGGAGCGGCCGTTGAAGGAGGCCGCCTTGTCGGCGGAGCCGCCCAGCGGGCCGTCGGCGCCCCAGGTGACGTCGACGGTCTGGGCGGGCGCGCGGTCGGTCACCCGGGCGTTGTTGGCGGCGGCCGAGCCCTCGCTCTCGCCGAGGCGCCAGTATCCGATCGGTGCGGCGTCCTGCACGGCGCTCTGGTAGCGCGAGCCGGTGCCGTACTCGTAGGCGGTGCAGCCCTTGTCGGCGGTGGTGGCCACGCCCGGCGGGCAGACCTTGGCCAGGCGGTCGCCGGTGTAGAGATAGCTCCAGGAGCCGGTCGCGCCGGAGGCGGTGACGGAGGTGACGTGGGCTCCGGTCCAGGCGAAGTCCAGGTAGCGGCCGGACAGAAGGTCCTTCGCTCGGCTCAGCCGGCCGCCGCTGTAGGTGAGCTCCTGCGCGTGGCCGGCGCCGTCGGTGACCTTCACCAGGTGACCGGAGGAGTCGAAGGTGTGCACGGTCCCGGTACGGTCGGTCAGCGTCCAGCCGCCGCCGTCCGCCTTGCGTAGGTCGGCGGCCATGCCGCTGCCCGCGATGTAGGCGCTCTTCGCGGTGTCCCAGGCGAAGCGGGCTCGTGAGCCGTTGGACGCGGTCAGGACGACGTTGCCGGGCAGGGACAGCCAGGAGCTGGACTCGACCTGGATCCGCATGTCCCAGCGGCTGGTCCAGCCCGCGCCGAACGCGCCGTCGACGCGGGGGTCCAGGGAGTTGAAGCTGCGGGTGACGGACAGCTCGGGGCCGACCGTCGGCAGCGCCGCGTCGGTCGCCGCGTTGGTGTAGTTGCCGACCGCCGCGTTGAAGTCACGGCCCGCGTCGGCCGCGGTGCTGTACTGCGCGGGCTGCGGCAGCAGGGTCCGCAGGTACGAGGGCTGCGACTTCGCGCTCGCGCTCTCGCCGTCGCCGGCCTCCGCGTACCAGGCGTACTGCTCGTTCCAGTTCAGCCAGCCCTCGGGCACCACGAACGCGGACGACGGCTGCCACGCGGACTGCTGGCAGCCCACCCGCGCGTCCTCACCGGCGACCCGGCAGACCTCGAAACGGTAGTCGACGGTGGGCCGCGGCGAGCGGTCCGGGTCCGTTCCCTGCGCGGTCAGCGTCGGCTGCAGCTGCTGGACCACCGAGTGCGAGGGCGGCGCCAGCTTCGTCAGCACGGGCGGCATGTTGACGGACGAGAAGCGGATGGTGGGCGGCGCGATGCCGTTGTCCATGTAGAAGTTGCTGTGCTGGTAGTCGTCCATCGTCCACGCAACGGTGTACGTGCCTTGCGGAAGCGATCGGATGTGCGCGTCGAACGTCGTGCCGCCGCCCGGGGGCACGTCCGCGGGCACCGACGTCCACGCGATGTTCGTGCCGTAGTTGGTGATGTTGTTGCCCCACTGGTCGAACAGCAGGTACGACATCTTGTAGCTGTTGCCCGGCGTCCAGGTCTCCTGACCGCGGTTCCACGCGCGGATGCGGAAGATGCCCTCCTGCGTCGCGGTCACCGGCTGCACCCAGCCGTCCAGCGCGTAGTCGGCGCCGTACTTGGACCAGGTGACGTCCAGGCTCGGGGCGGTGGTGGAGTTGTTCTCGCTGTCGAACTTCTTCCAGGCGTTGGAGTCCCGGTCGTCCGCCTTCACCGCCAGGCCGTAGTTGGCCTGCCAGCCGTGCGTCCAGCTGTTGACCAGATTGCGGCCCGCCTCACCGAGGTTGATGGACCTCCAGTTCGGCGCGCAGACCCAGTTGCCCGTCCCCGGCCGCCAGCCGTAGGCGAAGCTGTCGGAGACCAGCGCGCTGCCCACCGACGGGCCGGGCCAGGTGCGCACCGAGCCCTGCGACCAGTCCGAGGTGATCGGGTGAACGGTGACCGGACGGGCGTTGCACGACGCCGACCAGTTGTTGTACAGCGCCAGGTTGACGCCCAGCACGGTGGCGTTGCGCAGGGTGTTCTCGACACCGGTGAACTTCAGGAACGACGCCGCCTTGCTCGAGCCGCCGTCGTAGGTGCCCACCTTCAGCAGCGAGTCGGAGGAGAAGTCGGCGTTCACCCCCGACATCACATAGGTGCCCTGGACCGCCTTCGCCGAGTACACCGACGGGTCGACCTTGACCGGGAAGACACGCTCCGGCGCCTTCAGCCACGCCTCGTCCAACACCATCCGCAGCGCCTGCCCGCCGCCGGCCTGCACCAGTTCGTACCGGACCCCGCCGGAGACGACACCCTGACCACCCGAGTTCGGGGCCTGCCTGGAGTCCTCCATCCAACCCGACGGCATCCGACCGCGAACCGCGCCCGCGGCATCGGTGAACACCAGCGCCCCGCCGGCGTCGACCGACGCCGAAACGCCCTTCAGCCGCATCGGGAACACCCACTCGGCGGGCGCGGAGGCATCGCCCAGGACCAGCGTCTCCTTGAATGAATCGCTGCCGGCCTGCAGCGAGAGGTCCGCCTTGGGCAGGACCGCGGAGTAGGTGACGGTGCTGCCCTCGACGTTGCCCTGCACGTGGGCGGCTCCCTGCACCCCGTACGCGACAAAGGCGCCGTCGCCGAGGTCGAGGGTGACCAGCGGGTCGCCGTCGGCGGCGGCCGCGAGCTTCACCTCCCGCTCCCCCGACGTGGTGGTCCAGCCGTCCTGGGTGGGGGCGGCCCGGCCGAGTGAGGCACGACCCGCGGGAACCAGACTGGTGTCGATGGCGGCCCACGAGCCGTCAGCCCGCCGGAAATTCACGGGCGTCGGGTAGTACCGGGTGGTGAACGTTCCGTTGGCGTTCTGGAAGGTGCGCTGACGCTCACCGCGCTGCGTCACCAGTTCCGCACTCTTCGCCGCATCGAACCCGTCACTGGATATCTTCGGTGCCGGCGGTGACGGCACCTTCTCGGTTGCCGGCACGGGAAGCGCGGACGGCTTTCCGGTGAGCGGTCCCGACGCTGACGACGTGTCGTCCTCGGGCAGCTCGCCGCGGGCCGCCTCGTGCCCCTGGCGACCGCCGGCCGCCTCGGCATCCGTGTCACCCGCGGTCGCCCCGTGCGAGCGACCATCGGCACCACCACCACGCTGCTTGGGCAACTCACCTGGGGCGACAGCGGTGGAGTCACCTCGCCCGGCCCACCGCTCGGCGGCACTCGCACCGTCGGCTACACCGAGCACGGCGAGGCTCACACAGACGAGCAGGGAGATGGCACGACGGTACGTCAACACTTGGGCTCCACCCGGACTTCCAAAGAGATCCGCCAATTTCTACCGGACCCCGAACACCGGGCGAAAGACAAGATCCACCAATTTCACAGGAAAGTGTCAGCAATCACACAGACAAACCGACCGATTACTATGCGCAGCCATTCATAACGCACATGTTCAACCGTGAACATCAATCAGAAAACTACCGGCCGGTCACATAACGCACGCCATTCCAGCCCGAGCCGGGGCCGGCCTTGTCGCCGCCCTGGCCGACAACCAGGCGGCCCCAACACGGCCGGACCCCACCGGGGAACACGGACTGCGGCCGAACCGCGACGGCCACGCGCGCCGCCCCCGGCGTGGCACGCGGAACAGGGTACGAACACCGACTGCGCAGACCGGCACAGCGCCTGACGGAAGGCCTCACCGACACCGCCGAACAGGCCCTCACCTGCCCGATGTCACATGCCGGGCCCCAGCGGGCACTCCTATTGACTGTGAGGCCGAGGAGCGGCGTCCAGCGATCGAGACGAACGCGGAGAAGCGGTGGAACCGGTCCTTGTCGCAGCTGCGCTGACGACCCTGGGGGGTGTGGCGACGGCTTGTCTGAAGGTCGCCATGCTGAAGGTGCGTCTTCACAGCGAGACCGAAATCGCGCGTGTGGCGCACCAGGCGCTGAACGACCGGGTGCGGCTACTGCATCCGGGGTCGACCTTGGAGGAGAGCTTCCTCGGTCACCGCATCAAGACATCTCACGGAGCTAAGGAGTCAAGTGTGCTCCAGGACGCTGCTGGATGGGTGCAGGCGGAGAAGGTGGTCAGGTCATGCGACGGGATGCTCGGATGGCTCCCGAAATATGACGTGGACGCTCCGGCAGAGCGGCTGGAATGATCTGCGGATGACTACGCTGCATGCACTGGCCGAGTTCGGC
>NZ_JBIURH010000102.1:0-12469 GCF_044740765.1 Kitasatospora sp. NPDC088346
CGAGCCGACCGTCTTCACCTTCGCGAACGGCACCTACGGGCCTCTGAAGCTCTGATCAGGTCTGCCACCTGAGCGTCGAGACGTTAAAGCACAAGTTCAGGGCTGGACGGTGGGTGTCGGCGCAGGCCGGAGCCCGGTCTAGCGTCCCCCTACGGTGCGGCGGGCCGGGGCCGGGGACGTTGCGGTCGCGCTGGAGGTCGAGGAGCTCGCGGAACAGGCCACCAGGCTGGGTGGCGAGCGTCCCAGATGCCGGTCTGGACGATGTGGCCCCGGTCCCGATGCGGTTGCTGCTGTTCCCGGGAGGTCCGAAGGGTGCTCGTTCGGGTGCCCGGTTGGCTGCGCCTTCGGGTGCCCGTTTGGCCGCTCGTCTGGGTACGCGTTCAGCGTCCGGTCCCATGCCGGCGGGCCGGCTGTTGTTGCTGGTCAGAGACCTGATCGGCCGTTCTCGCCGGTCAGACATACCTTCCTGAGCCCTGGCCTGAGGTGTGAGCGAGTGAGTGAGTGAGTGAGTGAGTGAGTGAGGGCGTGGGTTGGGGTCGGCGGGTCGCTGCGCTGTGTCTCTTCTTCGCGCCCGCCCGGTGGCGGTCGCGCGCGGTGGTTGAGGGGTCGGCCGCCGGAAGGGGAGCTGTGGGTGGTTGGTGGGTGCGGTGGGCCCGTCCCGGTCCCCGTCCTGGTCCCCGTCCCGTCTCGCGTTCCCGGGTTGTCCCTGGTCCGTCCGCTGTCCGCTGTCCGCCGTCCGCCGTCCGCCGTCCGCCGTCCGCCGTCCCCGGGGTCGGGCCGCTTCCTGCCCCTTCCGGTCCTGCCTGCACCGTGTGCTGTCCGTGTGGGGCGCGCCCCGGCTCTGCTGCCCTGCTGTCCTGGCCGGGCGGGGTGCCTGGGCTGTCGGCTGTCCGCCGTCCGGGCCGTCCCGAGCCCCGATGGAGGAAACCCCCGGTCAGCAGCGTGTCCCGTTCAGTCCGGTACTCGGATGGCGAGGAGTGCGGTGTCGTCGGTGCTGCCGTGCGGAATGGCCAGCAGGATTCGGTCGCAGAACTCCTCCAGCGGGTAGCGCGTGAGGCCGGCGGCGTGTCGGCGCAGTCCCTCCAGGCCGGCGCCGAGGTCGGCTCCGGGGACTTCGACGAGGCCGTCCGTGAAGAGGAGCAGGGTCGAGCCGGCCGGCAGGTGTTCCAGGCCGTCGGGGCGTCCGGGATCACCGCCCGCGCCGAGGACGATGCCCTGGCCGGATTCCAGGTAGCGCGCCTCACCGTCGGACGGGGTGCCGGTCGCGGGCAGCAGCAGTGGCGGGGGGTGTCCGGCGCTGGTCCACCGCACCTGCCACGGCCCGCCCGGCGGTCCTTCCACGTAGGCGAGGACCATGGTGGCCATCGGTACGTCGGTCAGGCTCGCCATGGCGTCGTCGAGCCTCCCGACGATGGCGGCCGGTGATTCGTGGCGGTCCCAGGCCAGGGCGCGCAGGATGTTGCGCAGCTGGGCCATCCGGGCGGCCGCCTGCAGGTCGTGCCCGATCACGTCGCCGATCACCAGCGCGGTCCTGCCGTCCCGGAGCCCGAACGCGTCGTACCAGTCGCCGCCCACCCGCGAACCTGCCGGGGCGGGCCGGTAGCGGGCGGCCAGCTGTAGGTCCCGGCTCTGCGGGAGTTCGGTGAGCAGATGGCGCTGCATGGCGGTGGCGATGTCGCGCTGCTCCCCGAACAGGCGGGCATTGTCGATCGCGACGCCCGCCCGGTGGCCGATGTCGGCGAGCAGGGCGAGCTCGCGGCCGGTGAAGGGGCGGTCCGGGCTGGTGCGCACCGCCGTGATCGCGCCGGTGATCTCGCGCGCGCTGGTCAGTGCGACGACGGCCGCCGAGGTCGCGCCCAGGGCACGCAGGAACCCTGCCTGTACGGCGGCGAGCGGGGCGTCCGGTGGCTCGGCCATCTCCTGCCGGCCGAGCAGCACGGGCTGCGCACCATGGAGCACGCGCACCAGTGCCGAACGCGAGAGTGCTGTCGGTGGCGGCAGCGGGCCGCGCCACGCGCCCAGGGCGGGGTCCCGCCCCTTGGGGCCGAGGACGGCGACCCGGCGGACCTCTCCCTCGGGGGTCCGCAGATCGACCGCCACCCAGTCGGCCAGCTTGGGGACGAGCAGGGGGCCGAGCCGGTCCACCGCCTCCTCGACATCCAGGGTCTCGGACAGCACCTCGGTGATCGCGCCCACCAGGGTCAGCTGCTCGGCCAGGTCCTCCAGCAGGTCCACCCGGGCGGCCTCCCGCCCGACGGGCGCACTGCTTCCCGCGACATCGGCGAACAGCACCGCCAGACCGACCGTCCGGCCCCCGTGCGCAATGGGCGCCGCCGACCAGCGCACCGGCAGGGCCCGGCCCTCCCCGGTCAGGAAGGTGTCGCTCTCGCCCCAGGCCGGCCTTCCGTCCTCGGCGACCGCCAGCAGCACGCACCGCGAGCGCGGGATCCCGACACCGCCGGGACCCCGGTGCAGCAGCTCGTGGGCATCCTCGCCCACCATCGCCGTAGCCCGACGGCCCAGCAACTCCTCCGCCCGCGGATTGGCCGTCAGGATCCGCCCACGCACGTCCACCAGCAGCACCCCGGCCGCCAGCCCCGCGAACGCGAACGTCAGCAGCCGCTCCCCGCCCCCCGACCCGCCAAAGGCCTGCACCGGGCCGTGTGACACTGGATGCCACCTCCCGCCGAGGCTACGGCCACTGCTCCGGGCTGGAGGCGAGCAGCGCAAAGCCATGGGACGGCTCCACCAGCGCGCGCCTCGACCTTCACCGAGAGGGCCGAAGGCTCGTTCGGCTCCACCACGTCTCCTCCCGCAGTCCGCCGGCATCCAAGCCGCCCCTCCATACTGCGACCCCTCCCGGCCCCGCGCTCACCACGGCGGTCACCTCCGGCGTCGGGCAGCAACTGGTCGAACTCGGAGCCGGCCTCCACTCCTGACCCCACAAGACGAAGGCACCGACCGCCGACGCGGTCGGTGCCTTCGTCGTCCTGCTGTTCGGGCCGGTCGGGGTGCTGCTCTGGCTGTCGGTTGCCTGCCGTCCCGGTTGGGTCGGGTTGGGGCTTTGCCGGGGGCTTTCGTCACCAGCCGCTGGTGACGGACTTGCTCCCGGCTGCTCCCGTCCGCTCCCTCGCCTGGCTCCGGTCGCCGGGCCGTTGTTTGGTTGTGGGGCCGTGTCGGGGGCGCGGCCGGTCTGGCTGTGCCGGGGGCCGGGGACCGGGCTGCTCCGGCTCCGGGCTCCCGCCGGTCCTGCCGCACCGGCGCTGCCCGCTGGTGCTCGCGCCTCGCGTTGGTTGTCGCCTGCGCTGTGGCTGCTCCCGCCTCTGTCCGGTCGACCGGCTGCTGCTTCGGGTCGCTGCTGCTGCCCAACCTGCTGCCCCGGGTGCCGTGCCGTCGGTGCCGCTGTCCGGGCCGGTGCGGGGGCGGGTCGCTGCCACGCGCGGGCCCGGCCGCCGCCCTGTCCCGCCTGGTCCGGATGCCGCTCGCTCCGTGGTCGGTCACTGGGTGTTTGTGCAGGTCGGAGGGTTTGCCGGTGACTGGAGTGACTGAGCTCCGGGGTCGGCCCGTGGACGAGGCCCGGCCTGTTGTGCTTGGTTCCGCAGCAGCCCGGGACGGGCCGTCGGCGGCTCGGTGGAGCTGCGGCTGCTGCTCCTGGCTGGTCGCTGTCGGGGTCGAGGACCTGCCCGGCCTGCTGCTGTTCCCACTCCGCGGCCGTCTGGTGCGCGCGGGCCCGGCCCGGCGGCCCGGCGGCCTGGCCGCAGGCCACCCGCCGGTCACCCGCTGGCCAGGCCGCCCCGCCGTCCCTGTCGGCTGCCGTTCCGGCCGGTCCTGGTCGTCGTGGTTGCTGCGCCGGCCCCGTCTCCGCGCTGGCCTGGCTGGTGCGGGGGACGGGGGCTGCCGCTGTGTTCCAGCTCGGGGCCCGGTCCTGCTGCCGCCCCGCCCCGCCCCCGCCGGGGTGGGGGGGGGTTTCAGCCGTGGCAGCGGACCTTGACGAGGACGATCTCGGCGGGCAGCGCGGCCAGGTAGGCGTCGAAGTCGGTCGGGAAGGGGTGGGTGTCGCGGCAGGCGCAGTCGATGCCCCTCTCGCAGGCGCCGTGGATGCGTGGACCGTCGTGGCTCTCCAGCCACCATCCGTCGAGGGTGAGCAGGTCGTCGTGGAACTGTCGCAACGTCTTCGTCCACGCCACGTACGCGGACCGCTCGAAGGTGCCGATCCGTTCGAACTCACCGAGGTTCCACCCGGGGCCGGGCATGGCGCGCAGGCCTGCGGTGAACTCGCGGATCAGCGGCTGCGCGTAGTACGCCTCGTAGGCCGGCGTGCCGTCGACGATATCGGCGTCCTGGTCGACGAGTTCGTCCTCGAGGTCGAAGAAGCTTCGGACCGGTGGATGGCGCGGCGCCAGGTGGTGCCACAGGTCCCAGGCGGCTCCGGCGTAGGTCTCCAGGTCGCCGAGGTCCAGCAGCCCGCGCGGACCCCCTGTGCACATACCGGGCGGGCTGGGGCGGAGCTGGGCGCAACTGGCGCCGGCGGTCCCGGGCCGTTCGTGGATCAGCCGCGGATCGTCCTCGTACCCCGGTGCGATCAGGAAGCCGCCCAGGATCCGGTACGAGTCCCACATCGCGCGGTCGTGCCAAATACCGTCCTCGGCACTGAACGGCGCCATGGCCGCCGCCAGTGCCCCGTCGATGTCGTCGACCGCCTCGGGTGGTAGGCACACCGTCACCCTGATCCCCGCCATCCCCGTCCCCGTCCCGTTCCCTTGATCATCAGCATGGACGCGGCCGAGGCTACCGGCGCGTCGGTGGGCGGCGCACCACGGTTTTCCGGCCGGGCGACGGCCCGCTGAGATCCCGTCACTGCCGCCGTGCCCACCGCGTCGGTCCCTTCCCGGCCCGTCCACCACCGCCCCCGGCCCGCCAGGCCCGGCTGGGCCGGGCCGTCAGGTCCCGTCACCCGCACCCCTACCACCCCGCTCGCCAGCCCGCCGAGCCCGGCCGCCGAGCCCGGCCCGCTCCTGCGACCGCCAGCGGGCCGGGGGCGGGGTTCAGCGGGTGGTGAGCCCGTGGGCGAGGAGGGTGAGCGGCAGGGCGCCGGCGGCGCCGGCTGCGCCGAGGAGGGAGCGTCGGGCGAAGGTGCGCAGGGTGGGCCAGGCTTGGGACAGCCGGCGGTGGGGGCCGGCGGGTTGCGGGGCGGGTCGTTCGTCGGGGTTCATGCGGGTCTCCTGGGTCTTCGAGGGACAGAGCCGTACTTCCGACCTGTCGGGCGGAACTTCCACTCACTTGTCGTCCACGCCGAAGTCGAGGGCCGTGCCGCGCAGACCGGCGCCGTACCCCTGGCCGACGGCGCGGAACTTCCACTCACTCGTTCGCGCCGAAGTGAAGGGCGATGCCGCGCAGACCGGAGCCGTAGCCCTGGTCGATGGCGCGGAACTTCCACTCCGCTCGGCCCCGCCGCCATCGATCACCTCATCGACACCAACCACCGGGCGTTCTTCGACTCCCTCGCGGACGCCACCGGCGTCGACTACGAGGTCGAGACCTACACCCACCAACAGCGCACCCCGGCCTGCCACGCTGAGGTCCTGAGTACCCTGCACCACCTGGACGTGATCCGCTGGCCGCTCGCACCCTCCCACGGCATCGTCCACCTGCGCCTGCCCTGCCCGCAGCGCGGCCGGGCCGAGAAACGCGCCGAGCGCACCAAGCTGCTCCGTCTCGGCGACGTCCACCGCCGACCCCACCGACCACGGCCCCTACGAGGCCACGGTGACACCGCAGTTCGGCCCGTACGTCGACCTCGCCACCCTCCACCGCAACCTGGCTGAGGAGCGGTTCCTGGCCGCCGAGTCGGCCACCCCGCCGGTGATGGTCAAGGACGGGCGACTGGGCGATCGGCTGCCAGCTCGTCGACGCGGCCTTCGCCGCCCTGCACGGCATCCACCCACTCACCCGGGTCTTCACCCCGATGGTGCTCACCGATACCGACACCGACGCAATCTGCGATCGACGAGGGTGTGAAGGGCCGGACGGAGCCGGGACGGTGTTGTTCACCGTCCCGGCGCCGTCGTCGGCTTTCTCAGTGCCGCGCCACCGTGCCGGACGCCGCCGACAACGAAGACCTCCTGGCAAGGAGGCGGGGCCCAGAATCAGCGCTGCTGGAGCTGGTCCGCGGCCAGGCCGGCTCCGATAGCTGGTTACAGGCTCGAATTCGTGGTGCGTCGTATTCCTGCGTTGGCCCGCTGAGAGCTGTGCTTGCCCGCGGGGCGGGATCCTCCTGGACCAGTCCGCGCCGAGGGCGGAGGGCCGAGCGAGCGGATGGAGGCCGGGGTGAGCCCGTCAGCTTCACGGCTGTGGCCCGTACGGCCGGGGTGAGCACTGACTGCCTTCACCGGTGCTCGGAACCGCGCACGCGGACGAGCGACACCGTGCGAAGAGTGGAACCCCGCGACCTGCGCAGGCGCTTGGCCTGCTACGAGGCAGGCTGAGGGCGCATAAGGGCGAACCCCGCAGTGCGTCTCACGGGGCCGGGCCGCTACCAGCCCTCGGCGACCGGGGGAAGCCCGGCGTAGGCGCGCAGGGCGTTCTGGGAGTCCGGCAGACCGAGGTCATGGAGTCGTCCGGCAACCTGCCGGCCGACCCAGGGGTGCTCCAGATCGGCCAGAGCCTGCACCAACTGCTGTTGCGCGGCGGACAGGTCGACGTAGGAAGGCGGTGGGCTCTGCTGCGATATCGGGAAGAGCCCGTCCAGGGCGGCTCTGGTGCGGCGTCCGTTCGGGTCCCGCGCGATGCGGGGCAGACAGGCGGTGAGGGCGGCCTGCGGAACGTCCGTGCCGAGGGTGTGCAGAGTGGTCACGATGTGGCCGTGGAAGTCGCCCTCGTTGTAGTCGGTTGATCGTGTGGGGGCGGGGCCGGCCGCTGCGGCGGTGAGTTCGGTGACCGCGCGGTCGAGCAGCCCGGCGCCGAGTGTTCCCTCGCAGTTGGTGGCGATCCGGACGACTGCGGTGGCGGCGGCCCACCGCACCAGGCATCTCCACTCTCCAGATAAGGGACGAAGTCGCTGCCCAGCGAGGACGTACCGACCAGTCCGGCGGCGACCAGGGCGGTGGCTGCGACGACGGGATCGCAGTCGGATTCGGCGAGATCGAACAGGCACGGCAGCGTGGTGGCGGAAGCCTCGGGAAACCACGCGAGCAGGTAGGCGGTCCGGACCCGGATACCGGGTTCGTCGTCAGCGAGCAGGGGCAGCAGCCTGGGAAGCTCGGCCAGGACCGCGTCGTACGAGCGGAGCGCAGCGTCCCCTGCGTCGAAAGGCACGCCGGCCGCTACCGCGGCCCGGGCCTCCAGCAATTGCTCGCGTCGCTGTTCATCCTTCTCGACGGCCAGTTGCCCGTCGTACCAGGACAGGACTGTGGCCGGGCTGACCTGAGCGGCGGCTGCGCGCCAGGCGGTGATGTCGATCCCGGTGGCGACGTCGTACTCGTCGTGCCAATCGACCGCCAGGCGGGTCAGCAGCCACATCAGCTCCTCGCGGACGGGCTGGGGACCGGCTACCGCGAGTCGGGCGATGAAAGGCACCGCGAACGGGGAGGCCTGATACCGGGAGCCCTGATGAAAAACGCTGTTGAACAGGCCACTGAGCGCCTTCTCCCATACCTTCTCGTCCTCGCCGCACAGCGCACGAATCCCATCGAGGACCCCTGCTCCGCCATCCAGGTACGCCCAGTCCACTTCGTCCAGCCCGGCCAGGATTCCATCGTACTTATCGATCATGGCAGCAGGATGGCATCGCCCCGCCGGTGAGAGCGGACAGGGGCCCCTGGGCGGGGGCTTCGGGGGCTTCGGCCTTGATGACCTCCTTGTGGGTGCCGCTGCCGTAGTGCTCGAAGGCGGTGCGGACGTCGCCGGTGCGGTGTTCGTCGGCGACGGTGAGGTGGAAGCCGTCGCTGTCCCGCAACCGCACGGTCGCACGAACGGGCATGCCCTGGCCGACTGTCTCGTCGGCCTCGGTCGCGTTGATGGGGCCCTGGCTGTCCCTCAGGTCGGCTGCCCCGTACCGGGCGCCTGGCGGCCCTCGTCGAACAGACCGACCCCGTGCCCCCGTCCTGCCGGTCCACCAGGAACTCGTCCCGCTGCTCCCCGGCGGGGCCCTGCGCCCGGGTACCGCGGTCGAGGTCACCGACGCCGGGCTGCTGCTGGCGCTGGCCGGCGGCGCCGGCATCTGGGTTGCGGTCGTGGGGATGCCCGACCTGGGATCGCGCCGGTCTGCACGGGCGTGCAACGGCGGCATGGACCGCTTCGCCGCCGCTGTCGGAGATCTCGCCTCCCCGCACTGCCTACCTGTGCGAGGTCTTTGCGTTCGCCGTGTCGCGGTAGGGCGCGAGGAAGGCGGTCAGCGCCGACAGCATCGCCTCTGGGGCTTCCTCGGCAGGGTAGTGGCCGCATTCAGGGAGGACGATGCTCTCCACGTGGTCGGCGGAAAGCTTCATGGTTGCGCCGACCGATGCCCCCAGGTTCTCCGCACCCCCGATCGCGAGGACGGGAAGGGTCAGCCGTCGTGTCGTGCGCTTCTGGTTCTGTTCGATGGTCGCATCGAGTGCGCGGTAGAACTCGAAGCTGGACCGGCGGGCTTCCGGGTCGGCGGTGAGGGTGTCGACGTAGTGCCGGACGGCGTGGTCGGGCAGTGGCTTCGCGGATTTCGTGGCGAACTGGTGGCCGAAGAAGAGATGCTCCCGTCCGCTGATCAACTGCTCGTTGATGTCGGTGAGGCGGTTGAAGGCGAAGTGCCAGAGGCGGTCGTTGGCCTCCTGGCTGCCGAAGAGAGGTGGTGTGGGGGAGAGTCCCGGGATGGCGGCCTCGGCGACGGCCAGACGGTCGATCCGGTCAGGGTGATCCGCGGCCAGGGCATAGCCGGTCCACATCCCGACGTCGTGACCGACCATGGCGAAGCGCTGATGCCCGAGTGCGTCCATCAGCGCCACCATGTCGCGTGCGAGGGTGCCGGTGTCGTACCCGTCCAGGGGTTTGTCGGAGAGCCCGACGCCGCGCGGATCGACCGCGACGACCTGGAAGTCCTGGGCCAGCGCGGGCATCAGGAGGCGCCAGGCGTACCAGGTCTGGGGCCAGCCGGCGTGCAGCAGCAGCGCGGGTCCTTCGCCGCCGGTGACGGCGTGCAGGCGCAGCTCGCCCGTGTCGACGTACTGGCTGGTGAAGGTGTCGGTGAATCGGTCCGGGAGGTTCGGCGCCCGGGAGACGGAACCGGGGCCTTCGGGCGTGGGCGCGTGGGTTGATGGCAGTTTCATGATCATCCTTTGTGGCAGGGCTGTCGCGGTTTCATGGAGTGGCCTCGAGTGAGGGCGGAGTCGCGCGGCGCGGTGGTCGCTCGGATAGTGCGGTGCGGACGGAGAGCGACGCGAACACCCTCGGCGCGATCCCGGTCCCAAGGGCGTGGACGGCGGAGACCGACGTCGTGGCAAAGGCCCCGAAGCCCATCTGCGGCGCCCGGAACGCATACAGCGGAATCGGCGGCGTCCCGCCCGGCGCGACCAGGGTGTACACCGCGGCCATGAGTCAGAACCCGGCGCGCGGCCGGCGTCCGTCGACGGGCGGAACGACGTGTGTGTGGACGTCTGATGCGGCGTCGTCGATCATCGTGCGGCCTTTCGAGGTGGGAACCACTGGCTCGTCACACTAGGCATCTTGGATCGATCAGTCAAAGATAGTTTGACCGATCGATCCAAGATGAGGGTAGGCTCACAGCGGAAGTCGCGAACGAGAGGTGCACACCATGTCCGGCCGGAAACAGTTCGACGTCGGTGCGGCCCTTGACCAGGCGATGCGAGTGTTCTGGCAGCGCGGATACGCGGACGCCTCACTCGACGCCCTCGGCTCCGCCACCGGTCTCGGCCGCGGCTCCCTCTACGGCGCCTTCGGCACCAAGGACGCCCTGTTCCGCCAGTGCCTCGACCGCTACGCGTCGATCTACGGCGCGCAGTACGCGCAGGCGCTGACGGCCCACCCCGGTGATCCGGTGCGCGCGGTCGAGGCATTCCTCGACGTCACCCTGAGCCGTATCGCCGACCCGTCGGTCCCCGCGGGGTGCCTCATCGCCCAGTCCGCCGCGCAGTCACCGACACTGAAAGAGGAGAACAGCGTTCAGGTGCGTGCCCTGCTCGACATCCAGCGCCAACGGATACGCGCAGCACTGGAGGATTCCTCGGCCGACACCCGGACGCTCGACGAACTCGCCACTTTCGTTGTCGCCGTCAACCAGTCGCTGGCCGTACTGAGCCGTGCCGGAACCTCGGACGCCGAACTGCGAACCGTCGCCCGGCTCGCATGCACAACGGTGGCGGACACCCTCGCCCGGGCAGCATCGAAGGACGTCACCCACGACTTTCCTGGGCAATCCATGCCGTGACCCCGGTAACGACCTGCGGCGTTTCATCCTCCTCCGCGCCCCCACCGGCCATCACCCCCCCCACCTCGCCCAACGCCTCACCGCCCGGTCGCGCCAGCACCAGTGCGTCCTCCTCACACCGTCCCACTGGCCCGGGTACACGGCGCGGATCGACGTCATCGAGAGCCCCTGGACCGGTCTCGGCCAGGGGCGGGGGCAACCGCGCGAGCGCCGCATCGCCGCCACCTCCACCGGGCGCAGTGACCTGGGGACCGGCCGCCGTGTCGAGGCGCTGCTCCCGGACGAGCACGGCCGGGTCGGCACGATGACGGACGCTGCGAAAGCTCCGGTGCGGGATCGGGCCCGTGCGGGGTGGAAGGTGGCGGCCGCGGCCTCCTGACGGGCCCGGCGAAGGTGCGCGGGTGCAGGAGGCCGTCTCCAGTCCCGCTCTTCCACGCGGATGGCTTCGGGCAGCGCCTTCAGATGCCGGCGCGCCGCCGGGCCCGCTTGTCTGTGCGGTCTGCGGTGAACCCGCCAGCGACACCCCCGCCCTGTGGGGGTGTCAGGGCCGCACCCGGGCAAGCCCGTCCGCCGGTACCGATGGTGCGAGGAAGGACGGCAGTGGTAGGCCGGTGGCCCGAGTCGCTGGGCAAGGTGCACTCTGCCGTCGCCCCGTGCGTCCGGCCGGGCCGGGGAGCGGTCGCGCCCTAGCGTGAGTCCGGAACGATCCGGGCGAACCGTCGCCTGGATCCCGTCTTACGGAGGCACCCCAGCCATGACCGTCACTGGCCCCGAGCTCACCGGGGACTACGTCCTCGACCTCGCCCACACCCGGATCGGCTTCGTCGCCCGCCACGCCATGGTGACCAAGGTCCGCGGCGCGTTCCACCAGTTCGAGGGCACCGTTCGTCTGGACGGCAGCGATCCGACCCGATCCACCGCCCAGGTGGTGATCAAGGTCGAGAGCATCGACACCGGCGTCGAACAGCGCGACCAGCACCTGCGCACCAACGACTTCCTGGACGCCCCCAATTTCCCCGACATCACCTTCCGCACCACCGCGGTCGAGCCCCGCTCCGAGACCGAGTACCAGGTCACCGGCGACCTCACCATCAAGGACACCACCCGCCCGGTCACCATCGCCTTCGAGTACACCGGCAACGCCGTCGACCCCTACGGCAACCTGCGGGTCGGCCTGGAAGGATCGGTGACCATCTCCCGCAAGGAGTTCGGTGTGACCTGGAACGCAGCGCTGGAAGGCGGCGGCGTTCTGGTCGGCGACAAGGTCGTCCTGGAACTCGACATCTCCGCGATCAAGCAGAGCTAGCAGCCCGGGACCGGCGCGGCCGCACCCAGCGGCCCTCGCGGTCCCGGTACTCCATCTCCGCGGGGACGTCCGGGCCCGAGGTCACGTCCAGCCACCAGCCGTGACACGGGGATCCGGTTGGGGGCTGACGGCTGTGCCGCGCGGTCGGCCAGGACGAGGCCCTCGGTCTTCAGCCGTGCGAGCAGAGGAAGGCCCCGTAGCATGCGCCGCTCGCCCGAGGTGCCGGCGGTGCGGGCGGACTGGGGCGAGCTGCGGCGGCGGGGCGCAAGACCTGGCCCGTCGCTGATGGGGAGGAGGGACGGTGAGCTCGAGCGGTCCGCAGGCACGCCCCGGGTGCGGGCGTCGTGACGAAGGCGGTGCGGATGCGGCCAATGTCGAGCAGGTGGTCGCGGACTGCTGCGACGGGTGCTGCTCTGTCGGCGTCGGGTGAAAACTGACCGCTGAACGGCGGATCAAACGGGACCCACCTCGCGATCGTCTGATCATCCTGATCTTCACAGGGTCAGGAGGAGAGGGTGATTTCCGTGGAGGACTGGGCTGAGATCCGCCGGCTGCACCGGGCCGAGCACATGCCGATCCGGGCGATCGCCCGGCACCTGGGGATCTCGAAGAACACAGTGAAGCGGGCCCTGGACGGTGATAGGCCGCCGGTCTACCAGCGTCCGTTGAAGGGTTCGGCGGTGGACGCGTTCGAGCCGGCGATCCGCGAGCTGCTGAAAGCGACGCCGACGATGCCGGCCACGGTC
>NZ_JBIURH010000103.1:0-12200 GCF_044740765.1 Kitasatospora sp. NPDC088346
CGCCCGTCGAATACGAGAACACCTACTACCTCACGACAGCAAAACCGCAGGTCACCACCACAACCTGAGATCTCTACCGAACCCGGGGCGGTTCAGTCTCCTACAGCTTGACGATCCGTAGAAGCTTCAGGACCATGCTGAGGTCAGAGCGCGACAGTGGCCCGAAAGATCGTGGCTTCGCTGCCATCACGGGTGGCCGTCACAGCCGGGCCGCCTGCGGCGATGAAACAGGACTCACCCCGGGAGAGAGTCAGCTTCTCGCTCGCAGCGTCGACCAGCACCGCGCGCCCCTCCGTACACAAAATGATCTGCGGAGAATCTGTCGGCAGAGGCCAGCTGCCGAGGCGATAGCGGGAGAGCCGGAACTCATGGATAGGTGCCGGGTACAGTTCCTCGCCCGGGCACTCCGCCACCTGCACCGGCTGGATCGCGGCGGGATCCGTCGCCTCGAACTCGACCACGCGCAACAGCTCGGGCACGTCGATGTGCTTCGGCGTCAGCCCAGCCCGCAGCACGTTGTCCGAGTTGGCCATCAGCTCCACGCCCAGTCCGTGGAAGTACGCGTGCGGCACGCCGGCTCCCAGGTAGACCGCTTCGCCGGGGCGCAGTGTCATGTGGTTGAGCAGCAGGGCGGAGAGCAGGCCCGGGTCGGCCGGGTAGTGGTCGGCCAGGGCGGCGTAGTCGCGGAGCATGGACGCGTCAGGCGGGGTGGGGTTTTCGGCGGCGAGGCGGAGCAGTGCGTTTCGGGTGCGGGCAACCAGGTCCACGACGGTGTCCTGGTCCAGGGTCAGTACCATCGTGAGTGCCTCGCGCAGGGCCTTTGGTTCGGGCTTGGCGCGCAGCGCCTGGATCACTCCGGACAGCCCGGGGACGGAGAGGCGTGTCAGTAGCCGCGCCGTTTGCTCTGGTGCCCGGAAGCCGCAAACGCCGGTGAACTCGGCTAGCGCGCAGAGCATTTCGGGCTTGTGATTGGGGTCCTTGTAGTTTCGCTCGTGTGCGTCCATCGGGACTCCGGCGGCTTCCTCGGCCGCGAACCCGGCCCTGGCTTGGTCCATGTGCGGGTGCACCTGTATCGACAGCGGCTCCCCCGCCGCCAGGACCTTGAATAGGAACGGCAGCGTCGTCCCGAACCGCGTGACGGTCGCCGCGCCGAGCTCGCCCTGCGGGTCCGCTGCGATCACCTGGTCCAGGGAGCGGGCGGTGTATCCGCGGTCGATGCCGGAGGGCGCCCCGGGATGCGCGCCCATCCACAGCTCTGCCTGTGGCTCGCCGCTCGGCTCGGCCCCGAGCAGCGCCGGGATGGCTGTACGCGAGCCCCAGGCATACGGACGGATGGTGTTCTCCAGACGGTCCATGTGCTTTCGGGTCCTTTCAGCGGCGCGACGAGGTGGGCCTGCAGGTACTGCGGCTCCGTCATCATGGTGAGGAGGCCGTGGACAGCTGGTAGACGCGTTCCGCGTTGGCGCCGAAAATGGCGCTCTGCTCGCCGGGTGTCAGATCGGCGAGCAGCTCGCGCGTGACTGCGACTACCCGTCTGTAGTCGGCCGCCAGCGTGGCCACCGGCCAGTCGGAGCCGAAGAAGAGCCGCAGTGGACCGAAGGAGGAGAGGGCCGCGTCGACGAAGGGCCGCAGGTCGGCGGCGGTCCAGCGGTGCCAGTCAGCCTCGGTGACGAGGCCGGAGAGCTTGGCGGTGGTGTTTGGGAGGGCTGCGAAGAGGTAGAGGCCCTGAGCCCAGGGGGCGAGTTCGTGGCGGATGATCGGTGGCTTGCCGAGGTGGTCCAGGGCGAAGGTCAGTTCGGGCAGCTCTGCGGCCGCACGCGTGGCGGCCGGGAGCTGGCTCGGGGTGATCACCAGGTCGTAGGCGAGCCCGGCCGCGGCGACCGCGCGCAGGCCGCGTCGGACGTCGGCGCGGAGCAGCCAGCTGGGGTCGGGCTCGCTCTGGACCTGATGGCGGATACCGACCAGGTGTGCGCCACCGGGCCCTTCGCGCAGCACGGCGAGGGCATCCGCGACGTCCGGGGCGGTCAGGTCGACCCAGCCGACGACGCCCGCGACCAGCGGGTCGGCGGCGGCGAGGGTGAGGAACTCGGGGGTCTCCTCGGGCACGCAGATGGTCTGGACGAGGATCGTGGCGTCCACGCCGGCCGCCTGCGCCTGGGGTCGCAGCTCGTCGAGGGTGAAGCTGCGCCGGAGCGGGGCAAGTTCCGGGCCGGTGATCCAGTCCTGGTCGCGGACGGCGAGGTCCCAGACGTGGTGGTGGGCGTCGACGACGCGCGCGGTCGCGCTCATAGGTGCCAGACCACGGGGAGGGGCGCACCGGCGCCACCTGCGGAGTAGTCGTGGGGGACTTCCAGCAGCTCGCCCATCCTTTTCTGCCAGGCGGTGTTGACGGGTAGTTTGCCCAGCTCGGCGATGAGGGTGGGGTAGTCCTCGACCTCCAGAAAGTGGAAGAGGTCGGTACCGCTGCGCCAGATCGTCCACTCGGTCGCCCCGGCGGCGCGGATGGCGGCGGTGAGTTCGGCGGGTACCTCGCGGTGGGCCTGCTCGTACTCGGCTATCCGGTCGGCGTGGACGCGGGTGTGCAGGGCTATTCTCATGCTGACTGCTCCTGAGTGATGATCAGCACGTCGAGGGTGCGCGGGCCGTGCACGCCCTCGACGCGGTCGAGTTCGATGTCGCTGGTGGCGGAGGGCCCTGAGACGAAGGTGAGTGGCCGAGCGGGATCGAGCAGCACGAGGGCGTCGGGGACGTCTCCGACGATCTGGTGGTCGCGGACAACGCAGAGGTGGTAGTCCGGCAGCAGGGTGAGCGCGCGGCGGCCCTGGCCGGGGCCGGTGTCCAGGATGATCGTGCCGGTTTCGGCGATGCCGACGGCGGCTGTGGTGAGCACGCCGTCGGCGGCCTCTAGGTCGGCGACGCTCAGCGGCTCGCTGAGGCGTTCCCAGGGCCCTTCCGGCAGGAGCTCCTCGGGGAAGCCGGGCGGCACAGCGAGGCTGCGCGGGCCGCGCCGGGCGAGCAGTCGGGCGATGGTCTCCCGGGCCGCATCGGGTGTGGCCGTGACGACATGGGCTCGGTAGTCGGCGACGCGCTCGGCGAAGAGCGCGCGCGTGTCGTCCTCGGCGTGGCTGCGGCGGTAGTCGCGAGGAGCGGGAAGATGCTCTGAGGTCTCGTCGGCGGGCACGTCCGCGAGAGCGTCACGGATGCGCCGCAGGATGATGTCGCGGGAGGCGGTCGTCACGGCCTTCCTTCCAGCTCCGGTTTGGTCCGCTTCCACCACGAGCGGAACGACTCGGGTGGCGGGGCGGGTGTGTCGCGGGCGTCGGTCCAGCCATGCAGCGGACCTGGGAGTGGGCCGATGACGCCCTTGCGTCCCAGCATTCGGCCGCCGAGCGCGGCAGCGCGCTGCGCGCCGGCGAGGCGGGCGGGCGAGGTCAGGACGGCGGTCGCGGCGCGCATGGCGAGTGCCTCGGCGCTCGGCGTCCGCCGCTTGGCGCGTTTGGCTTCGACGACCTTGGCCCGGAGGTGGGTGAGCACCTCGGGGATGTTGATTTTTACCGGGCACGCGTCGTAGCAGGCACCGCAGAGCGTGGAGGCGAAGGGGAGCGTCTCCGCGTGCTCGACGCCGACCAGTAGTGGGGTGAGGATCGCGCCGATCGGGCCGGGGTAGACGGAGCCGTAGGCGTGGCCGCCGGTGCGCTCGTAGACCGGGCAGACGTTCAGACATGCGGAGCAACGGATGCAGCCGAGTGCCTGGCGGCCGACGGTGTCGGCGAGGGTGGTGGTGCGGCCGTTGTCGAGCAGGATCAGGTGGAAGGACTGCGGGCCGTCGCCGGGGGTGGTGCCGGTCCACGTGGAGGTGTAGGGGTTCATCCGCTCGCCCGTGGAGGAACGCGGCAGGAGCTGCAGGAAGACCTCGAGATCCTGCCAGGCGGGCAGGACTTTCTCGATGCCCATGACGGTGATCAAGGTTTTGGGCAGGGTCAGGCACATCCGGCCGTTGCCCTCGGACTCGACGACGCCGACCGTACCGGTCTCGGCGATGGCGAAGTTGGCGCCCGAGACTGCGACCTTGGCGTGCAGGAACCTCTCCCGCAGGTGCAGTCGGGCGGCCTCGGCCAGGGCACGCGGCTCGTCGGTGAGGTCGGCCGGGGCCGGGCGCCCCCAGGCGGCCATCTCACGGACGAAGATCTCGCGGATCTCGGCGCGGTTGCGGTGGATCGCGGGGACGAGGATGTGCGAGGGGCGGTCGTCGCCGAGCTGGACGATCAGCTCAGCCAGGTCGGTCTCGAAGGCTCGGATCCCGGCCTCGGCCAGGGCCTCGTTGAGGCCGATCTCTTGCGTGGCCATGGACTTGACCTTGACGACTTCGCTCTCGCCGGTCGCGCGAACGAGCCCGGTGACGATCCGGTTCGCCTCGGCGGCGTCAGCGGCCCAGTGGACGATGCCGCTGGCCTTGGTAACCGCCTCCTCTAGGCGCAGCAGATGGCTGTCGAGGTGACGCAGGGTGCGGTGCTTGATGGCGGCGCCGGCCTCGCGCAGCTGTTCCCAGTCGTCCAGCTCGGCGGTGACGGCGAGGCGCTTGTCACGGATGGTCGTGGTGGCGTTGCGCAGGTTGCGGCGCAGCTGCGGGTCGGCCAGCGCGGTTCGGGCCGCCTCGGGGAAGCCGGGGCTGCCGAGCCAGACCACATTGTCTGGGCTCATTGAGTGTCCCTTTCCGTCTTGGCCAGGATTTCGGCCAGGTGCACGGTGCCGATGCCGGTCTTCAGCCGGGAGAGCCCGCCGCCGATGTGCATGAGGCAGGAGTTGTCTGCGGCGCAGAGCACGTCCGCATCGGTGCTGACGACGTTGCGCATCTTGTCGCTGAGCATGGCGGTCGACGTCTCGGCGTTCTTGAGTGCGAAGGTGCCGCCGAAGCCGCAGCAGGAGTCGGCGGCCGGGAGCTCGACCAGGTCGATGCCGCGGACCGCGCGTAGCAGTTGCAGTGGCCTGTCTGCCAGTCGCGGTCCGCGCAGCGAGTGGCAGGTCGGGTGGTAGGCGACCCTGTGTGGGAAGTACGCGCCCACCTGGGTCACGCCGAGCACGTCGACGAGGAGCTCGGTGAACTCGTATACACGCGGGACGAGTTGGGCCACCTCCGCGCGCAGTGCCGCCTCGCGGGAAGCGTCGGCCAGCAGTGGGTGATTCTCCCTGACCATGCCTGCGCAGGACGCCGAGGGGGTGACAACGGCGTCGTAGCCCGCGAAAGCCCGTGCGAAGCCGCGTACCAGCGGCAGGGCCTCCGGGCGGTAGCCGGTGTTGAAGTGCATCTGTCCGCAGCAGGTCTGCGCGAGCGGGAACTCGACAGTGTGTCCGAGCCGTTCCAGTACGGTGACCACCGCCTTGCCGGTCTCCGGGAACATGGTGTCGTTGAAGCAGGTGATGAAGAGCGCAACACGCATCAGCTCGCCGCCTTGTCGTCTGTGGCTGGCAGCGGCGCGTCGCGCGGCAGAAGGTTTTCGGCGCGTAGCGCCGCCCAGAGCTCGGCAGGGAGCCTCACATCCATCATCGCTGCGGCGTCAGCGGCCTGGGCCGCGCTGCGCGCGCCGACCAGGACGGAGGCCACGGCCGGGTGTCCGAGCGGGAACTGCAGGGCTGCCGCGCGCAATGGGACGCTGAACTCATTACATAGTGCTTCGAGTTGAAGTGAGCGGTTCAGTAGTTCGGTCGGCGCGGGCGCGTAGTCGAAGGTGGCGCCGGGCCTGGGGTCAGCGAGCAGGCCGGAGTTGAAGACGCCGCCGATGACCACGGAGACTCCGCGCCGTGCGGCGTCGGGTAGCAGGAAGTCCAGAGCGGTCTGGTCGAGCAGCGAGTATCGTCCGGCCAGCAGCACCACGTCGACGTCGGTGTCGCGGACGAATCGGTCCAGCATCCGGGTCTGGTTCATGCCCGCGCCGATCGCGCCGACCGTCCCCTCGGCGCGCATCCGTTCCAGCTCCGGGTAGGCGGAGTCGAACGCCTGCTGCTCGTGGTCGTCGGGGTCGTGCAGGTAGACGATGTCGATTCGGTCCAGGCCGAGCCGGGTCAGACTTGCCTCGATGCTGGTGCGGACGCCGTGGGCACTGAAGTCCCAGACCCGCTCGTGCGTCGTCGGCACGGCGAAGCCGTTGGCGAGATCGTTCCCGGTCGGGTGGTGTTTCTGGCGCAGCAGGCGTCCGACCTTGGTCGATACCGTGTAGTCGTTACGGGGTCGCTGGCGCAGCGCCGCGCCGAGGCGACGCTCGGAGAGTCCGAGGCCGTAGTGGGGCGCGGTGTCGAAGTAGCGGACTCCGGACTCCCAGGCCGCGTCGACGGTGGCACGGGCCTGCTCGTCGCTCACCTGGGTGAAGAGGTTGCCGAGGGGGGCGGCACCGAGGGATAGCTCGGTGACGCTGGTGGTACTGCGTCCAAGCTGTACGGTGCGCATGGGTGGGTTCGCCTTTCTCCGTTTATGGCCGGCGTGGCCGCAGGGGGTGGCACCAAGGAGTCTCGCTGCGGTCCGGCCTGGGTCTGTGCTTCTGACGCGCTTCCGACGGGGGTTAATGCGGTGAGGGTGGGAGCCGGAGGCCGGCCATGCCGCCGTCAACGGCGAGCCAGGTGCCCGTGGTCGAGCCGGCCAGCGGGCTCGCCAGGTAGGCGATGGCGGCGGCGACCTCGTCCGCGGTGACCAGGCGGCCGTGTGGCTGACGGGCGTTCAATGCGGCCCGCTCGGAGGTCGGCTCGGACGCGGCGTCGAGTAGGCGGTCGACCCAGGGAGTGTCCACGGTTCCGGGGTTGACGCAGTTGACGCGCACTCCCTCGCGGATGTGGTCGGCGGCCATGGCCAGGGTCAGCGAGAGCACGGCGCCCTTGCTGGCGGAGTAGAGCGCACGCTGCGGCAGTCCGGCGGTGGCGGCGATGGAGCAGGTGTTGACTATCGCCGCGTGCGCGGAGTCGCGCAGGGGCGGCAGCGCGGCGCGGGTGGTGCGGACGATGCCCAGGACGTTGACGTCGAGTACGCGCTGCCACTGCTCATCCGGGTTGTCCTCGATGGTGCCGGCCGCGCCGATGCCAGCGTTGTTGATCAGGATGTCCAGGCCGCCGAGCTCTGCCACGGCGTCGGCGACGGCCGCGCGTACCGAGGCGTCGTCGGTCACGTCGGCGGTGAAGCCGTGTAGCGGCTTCGGGGCACCGCTCGGGTCGAGGTCGAGAACCGCCACCTCCGCGCCGCGTTCGGCCAGTAGCCGGGCGGTGGCCAGGCCGATGCCGGACGCGCCGCCGGTAACGACGGCTCGCAGGCCCTGCAGCTCACTCATACGATCTCTCCCGTCGGGTTGGTGGCTCGGTCGGCGGTCCAGAAGACGCCGTTGGGGAAGGTGTAGATGTCGATCGAGGACTGTCGCATCTGCGCGGAGAAGCCCGGGGCGAGGGGTGGCATGTAGTGGCCGTCGCGGACGTCGGTCGGGGTCAGGAAGTGCTCGTGCAGGTGGTCGACGTACTCGACGACGCGGTCCTCGGTGGTTCCGGAGAGGGCGACGTAGTCGAACATGGACAGGTGCTGCACTAGTTCGCAGAGCCCCACCCCGCCCGCGTGCGGACAGACCGGGACGCCGAACTTGGCGGCCAGCAGCAGGATCGCGAGGTTCTCGTTGACTCCGCCCACCCGCGCGGCGTCGAGCTGCAGGATGTCGATCGCACCGGCCTGGAGCAGTTGTTTGAAGACGATCCGGTTCTGCACGTGCTCGCCGGTGGCGACCTTGACTGGGGCGACGCCGGCGCGGACGGCGGCGTGGCCTAGGACGTCGTCGGGGCTGGTGGGCTCCTCGATCCAGTAGGGGTCGAACTCAGCCAGCGCGTTGGTCCAGTTGATCGCCTCGACGACGTCCCAGCGCTGGTTGGCGTCGATGGCCATCCGCACGTCGGGGCCGATTGCGGCGCGGGCCGCGCGGCAGCGGCGGATGTCGTCGGCCAGGTCGGCGCCGACCTTGAGCTTGATCTGGGTGAAGCCGTCGGCGAGTGCCTTCTTGGCCAGCCGGGTCAGCTTTTCGTCCGGGTAACCCAGCCAACCGGGCGAGGTGGTGTAAGCGGGGTAGCCGCTCTCCAACAGTATGGCCGTGCGTTCTGCGCGCCCGGCGCGGGCGTTCGCCAGCAGCTCCAGCGCCTCGGCGGGGGTGAGCACGTCGGTCAGGTAGCGGAAGTCGACCTGCGAGACCAGCCACTCCGGCTCGGCCTCGGCCAGGAAGCGCCAGAGCGGCAGCCCGGCGCGCTTGGAGACGAGGTCCCAGACGGCGTTGACCACGGCGCCGACGGCCATGTGCAGCACGCCCTTTTCAGGGCCGAGCCAGCGAAGTTGGCTGTCGTCGATCAGGCCGCGGCTGAGAGAGCCCGGGTCTGCACAGAGTTCGTCGACAGAGCGGCCGATGATGTGGGCACGCAGTGCTTCGATCGCGGCGACCTGGACCTCGTTGCCGCGCCCGATGGTGAAGGTGAAACCGTGCCCCTCCAGACCGTCTCCGGCGTCGGTTCGCAGCACCAGGTAGGCAGCGGAGTAGTCGGGGTCGGGATTCATGGCGTCCGAGCCGTCCAGCGATCGTGAGGTCGGGAAGCGGACGTCGTAGGTGTGAACGGCGGTGATCCGCGCCGGGGCCTTTGACATGTGGGTTCTCTCAGGCTTGTTCGATGGGGGCTCAGGCTTGCTGGAAGCTCTGGCTCTGGCGGCCGAGCCGGTCGATCTCCAGCTCCACTGTCTGGCCGGGGCGGAGGTAGGGCTGGTCGGGCAGGCCGAGGGCGACGCCGGCCGGGGTGCCGGTGTTGATCACGTCGCCGGGCTCGAGGACCAGGTACTGGCTCAGGTAGCGGACGGTCTCGGCGACGCCGAAGATCATGTTCTTGGTGTGGCCGCACTGACGCGGGACGCCGTCGACCGACAGGCGCAGACCCAGGCCCTGCGGGTCACCTGCCTCGTCCGGGGTGACCAGCCAGGGGCCGAGCGGGTTGAAGGTCTCGCAGGACTTGCCGAGGTCCCATTGGCCGGAGAACTCCAGCTGGAACTCCCGCTCGGAGACGTCGTTGCTGATCGCATAGCCGGCCACGCACTCAAGCGCCTCCTCGTGGGAGCCCAGGTAGCGGGCGCGGCGGCCGATGACGACGGCGAGCTCGACCTCCCAGTCGGTCTTCCATGAGCCGCGCGGGATCAGCACCCTGTCATACGGGCCGACGACGGTTCCGGGGTCCTTCATGAAGACCACCGGGCGAGGCGGTATCGGGGCACCCGTCTCCGCTGCATGGTCGCGGTAGTTGAGGCCGATGCAGACAACCTTGCCGGGGCGGGCGACCGGTGGGCCGATTCGCAGTTCCCCAGAGGGGATCGCCAGCTCAGGCAACCGTCCCTCCGCAAGCGCTTCTCGCACCCGCTCGAGTCCACCTGAGGCGAGGAACCGTCCATCGATGTCCTCGGTGATGTCGGTCAGGCTGAGGTAGCGCTCGCGACCGTCTTCAGCGACCTCCAGCAGCGCTGGGCGTTCGGCTCCGGGGGCTCCGATGCGTAGAAGTTTCACGGGTCCAGCACCTCCGCAGGGCCAGATGAGGGGAGCGAGAACGCCCTCGAATCGTCAGAGGACTTGTGGGGCATACCTGGACGATAACGAACCTAGGGCATCCACACAAGTAGACATCCTATGACTACGGGGAACGCCCTCCAGCGCCTCACACAAATACACTGGTCAATGGGATTCCCATCGAGGGTGAGGATCGAACCCGCCCAACAGCCAGCAAGAATCATCCGATGAATATCGTCGGCTCGCTACGCCGGACCCCGGAGTCCGGGCCGGGCTGCGCGCGCTCGGCCACGACCCCAACCGCCCCGAGCACTGCCCGCGGGCGGCGCTGGCGGCCCCCAGCGCGCCCTACGGCAGCCGCTTGTTCAGAAGCCGCCCGACGATCCCGGTACGACACGACGACATTGACCGGCTAGGCGTCGCGAGGCGCGGCGTTGGGCGTTTTGGCCAGTGTCGCAGCGTGCGGTCGCGCCACTCGCCAGGACAGTCCCAGGCACGCCCACCCGCCCCAATGCCCGCTGGCCATACGCCGCCCCAGGCAGCGGCAACGCAGCGGTTACGTCGGCCACGGCCGGCGAGAGTCGGAGCCTGCAGACGCGGAGTCGAGGGGCCACGATCCACACCCCTCGCCTGCATTCCGCGCAATTCGGAGCCGCTAGAGTGTGCATCCGGGCCCTGACCTGCGATAACGCTCATGGACGTGGCATTGGGGCGTTTCTTTAGGCATAGAGAAACGCGCAGGTCAGGTGCCTGGGTGCACTCCCGAGCCAACAATGGCACCAACTTCGACCGGCCAAATCGCCATAATCTGGGTCAAGTTAACGGATCTGAAGCGGCACGTGGCGCCCGGGCTCTATCGTGACACTCGACTCGGCTCGCAACAGGCTGTCGTTCGGGTGCTCCGGAAGTCACATCCGGAAGCCCCGCTACCTGCGGAAACGCCGAGTCCTAGAGAAACGGCCTGCGGCGCCCGGAGAGATGAAGTCGCAGGTCATCAGGCATGCCGTTGCTCCAGCGGCCCCGAATTACGCGGAACGCGGGCCTCGCAGGTTGGCGGAATCGCCACGGACAACGACGCGATGAAATAACGCTATCGCGCACGTCTCCCGCGCCCAGGCGCCTACCAAGAGGCCGCTATGCGGTCGCCGCCAGCCCCCAGGAGCTCAGGCCCGCACCTCGCCGGAGCCGCGGACCTTCAAAGCGACCGGGACGATCACCGTCTGCACCTGCCGGGCGGGGTCGGCGATGCGCGCACGGAGCAACTCGACGGCCGTCTGGCCGATCTTGGTGGTCTGCTGGGCGACCACTGTGAGCGCGGGCTGCAGCAGATCGGCGTGCGGTACCTCGTCGAAGCCGACGATCGCCAGCCGAGAGGCTGCCTGCGACCCCAGACGCCGAAGCACCGCAAGCGTGGTGTCCATGTTGCCCGTGACCAGCGCGGTCGCCGGATCGGCACCGTGGAGTGCGGTGTCCAGCGCCGCGGCCACTCGCTCGGCGGTGATCTCGCCGGGGTGCACCAGGCCCTCGACCGGCTGGCCGTGGGCCCCCATGGCGGCGCGGAAGGCCGCAGCGCGCTCCCGGCCGGAGAAGACGCGCTCGCTGTCGCCGATGTAGGCGATGCGGCGGTGTCCGTGCTGGTACAGGTGGTGGAAGGCCATTCCGATGCCCGATGCGTTGTCAGACATGACGCAGTCCACCGAGATCCCGCTCATCGGCCGGTCCATGGCCACCAGCGGCATACCTGCCTCCAGCTCCGGCTGAAGATAGCCGTGATTCTCACCGAAAGGCTCGACGATGATGCCGTCCAGGCGCTGCCGGCACATGGAGAGCAAGGTGTCGCGCTCCCGGGCTTCATCGAAGTCCGTGGACGCGGCCAGGAGGGTCAACCCCAAGGCGCGCACCGTCCGCTCGATGGCGGCCAGCTCCGGGTTGACCTCGGCAATCCGGCGGACCGCCGCTCCTATCGTTCCGGCGACTCCGGTCCGCAGCTGCCGGGCTCGCTCGTCCGGGCGGTAGTTCAGCGCCGCGATCGCAGCCTCGACTTTGGCGACGTACTCCGGCCCCACCGTCGGGTCGTTGTTCACCACCCGCGAGACCGTGCGCAGGGCCACCCCGGCCTCACGCGCAACGTCGACCATGGTCGGCCGCATGGGCCGCCCCCCGCTCCCACCCTGCGCTCCACTCATCCGGCTACTCCTCGCAGTAACAGTGGACCGTTATCAGATCGGCTCTTGACACACACCCACAACGCGCACCTAATTTTCGAATAACGTTATTTCGCAGGTGTCCCGGTGTCAATCCACTGCGGGTCCGCCCCGTGTCGGATCACATCACATCTCAGAGGGCGTTTGGCGAGAGTAGTTTGCACTTTATGTCCTAGTAGGTTCCTCGCCAGGTTGGTGTGGTTTCGTCCGTTATACGCTTGGCGAGGTTGTCGATCGAGGCGATGTGGATCATGGCTTCGGAGCTGGCCGGCAGTGTCTCGTAGTCGCGGGCCAGCCGGCGGCGCTGCATGATCCACCCCAGACTCCGTTCGACCACCCACCGCCTTTTCGGGCTCTTGTGCTGGACCTGTGGGTCGGGTCATGCGAGTTGGCGTCGGGGCAGGGTGGGGCGGTTGCCGCCGAGGCAGAGCATGACGAGGGCGAT
>NZ_JBIURH010000104.1:0-11486 GCF_044740765.1 Kitasatospora sp. NPDC088346
CAGTTGCACACGTGTCACGAAGTACGGTCTACCGGATCGGCCTTCATTGTGAGGACGAATCCCGCGGATTGATCACGACCCGATACCCGGCCTAGTGCGCTGCGGCAGGCCACCTCACCGGTGCGGGACGGCCAACACGCACTGCAGGCCACGGTGCCGCACGAGCTGGGCAGCTTCCGCTCCGAGGTCGCCCGCCCGCCCGTGCCGATGGGCTCCGAGAACTGGTACGGCTTCAGCATCTACTTGCCGCAGACCTGGCAGGTGGACCAGCAGAGCACCATCCTTGCCCAATGGCACGCGCAGATTGGCCAGGACGCCAAGAGCCAGGACGACGACGTCAAGAACAACCCGCCCGTTGCGGTGAGCGTCAAGGGCAACCGGTGGATGCTCGATCTCCATTGGAACAGCCAGGGCGCCGCCGCGACCGGGCCCGGATCCGGCACACGTGCATACACACTCGGGGCCATCCGGACGGGCGCGTGGTGCGATTTCGTGCTGCACGCCACCTGGTCGCCGACCGGCAACGGGCTGATCCAGCTGTGGCAGGACGGCCAGCAGGCGGTCGACTACACCGGACCGACGGAGTACAACAATAAGCAGGGCCCCTACTTCAAGATCGGCATCTACCGCCCCGGGTGGAAGACGAAGAACGCCACCCAATACGCCCAGGACACTGTCACCACCGAACCCATCACCGTCTACGACGACGCGGTACGCATCGCCCAGGGACCCGCGACCTACCAGGATGTCGCACCCGACCGCCACTAGGGAGCGTACGTGGTTGTGATCAAGGCGTGGTCTCGGTGAGGTCCTTGATGACCGAACCGTGCGTGCGTACGGAGTGGTGGAGTGTCAGAGGAAGTCCGACCTGCGACCGTCCGCCTCGCGGACGCTCTTCGCGCTGAGATCGCTGCGGCCTTGCCGTCATCGCCTGCTTCGGTCGCCACCGGCGACTTCATCTACACGTACGGAGGCCTGAACGCCGTGAACCTGCGAGGAGAGCGGTCGACCCGGCAAGCGGGCGGTGCATCAACACCCCCGAGACGGTCGGCTCCGCCCTGCCCGCCTTCGCCCCCGCAACCATACGACCTCCACCGCGACCGTCTTCCTCGACGAGAGCCGCAACGGGGACACCTTCTACGTGATGCCCCCTGGCAAGAGGCTCGGCGACCGGCTCCGACTTCGGTCCGTCGTGTTCAGCTGACGCCTCACCCGCACTGCACGAGAGGCCGGGCCCTTCGGCGAACGGGCCCGCCCTCTCATGTACTGGCGGGCATCCGCGGATGGGACGGCTGCGCTTCGCCGAACCTGGAACGAGCGGCGGCGACGGGGGCGGCTACCTGCCGCGCCGCAGCCGGCGTCGGAACCCGCGCCGCGAAGGTCCCTGCGGGGGGCTTCGCGCGCTCCCTGAGCAACGCCAAGGGGGCACGCGTCATGACCCGGGAGGAACGGTGGTGGATGAGGCCCTGGGCGGGTAGTCCACCAGGAAGGCGTAGCCGTCGTACAGGGGCCCCGGGGCCTGTCGGCACCCGGCGGGGCGGGGTGTCGGGAGGTCGTACGCATGGGGAACAGTCGGCCGGTGGTCGGAGGGCCGGTGTCCGGGGCGGCCTGCGGTGAGCACCTGTCGCTCACCGCGGGCCGGTCTCGTCGGCCTTGTGGTGGGTCAGATGTGGGCTGCCGGTTCTTGGCCGTGCTGGGTGCGGCGGAGCTGTTCGTTGATGTGCAGGGCTTCTTCGAGCTGGTCTTCGAGGATGATGATGCGGCAGGCGGCGTCGATGGGGGTGCCCTGGTCGACGAGGTCGCGGGCGCGCATGGCGATCCGTAGTTGATAGCGGGAGAAGCGGCGGTGTCCGCCGTCCGAGCGCAGTGGGGTGATGAGGCCCTGGTCGCCGAGGGCGCGTAGGAAGCCGGGGGTGGTGCCGGTCATTTCGGCGGCACGGCCCATGGTGTAGGCGGGGTAGTCGTCGTCGTCGAGGGAGTCGGGGGTGTGCGGTCGAATGGTTGCCGTGGTCACTGCACCTCTTCTTGTTGTGTCGGGGGACGCGCTGAGGGGCCCCGGGGCCATAGTGGCTCCCGGGGCCCCGAAGGGTTTTACACCATCTACCGGCTCTGAGGCCGGGTTCCTTGTGTCCGCACCGCCCCGGGGGAGGGGGCGTACGGGGATCGCGTATGCGTGACCGGAAACCACCGTCCTTGCCTTGGGGTCTACGGAGTCCGCCCGGGCTGATTCCTCACGGGCCGGGCGATCCTGATGGCGCGCTGTCCCTCCATTCATTCTCTGTACTGGCCGGTTACTGCGAACTGCGTGGTAGTGCCAACTACCCGGTACTGCTCTGGCGGTCCCTGGCGGTCCCGCCGACTCCGGCAGCCAGCCCCGTCGCCCGTCCTGTTCAACCTGCTCGGCTTGGAACCCCACTGCCGGACTCCCGGCGCGTGCGCCCGCAGTCTGGGCGCCTTCACCGGGATACCGCGAACTACGACTGCCGGTACCACTCAACTCAACTTCACCTACGGGTAGAACTCTTGCTGAACCGCGGTACCGCTCGATGGCGGCCCCTGATGCCTACGGGCCGCCCGGCCCGGCTGCCGATCCTGTCGCCTTACTGCACCATCCCTGGCTTCAGGACCCTGCGACCGTGCCGGCCTGCGAACTTCCGTACTGCTGCCCGCCAGTTCGTGTCTGGCGGGTACCGCCGATCTCGTCTACGAGAGAAACACTAACCACGGTGCGCGGCAATGTCTACTCCAGCGGGCATAGATTTTGCGGTGCGGGTCGGGGAGGTAGTCTTCACCCCGCACGAGGCGGGGCGGCCGGTCGCCGCAGCCGCACCAGGACAAGGGACGCCGCGTCCGGCGGCCCGGGATCACGAGTGGACGGGAGGCGGGCGGTGGAAGGGCCGCAGGCCGCGCGGCAGGTGCGCAACCCCGACCCCCATGCCCAGTCGGCGCTGGCGGCGGCCATCGCCGAGGCGGTGCACGACGGCGACGAGCGGGTCCTGCGCCGGCTGCTGGCGCGTTTCGCCGAGCAGGCCGCCATGACGGACCTTCCCGCCCTGCGCGACGCCCTCGACACCACCGGGCAGCGTGGTGACCGCCTGCCGGAGGCCCGGTAGGGCCGCGCCGGCCCGCCGTACTGCCCGATCACAGGGCGCGGGCGGCGGCATCGCAGGTCAGGCACAGGTATCCGGCCCCGCGCGGTGGATGCCACTCCCGCCCCGGCCGCCGCGGGCTCCACCGGTCGACCACGATGGCGGCGGCATCCATTCCGCACAGGGTCGGCGACCCAGGGTCGCCGGGGGAACTTGGATCCGAGGGTGCGGCGTGGACCCGGCGCACCGACAAAGCGTCGACCGGATCGCCGCTGATACCCAGGAGATCACCCCCGGCCAGGTGGCCGAACGCTGGCATCGAGGACGACGGTGCGCGCCCCGGTGTCCCGGGCGGCGCGCACAGCGGTGGAGAACGCGATGCCGCCGCTGCCGCTCAACCGGCGAACCCGCGACATTTCGATCTCAAATCCCGCACCGGGAACGGCGGCCCGCGATGGTCCACCATGCCGCCGTCCAGCGGAGTCTGCATGGTCGTCAGGTACTCCGCCGCGGCCGAGGCCGGCCGCGCGTAGGGGGGCGCGGACCTTTCCGTCTCCCAGGTTGCCCAAGGCGTCGCGGACCGACCGGTCGGAGCGGGCGACGGGGTGCCGTCCGTTCGGTCGAGCGACGCGCCTACGGGCGGGTGAAGCGGGGCGGCGGGGGCTGCGCCGCTGCTAGAAGTCTGGTAGCGGAGACGTCACGAAAGAATCGAGGCAGCAGTGAACGCCCTTGCCGAGGCCAGCCTGCGGCTGGACGCCGGGCCGGTCGACTACGCCCTGGTCGCCGTCTACTTCGCCCTGGTGTTGGGGATCGGTTCACTGGCCCGTAGGTCGGTCTCCTCCAGTCTGGACTTCTTCCTCGCCGGGCGGTCGCTACCGGCCTGGGTGACCGGCTTCGCGTTCATCTCCGCCAACCTCGGCGCGGTGGAGATCTTCGGGATGACCGCCAACGGCGCGCAGTTCGGCATCCCGACCGTGCACTACTACTGGATCGGCGCGATCCCGGCCATGGTGTTCCTCGGCCTGGTCATGATGCCGTTCTACTACGGCTCCAAGGTGCGCAGCGTCCCGGAGTTCCTGCGGTTGCGGTTCGGCCGTTTCGCCCACCTGGTGAACGCGCTCAGCTTCGCGCTGGCCCAGGTGCTCATCGCCGGGGTCAACCTCTACGCGCTCAGTACGGTCGTCAACGCGCTGCTCGGCTGGCCGCTCTGGTCGTCCGTCCTGGTCGCGGCGTTGATCGTGCTGGTGTACACGACGCTGGGCGGGCTGTCCGCCGCGGTGTACAACGAGGTGATGCAGTTCTTCCTGATCGTCGCGATGTTGGTGCCGATCACCCTGGTCGGGCTGCACAAGGTGGGCGGCTGGAACGGCCTGAGCGACCGGATCCGGGCGCTGAACGCCGATGCGGCGGAGCAACTGAACGCCTGGCCGGCCAGTAACCTCACCGGTATCTCAAACGCCACCCTGTCCGTGCTGGGCATCGTGTTCGGGCTCGGCTTCGTCCTCTCCTTCGGCTACTGGACGACGAACTTCGCCGAGGTGCAGCGGGCCCTGGCCGCGAGAAACATGTCGGCGGCCCGACGCACGCCGCTGATCGGCGCCTACCCGAAGGCGCTGATCGCGCTGGTGATCGTGATCCCCGGGATGCTGGCGGCGGTGCTCTCGCCGGAGCTGGCGCGGTACAAGGCCACCGGCGGCACCTCGACCGAAGGGGTGACCTACAACAACGCCATCGAACTGCTGATCCGGGACCTGCTGCCCAACGGCATGCTGGGGGTGGCGATCACCGGACTGCTGGCGGCATTCATGGCGGGCATGGCGGCCAACGTCAGCTCGTTCAACACGGTGTTCACCTACGACCTCTGGCAGACGTACGTGGTCAAGGGCCGGCCGGACGCGTACTACCTGTGGGTGGGCCGGACGGTCACCGTGCTCGGCTGTGTGATCGCGGTCGGCACCGCGTTCATCGCCAGTGGCTACAACAACATCATGGACTACCTGCAGACGCTGTTCTCCTTCTTCAACGCCCCGCTGTTCGCCACCTTCATCCTGGGGATGTTCTGGAAGCGCACGACACCGCTGGCGGGCGGGATCGGGCTGATCGTCGGGACCGCTGCCGCCGTGACGGTGGACCAACTCGTCCGCCACCACGTCCTGCACCTGGCGGGCCAGGGCCCCAGCTTCGTCGCGGCGAGTGCCGCCTTCGTCCTGGACATTCTGGTCAGCGTCGCAGTCTCGCTGGTCACCCGGCCCAAGCCGGACGATGAACTCGCCGGTCTGGTGTGGTCGTTGACACCGAGGGACCACCTCAAGGACGACGACACTGCCGAGGACTCGGGGTGGTTCCGCAGTCCGGCGCTCCTGGGGGCAGGGGCCCTGCTGCTTGCGACCGTACTCAATGTGATCTTCTGGTGAGAGGGGCGAGGACATGACGGATTCGAAGGCAGGGGGCGAGCCGGCGGCCGCGCGGGCGGGGTTCTTCGACCTCCGTCGGATCCTCGCCCTGTTGTTCGGTGTCTACGGCACCGTCCTGACGGTGCTGGGCGCCACCGCCACCTCGCAGCTCGACCTCGATCGGGCGGCCGGCGTGAACGTGAACCTCTGGGTGGGTATCGGCATGCTGCTCGGGTCGGCCGCGTTCGCCGGCTGGGCGAAGCTGCGGCCGATCCGGCTGCCGCCGACAACAGTGGACGGGACGGGGCCCACGGGGCCGCCGGGTCCTCCCGGGCCGGACCGGCTCTGAGGGATCCTGCCGCCGGTTCGGGACGGGCCGGCCTGGTGCTACCACCAGGCCGGACGCTTCCAGGGTTCCACGGTCACCTGGCCGGCCGGCAGGATCAGGGCGTTGCGGCGGCGGCGCAGGGCGTCCGGGGTACCGGCCCGGCGCAGCGCCGCCGTTCGGGCCTGGCCGCTGCTGTCGGCCCACTCGACGAAGGTCTGGGTGCCAACCCGGCCGTCGGGCAGGGTCACCGGGACGGTGACGTACCAGGTGCTCCTGACACGCCTGCTCCACGCGGCGACCCGGCTCGAACTCTGGCCGGCGTCGGACGCCATGGGCACCGGGGCGGACTCGGGGGGCGGGGCGAAGGCGGAGGCGGAGGCGATCATGGCTCTCTCCGGGGATGACGCGCTCGCGGAAGCCGTGCTGTCTTCCGAACGGCGGGTTCCGATGCGGGCGACGTTGCGGGCCGGTGGCATCGGGGTTGGTGGGGTGGGGGCGGCGCCATTTTCGGTGCCGGGGGAGAGCGGGGTCGGCTCCCTCATGTTTCAACAGGCTTAAACAGTTATGAACAATAGGGAACGCCCATTGCGTGAGAGTGTCAAGACCTACCCGGCGGAAACGTTCGTCTGTGTGCCAACCTGTCCGAGGAGGCGCAGCGGGTGGCGCCGAGAGCATGAGAAGGCGACCGCACAGGGCCGAGCATCGTCGCGGACCTGAACGTGATCCAGCGGCCTCGCCCGCGTGTCGTCCGCCTCCCAGTGGCGAACCACTCGTTGACCGGAGCAGCAGGGCTTCCTCAAAAGCACACACGCCGGGCCAGAAGGCCCTCACTCATTTCAAGATCGCCACGCCGTGAGTCGTGTCACCGACCTCCGTGGTCAGTGCGCCTGGTCCGCGCCAACCGCGAGGCGCGGGACGAGCCGTCGCCGAACGGGCGCCCGCGGGCGGGAGAGGCCTTTGCCGCGATCCGTGCGGACGCTCGCCGAGCCCGTGGCGGTCAGTCGTGGTCGGCGGCGAAGGGTGCCTGGTCGACGAAGCGGCGCAGGAGGCGGGCGAAGTCCTGGGCGTCGGCCTGCGGCCAGGTGGCGAGTGAGGCTTCGATGGCGTCCGCGAGCCCCCGCCGGGTGACGACCAGGACGGCGTGGCCGTCGTCGCTGAGGGCGTGGGCGATGTCGTCGCCGGTCGTGTTCGCCACCGCTCCAGAAGAGCGTGCGCGAGGCACGCTTTCCTGCTACTGTCATAAGCGTGCTCGAAGCACGCACCCCTGGCTCGTCCACGGCGGGACACCCCCGCACGCAACCGAAGGAATCCCCATGAACAACACCGCAATCCGCACCGACATCACCACCGCCCTCACCGACCTGCTCCTCACCCCGGGCCTCGACCTCGCCGAGGCCGCCGACCGGCACTTCGCCCCCGACTACCGCCAGCGCACCGACGGCCGCTGGGACGACCGCACCGAGTTCCTCGCCCACATCGCCCACCTGCGCACCGTCGTCACCGACGGCTCCGTCGAGGTCCACGACGAACTCGCGGACGGCGACCGCTACGCCGACCGCCACACCATGACCGTCACCAAGACCGACGGCTCCACCGTCCGCATAGAGGTCTACCTCTTCGCCGAGTTTGCCCCCGACGGCCGCTTCCGCCGCATCGAGGAGACCACCCTCCTGCTCGAAGGCGCCGACGCCGACCGCAACCTCGGCAGCGCCCGCTGAACCGAGTCGCGCCGAACCCCGGTGCAGGAAGGCGCCCATGCCGACCGCGACCCCGCCGGCGCCCGCCGCACCCGGTCCCACTCCTCTCAACTACGACCGGTCGGCGGCGTTCTTCCTGCACAGTCACCCCCGCGACCCGCGGCACGACCACGCCTACGACCGCAGTGGCACCTGTTTCCGGGCAACGGCCGCGTTGTTCACCCCGATCATCGAGCCGGTCGCCATCCCGTACGAGGGCACCACCCTGCCGGGCTACCTCTACCGGGCCGACACCACCGGGGTACCGCGGCCGACCCTGATCATGCACTCGGGTTTCGACGGCACAGCCGAGGAACTGCACCTCGGCGGCGCACTGGCGGCCGTCGAGCCCGGCTGCACCGTGCTCACCTTCGACGGCCCCGGGCAGCCGGGGCCGCGCCACCACCAGGGCATGGTCTTCCGCCCGGACCGGGAGAACGTCACCACCCCGGTGGTGGACTTCGCCGAGACCATCCCGTCCTTTCAAGTGAATCCGAGACGTTGGAGAAGAAGACCATGGCAACGATCGCACCGGCCGGTGTGCAAGTCCACGCAAAGCCGAAGGGCGCGCCCGAGCACAGGGGTGATGACGGGAACGCGTCCATGACGCACCGCCAGATCATGAAAGCGCTCTCGGGTCTGATGGTGGGCCTGTTCGCCGCGCTCCTCTCCTCGACGATCGTGACCAACGCGCTGCCGACGATCATCAAGGACCTCGGCGGCGGCCAGTCCGCCTACACCTGGGTCGTCACGGCGGCGCTGCTCTCGCTGACCGCCTCCGTCCCGTTGTGGGGCAAGCTTGCCGACCTGGTCAGCAGGAAGGCACTGGTCCAGATATCCCTGGTCATCTACATCGTCGGCTCGGTCATCGCGGGTCTGGCGCAGAGCCCGGCGATGTTGATCAGTGCCCGTGTGGTGCAGGGCCTGGGCGCGGGTGGTCTGACCGCTCTGGTCCAGGTGATCATGGCCGCGATGATCTCCCCGCGTGAGCGGGGCCGCTACTCCGGCTACACCGGTGCGACCTTCGCCATCGCCACCGTAGGCGGCCCGCTGCTCGGGGGTGTCATCACCGACACCGACTGGCTCGGTTGGCGCTACTGCCTGTTCGTCGGCATCCCCTTCGCGCTGATCGCACTGGCCGTCCTGCAGAAGACACTCCGCCTACCCGTCGCCAAGCAGAAGGTCAAGGTCGACTGGACCGGCGCGTTCCTCATCACTGCGGCCGCCTCGCTGCTGCTGATCTGGGTGACCTTCGCCGACGACAGGTACCAGTGGCTGTCCTGGCAGACCTACACCATGGTCGGCGCCACCGTCCTGCTCACGCTGCTGTTCGTGTTCACCGAGAGCCGCGCCGCCGACCCGGTCATCCCGCTGCGCCTGTTCCGCAACCGCACCATCACGCTCGCCTCGCTCGCCTCGCTGTTCGTCGGCATCGGCATGTTCTGCGGTTCGGTCTTCTTCTCCCAGTACTTCCAGCTCGCCCGTGACGAGTCACCGACCATGTCCGGCGTCATGACCGTCCCGATGATCGCCGGCATGTTCGTCTCCTCCACGGTCTCCGGCCGGTTCATCACCTCCACCGGCCGCTGGAAGGGCTGGCTGGTCTCCGGCGGCGTCTTCCTCACCGCAGGCCTCGGCCTGCTCGGCCTGATGCGCTACGACACCCCCTACTGGCAGCTCGCCCTCTACATGACCCTGCTCGGAGTCGGCGTGGGCATGATGATGCAGAACCTCGTGCTGTCCACCCAGAACCAGGTCAGCGCGGCCGACCTCGGCGCCGCCTCCTCCGTGATCACCTTCTTCCGCTCCCTCGGTGGCGCGGCCGGCGTCGGAGTCCTCGGCTCCCTGATGTCCTCCCGTATCGCCCACTACGCCACTGCCACCATCGGCGACCTGACGCCCGAGGCACAGGCCGCAGCGGCCCACGCCTCCGGCAGCGGCTCACTGCCCGACATGAACCAGCTCTCCGCTCCGGTCCGAAGCTGGCTCGGGAGCGCCTACGGCCACGGCATCGCGGACGTCTTCCTCTACGCCGCCCCCTCCGCGCTCCTGGCCTTCCTGCTCTGCCTCTTCATCGAGGAAGCCCCGCTGCGGACGTCCGGCGGGCTGGCCCAGCCCGCCGAGAAGCAGGCCGTGTGACTCGCCACCCTGGATGTCCTTCCGATCATGAGCGGAGCCGTATGAGGATGGCTGCGAGGGTGACGGTGCCGAGGAAGACGTGGCCGCGCTTGTCGCGGCGCGTGGCCACGGCCCGGAAGCCCTTGAGCTTGTGACCGTCGGCCGACCACTCCAGGAGCCGCTTGTGGATGGTCTTCCACGGGCCGAACCGCTCCGGCAGGTCGCGCCACTGCACCCCGGTCCGAACTCGGTGCAGGACGCCGTTGATCAGCTGCCGATGGTGCCGCCACCTGCCGCAACGTCCGTTGCTCACCGGCAGGAGCGGCACCAGCCGGGCCCATTCCTCGTCCGTCAGATCACCGCGACCAGTCATACCAGGCTAACGATCCGATGATCGGCGAGGCATGGCCTGACGCCTTCGACATCGCCTTCGACGGACGACTGTCAGCCGGACGGGCGTGAGCCAGCCGGCCCACGCCCGACAGCAAGATCAACGCCTAGGACAACCGGGTGTCGTACACCGGAATCCTGAATCCTGATAGTCCCCCGCAGGTTGCTCGGTAGCGGGCGGGCGCGGCGGGGGCCTGCCGGCTGCGCCGACGGGTGTGTCCGGGTCAGTTGTCGGAGTGGTGCGGCCGGGTGGGGAGTCGGTGGGTGGCGTGGATCTCCCTGGTGGTGCCGCTCCTGGAGCGCATCACCAGGGAACTGGTGGTGGCGGTGTTTCGGCGGTAGCGGACTCCGGGGAGCAGTTCGCCGTCGGTGATGCCGGTGGCCGCGAAGAACACGTTCTCGCCGCTGACCAGGTCGTTGGTGAGGAGCACCCGGTCCAGGTCGTGGCCGGCGTCGAGGGCCTTGCGCTTCTCGGCCTCGTCCTTGGGCCACAGGCGGCCCTGGATGACGCCGCCCATGCACTTCATGGCGCAGGCGGCGATGATGCCCTCGGGCGTGCCGCCGATGCCGAGGAGCAGGTCGACGCCGGTGCCCTCGCGAGCGGTCATGATGGCGCCGGCCACGTCGCCGTCCGAGATGAACTTGATCCGGGCGCCGGCCTCGCGGATCTCGTGGACCAGGCCGTCGTGGCGCGGGCGGTCCAGCACCATGACGGTGATGTCCTCGACCGAGCGGCCCTTGGCCTTGGCGACCCTGCGGATGTTGACGGCCGCGGGGGCGGTGATGTCGACGAACTCGGCGGACTCGGGGCCGCAGACCAGCTTGTCCATGTAGAACACGGCGCTGGGGTCGAACATGGTGCCGCGGTCGGCGACCGCGAGGACGGCGACGGCGTTGTTCATGCCCTTGCCGGTGAGGGTGGTGCCGTCCACCGGGTCCACGGCGACGTCGCACTCGGCGCCGGTACCGTCGCCGACCCGCTCGCCGTTGTACAGCATCGGGGCTCGGTCCTTCTCCCCTTCACCGATGACGACGACGCCGTTCATCGCGACGGTGGACACCAGGGTTCGCATGGCATTCACGGCCGCGCCGTCGGCACCGTTCTTGTCGCCGCGGCCCACCCAGCGGCCGGCGGCTATCGCGGCGACCTCGGTGATGCGGACGAGCTCCAGCGCGAGGTTCCGGTCCGGGCGGCCGGCCGCCGAGGCGGTCGACAGGGGCTGCGGGAGACTCACTCGGCTGCCCTGCCGGGCAGCTGGGCCTGGATCAGGTTCATCACCGAGGAGTCGGCGAGGGTGGTGGTGTCGCCGATGTCGCGGCCTTCGGCGATGTCGCGGAGCAGGCGTCGCATGATCTTGCCGGAGCGGGTCTTGGGGAGTTCGCTGACGACCTTGATCTGCTTGGGTTTGGCGATGGGGCCGAGGGTGCGGCC
>NZ_JBIURH010000105.1:0-10938 GCF_044740765.1 Kitasatospora sp. NPDC088346
TGCGTGGCCCCTGCGGGTGACGCCCCGGATGACGGCTTCGGCGCGTAGAACCGGTTCGTCAGCGGGTGCAGATCAACGGCTCAAGCTGCGATCGGCCGGGCCGCGCACGGGGTGACGTTGGAGGAGTTGGCGTCGGTGCGAACCTTCCCCGTGCAACGCGGGCGTCGGATCGCTCCGGGGTGGTGGTGGTCGGCGTCGACCGGGCGCCTGGTGCACTACGGCTTCGGCGCGATGCGCACCCAGATCATGCTGCTGGACCACGACCCACAGGTGGTCGCGCTGGCCTGCAGCCCGGTGGAGCTGGCGTGGCTGGGAGAGGACGACACCGTTGCCGTGCATGCCCCGCACCTGATGGCACGGCTGCGGGACGGCAGCGGCCTGCTGGTCGACTGCGTAGGCAGTGAGGGTGTCCCCACTCGCCTGGCTGACCGCGCCGCTGCGATGGCTGCCGCGGCCCGGGCCGTCGGTTGGCACTACCGCATCGCGCGGCCCCCTGACCCAGTGCTCGCGGCCAACGTGCGGTGGCTGTCGGGTTATCGGCATCCGCGCCACGGCAACAGGACCGCGATGGAGAGGGTCGTCGGCCTCTTCGCTCAGCCGCTCCCGCTCATCGAGGGGGTACGGCGGCTCGGGGAGCCCATCGCGGCATGGCCGGTGGTCTTCCACGCACTGTGGAGCGGGGTGCTCAGCGCTCCCCTGGACCAGCCGCTGCACGAGCGGACCATGGCCACCACGACGGCAACCCGGGCCGCAGGATGAGCGGCACCGTGCTGGCCGTGGGAGACCAGGTGCGGTGGGACGGCCGCGCCTGGACGCTCGCCGCGCTCGAAGGCGCCCGCGCACGCCTCCTCGGGGAGGCGGGTGCCATCTCCACGGTGCTGCTGTCCCATCTGCTGGCCGATCCCCAATTCGAGGTCATCGGCGGCCCGCCCCAGGTCAAGATGGCGGCGGCCGGGCTCCTGGACACGCTTCCCGACCACGTGCGTCAGCAAGCCCTGGCCTGGGAGCGGCACGTGCGGGAAGTCGAGTCGGGCGCAGCCGTCCCCGGCCAGGTGCCGCGGGCCGGGTACGACCCGGCGGTGACCACGCTGGCGCAGCGCGAGACGGCCAAGGCGGCGGAGCTGACAGCGGCCGGGGCGGCGACGAGCGTGACGACGGTGCGCCGGATGCGGGCGCGGTACCGGGACCAGGGGGTGTGGGGGTTGGTGGACCGGCGCACCACACGCCCGGCATCTGCCGTGGGGCGGGCCGATCAGCGGGTCGTGGAGGTTGTGATGGCGGTGCTGGGGCGGCAGCGGGATCGGTCGACGGGCACGCTGACGCGGTTGCGCGACCAGGTCCGCTGGCACCTGGAGGAGGTGCACGGTCCCGGGGTGGTGGCTGTGCCGCCGGCGTCGACGTTCAACCGACTGGTGCACGCGCTGGCCGGCGGCCAGGGACTGCTGGGCAGCGCGGCGCAGCGGCGTTCGCACGGCTCGCGGCCGGCGGCGCCGTTCAGGCCGACGGTCGCGCTGCGGCCCGGTGAGCTGGTGATGATGGACAGCACCCCTTTGGATGTCCTGGCGGTGCTGGCGGACGGGGTGACGGGCCGTCCGGAGTTGACGATCGCTCTCGATGTGGCGACGCGGTCGGTGTGTGCGGCGGTGCTGCGGCCGCCGGGTACCGGTTCGGTGGACGCGGCGGTCCTGCTGGCGGAGATGGTCGCGCCGATGCGGATGCGTCCGGGCTGGGACGCCGCCTTGGCGCTGCAGCGCTCGGTGGTCCCCTACGAGCGGCTGCTGAGTCTGGACGACCGGTTCAAGGGGGCGGCGGCGCGGCCGGTGATCATGCCGGAGACGGTGGTCGTGGACCAGGGCGCGGTGTTCGTGTCCTCCTCGTTCCTGGGCGCGTGCGAGAGTCTGGGAGTCTCGCTGCAACCGGTCCCGCCCGCGAAGGGACCGGCGAAGGGTGCGGAAGACGTCGATGTCCTGGTAGCGGACGGTGATGTCCTCCGGTCCGGGCCTGGGGATCCAGATCTCGGCGGCGGTGAGGGTCCGGCCGTCCTCGAGATGGAAGACGATCTCGAACTGGGGGTGGAGGGCGCTGACCTTCATGTAGGCGAATTCGCCGGCGAGGCCGTCGTCCTGGACCTCGACCCCCGTTGTCGGCGTCCGCCGGCCGCCGGACAGCTCTTGCATCTTTGAATGGCCCGGGCCGTGAGCCCCGTCTCGAAGCCAGTGCCTGGTGCGGGCGTGCCAGGCAAACGCGTCGCACCCTGGACGGAATAGGCGGCTACGCTCGGGCCATGGAGCTGGAGCAGGCGCTGGAGCCGCTGCGCCGGGTGGTGCTGGGGCGCCGCACGAGCGGCCCTCACGCGACGGTTTGCCGCGGCGGTGGAGGCTGCCCCGGCGCCGGCCGGCGGGGCGGACAACCCGTCGCTGTGGAAGCTCGGTGTGCAGTCCCGGGGCGGTTCTTGTGGCGCGCCGGCTGTTGGCCAAGCTGGAGCAGGTGTCGTACGGGCTGATGAGCACCGGGCCGTGCCCCGGGCCGCCCGGGCATCCTCCAGACTGGTCCTGGAACATGACCGATGATCACCTCATGACATTCATGAACACCGCCGAGTCGGCGGGTGGCGCGGAGCGGCATGCCTCCTGGACGGAGCTCTTTTTCGACCTCGTCGTCGTCGCGGGCGTGCTGCAGCTGTCACACCTCCTGCACGAGGGCCCGACGGCCGCCGATCTCGCCCTGTACGTCCTGCTGTACCTCGCCTTCTGGATCGCCTGGGTCTGCTTCACCGTTTACGGGAACGTCGAGGGGGACCGTGCCTGGACACCCGGTCTCCTCTTGGCGATGCTCGGCCTCGCCGTCATGGTCGCGGCCGTCCCCGGGATCCGCGGCACCAGGCACTACCTCGCGTTCGTCGCCGCGTACGTCTTCCTGCGCTGGCTGTCCAGCCGGTTCTGGCGGCGCGGGCGGGTCGTGATGGACTGGCCGGTGGCCCAGATGGGCCTCGGTGTCCTGCCATGGATCGTGTCGCTGTGGGTGGATGCTCCGGCCCGCTACTGGCTGTGGGCCCTGGGAATCGGGTTCGACCTGCTGGCCATACTCGCGGACGCAGGCGGCCACATGCTGCGGGGCGCGCAGGAGTGGGCGGAGCGCCTCGTCAGGAAGAACGGCGACCGCGGGCGGCGGCCGGTGATCGAGGCGGCCTACGCCGATGTGCCGCACCTGATGGAGCGCCTGAGCCTCTACGTCATCATCGTGCTCGGCGAGGGGGTCATCCAGATCACCACGGTCGCCGCCGACACCGCCTGGGACGTGCACCTCGCCGGCGCGGCGCTGGGCTCGTTCGCCCTCCTGTCCGGCCTGTGGAGCATGTCGCTGCTCAACGGCTTCGGTGGGATCCCGAAGACCGGCCGACGCGATCTCCCGGTGCGGCTGGCCCTGTCCCTGCACTGCCTGACGACCTGCGCGCTCGCCTCCGTCGCCGCCGGCCTTGGCCTGGCCCTCGCGCATCCCCACGACCCTGCTGCGAACGGCGTGCGGTGGTTGCTCTGCGCCGGTCTCCTGGTGTACTTCGGCGTCAGCGTGCTGGCCGCCGCGGTCTCCGGTGCACGGTGGCAAAGCGTGCTCGGTTGGGCGCTGCCATGCCTGCTCCTGCTGTCGGCGCTCGGCTTCTTCGCTCGGCATCTCGGCGCCGGATGGCTGATCTGGGCGCTGGCGACCACAGTCGGCTGGCAGCTCGTGTTCGCGCCCGGGAAGCGCGGCAGCCAGCGAGTGCCGACCTCCGCCTGACCGGCACCTCCCGAGACGTCGGCGGCCCCACATCTCGGGAGGTGAATCGGTAATCGGGCTCCACGTTGCTCCTGGTACTGGGATGCGAAATCCCCGCGCCATCAGCAGGCTGTGGCAAGCCTGCCCGGTCATCCGGGTGGCCTTCGGGGCCGGGTGACCTCCCCCGCGTGGGCCGAGCGGCTCGATTCCACCCGGCCGGCCGGGATCTCGACGGCGGCAGCGGCCGCCATCGCAGCGGCGTTCGTGCCCTGGTCCGCGAGGATGCCCACGTTGTGAGCCCCGACGTTGGTCGGCCCGAAGGACAACCGGTGCACCTCTTCGGGCGACCCGACGGCCGGGTGGCGCCGGCCATCCGCCACGTGCGTCGGGGCGGCGTCCGCGTTCCCGGGCCGGCACGCGCACCGGACCTGGACCCGGTCGACGTCCTCCGGTCACTCGTCCCCAGAGCCACGGCCAGCAACCCGTCGACACCCCGACTACGGCGGCAGTCCGTTGCGGCCCGGATCCGCCAACTGGCCGCCCAGCACTGGGTCCATGCCGGAGAGTCGGTGATCTTGTTCGGGCCGGAGGCAGGCCCCCTTCCGTCACATGTCGGCGGCGTGCCTACCTGTGGGCGCCCTTACGTCGGCGGAGAACCAGGAGCGCGGCAGTACCCGCCGCGAGCGCGGCCGAGCCGAGGACCGCGAGGGTTGTCGTGCCGTTCCCGCCGGTCTCGGCCAGTTCGTTCGTCGCGCCGGTCGGTCCGGGGGTGGCGGGGCGTGTGGAGGGAGCCGCGGGACTGGTCGCGGTGACCGGTACGGCCGGGGTCTTGCTGGGGATCGTGCTCGGCCTGGTGGTCGGGGTCGGCTTCGCGACGGTGAACTCGGCGACCGTGTGGCCGACGAACTGAGTGCAGGTGTCGGTGCCGATGACGCCCTTGGGCACGGCGGAGGCCGGGGTGCGGGCGCCGGTGCCGGGCGACGCGGGCCCGGCGGGAGGGGTGGGTTCGGCACCGGGGTCCGCCGGTGTCATGGTGACGTACTCGCCGGTGTCGTCGCTGAGCAGGTCGGACCCGCCCGACGCGGTCGCCTCGTAGTGGCCGGGGGTGGCCGACCCGGTGGCACCGATGCGGATCTGGAGCGTGATCTTCTCGCCCTTGGCGAGCTGGTAGGTGCCGGTGTCGGTGGTGCGGGCCCAGATAGATTCGGCGGTGAGGCGGTTGTTGGTGTCCCAGGTCTGGGTGAGGGCGGCGCCGGTGCCGATGTAGCTGGTGGTTTCGCGGCCGGTGGCGTCGCGGGTGAAGGTGAGGGTGTCGATGAGGCTGGTGAGGGCGGTGGGCTGGTTGGTCTCGTCCCAGGTCCAGGTGGACAGGAGGCCGGTGGGGGTGGTGCGGGTGGTGCGGCGGCCGAGGAGGTCGTAGGTGTAGGTGGTGGTGCGGCCGTCGACGGTTTCGCTCAGGGTGCGGCCGGCGGGGTCGTGGGTGTAGGTGGCGGTGCTGGTGCCGTCGGTCATGCGGGTCAGCAGGCCGCGGTGGTCGTAGGTGAGGGTGGTGGCGGTGCCGTCGTGGTTGCGGCGTTCGGTGAGTTGGCCGAGCGGGTCGTAGGTGAACGTGGTGGTGCGGCCGGAGGTGTCGGTGGTTCGCAGGAGTTGGTCGGCGCCGTCCTTGAGGTAGGTGAGGGTGCGGTTGTTGAAGTCGCTCTCGGCGACGAGGTGCCCGGCCGGGTCGTATCGGTAGTGCCAGGTGGCGTCGCCGGTGGTGACGGTCAGCAGTTGGAGTTCGGTGTCGTAGCCGAAGTGCTGTTGTTCGCCGTCGGGCAGGGTCTGGTGGTGGATGGTGCCGAAGGGGCGGCCTGATCGACGTCACCGCCGGCCGCATCAATCACGTCACTCTGACCGGCGGCAGCGGTGGTAACGGCGGCAAGGGCGGTAACGGCGGTGGCAACGGCGGGAGCGGCCAAGCCGGTAACGGAGGCGATGCTGCGGCCGGTGGAAACGGCGCCGTTGCCAACACCGGGGAGGTGAAGGCCGGAAGCGCACGCGGTGACATCACCCTCGTCGGCGGCCGTGGCGGGGACGCGGGGGCACCTGGTGCAGGCGGGCCCAACACCTGCGGTTCCGGCTGTGGTATTCCCGGACAGTCCGGCCTGGGCGCATCCGGCGGAAGCGGCGCTGCGGGCAACACCGCCGAAGGACACGTCGACGCAACCGGTGCAGCGGTCACCGCTGCGGGCGGAGACGGAGGTGGCCAGTACCGCTGGAGCGGCGACGGCACGTTCGGGGGCGTGGGCAATGCGGGTACGGTGAACGCCTCCACCGCCGCCGTCACCGGCGGCAATGGGGGGCCTGACAGTGCCGGGGCCACCGCGAACAGCGGCACCGTCACCGCCGCCGTCTCCGCTACCCTCACCGCTGGCAGCAGCCGCCCCGGCGCCGCGGGCAGCACGCCGGGCGGGGCCGGAAACAGCGGCACCGTCACCGCACCCGACATCACCGCGACCGGCGGCAGCGGTGACAGCAGGGCAGGCGAGGGCGGTGCAGGCAACAGCGGCCGTGTCACCGCTTCACGCCGCGCCCGGCTGTACGGAGGCTCGGGCGGAGGCCCCGACCCCGCAGGGACAGGCGGCGCCGGGAACAGCGGCACCACCACCGCACCCGACATCACCGCGACCGGCGGCAACGGCGGCGACTCGATCGCTCGCGGTGGCATCGGCGGGACCGGCGGCACCGGAAACAGCTCACGCGTCGACGCGACCCGCGCTCTCACCCTCACTGGTGGCGACGGCGGCGGCGGACCACGTGGCGGCGACGGCGGCCCCGCCAACAGCGGAACCGCGACCGCCGACGCGCTGCATGCCCACGGCGGCAACGGTGGCCGCAGCGGACTGCTGGTTACGATCGGGTCCGTCGCACAGCCTGGCGGTTACGGCGGCGACGGAAACACCGGAACCGTCACGGTAGCCCGCACGGTCGACATCCGCGGCGGCAACGGCGGCCGCGGTGGGGACGGACACCGGCCTCTTTCGCCCTACAACAAAAGCACCGTCGGCAACGGCGGAGCGGGCGGCACTGGCAACACCAACGCCGTGGGCACCACCGGCTCCGCCCCCATCACGACGATCACCGGCGGGAACGGCGGACCGGGCGGCACCGGATTCAGGGGCGCCGCCAACGGCGCACAGGGCCTCGCAGGCACCGGGAACGGCAGATCCGGAACCTTCCACGGCAGCAACGGTATCGACGTCTTCACCGCCGCCCGCGGCACAGGCACCCCTACCGCCACCGAGGAAGGAAACACCCTCACCGCGGTCGGCAACGCCGGCACCATCGACGGCGGCGGCCCGGTCAATACCTGCACCATCCGCGGCGGCAACACCGGCACAACCACACACTGCACCGTCACCCTCGAGCCCTGATCCGACACACCGCCCCGGTCCCCGCAGGCAGCACCCAAACCAGCAGCCCGGACGGCAACGCCGGCACCCGGTTCATCACCCCGTACGATCCCCAAGGCTCCCGGCCCCGAACAGCATGGAAGGCCGCCACCCGCGCATGGGGGTGGCGGCCTTCGACGTGTCCGCGAACGGCGTCACCTGGCAGCGCGCCTACGCGACCGCCCGGCTGTGGTGGCTGGACACCGACGGCCTGGTCGACTCGCCCCGGCTGCCCGCGGACACGGTGTTCGAAGGCGAGCAGCTCGGCCGCTGGGTGCAGGCGCAGCGGGCCGGCTGGCCCGGCCTGGAGGAGGACCAGCGGGACCTGCTGACGGCGATCGGCATCGAGGCCGGCCCGGAGCTGGTGGCCGCGAAGGCCGCCGCCGAGGCGAAGCCGAAGGTGTCCCGCGGCGACAGGTTCACCCAGGGCCTCGTCGCGCTCGCCCAGTTCGTCGAGCGGGAGCGTCATCCCCGGGTGCCCCGGCCTCACCGGGAGCCGTTGGAGACCGTGGAGGCCGGCCCCGGTGGCGAGGAGCAGGTGGTCGTGTCGCTTTTCGCGCTCGGCACCTGGCTCAACAACCAGAAAGCCCGCCGGGCCAAGCTCACGCCGGGGCAGCTCGCGCAGCTCGCCGAGCACGGCGTGGAGTGGGCATGAGCAGGTCGGTGGAGGGCCTGTCCCCGAAGGAGCCACACGGGCGGCCTGCGGCCGCGAAGGGGTGCCGGCCTGGCGGCCGGACCGGGGGTGGCCGGGGGCCGGGCCCTGACGGCCCCGCAGGGGGCTGGTGGCGGGCCCGGGCGCCTGCGGCGCCGGGGCGGTGGCAGCAGGGCCGTGGCGGGGCGGTGGTGGTGGCCTACGGCCCCCCGGGACCGGTACCGCCCGACCGACCGGCCCCGCCGCCCCCGCCGCCCCCGGCGAGCCCGGCGGCCCGGTGGCCGTCCGACCGGCACCGGCACGGCGGCCTGACGGCCCGCGCCCGCCCCGGAGCGCCCGGAGCGCGCACCGCTCCCCGCCCGCCTCCCCGGCGAACCCGCCCCACGAATTCACGAACCGCCGAAACGGCCCCGACCGGCAGTAATTCCAGCCGAATCGACAAGGAAAACCAGGACGGAAACCGGCGGCATTTCCGGCGTCATTCCGACAGGCCGTCAATTCGCCGGAACACCCCGCCCCGGCCCCGACCCCCGAACCGCCCACCGAACCCCGCCCGGCCTGGGAGGTGAACACACGCCGTCACCGAAACCGGCACACCCCGCAGTGCCACCAGACCACCGGACAGGGGCCGACCACCCACCCGGATTGGTCCACCAGACGGCGAAACGGGCGCTCGAAACGCCATGAGGTCACGGAACCGGACCGGAACCGAACCGAGGGCTGGGAGCCCGGCCCGGTTCCGTGACAAGCCGCCCGTCACAAAACCCACCGGGCCGGACGGACCGAGGACAGACACACCCCGTGCGGGACGGATGGGGCAGGCGGGCCAGGCCGGACGGGCCGAGGGCGGCGGGCAGCGGGCAGCGGACGGGGGCGGCCGGGTGGACTACCCGACACCGACTCCCCGCCCGGTAGTCCACCCCGGGCCACCAGACCAGGTCAGCCCGCTGCAGAGGGTGGACCACCCACAACCCGAACCGGCCACCACCAACCAGGCGGCTCATCAGGCAGCCCAGGCGGCCACCAGCAGAGCCCGGCACCCGACCCCCGCACCCGTCCACCTGTCTCCCCTGACGGGTGTCAGGCGCTGGTGGTGGCGAGGGTGTCGTCGAGCCAGTCGTAGATGCGGGCGAGGGCCAGGCGCATGGCGCCGGGGTGGCAGTGGGCGCCGGCGCCCTCCGCCACGGTGAAGTGCATCAGGGTCTTGGGGCAGGTGAGGTGGTCGTAGAGCTGTTCGGGCTGGCCCTTGAAGAACTCGTCCTCCTCCGCGTCGCAGACCAGGGTGGGGCACTGGATCTTCTCGGCGATACCGCCGGCGAGGGTGTAGTCGAGGTAGGCGGCACCGAAGGCGCGGGGGGTGTCGACGCCCATGACGTACATGCCGTGGTTGAACGCCCAGCGTGCGGTGGCGTTGTCGGCCATGACCGCGTCGAGGGCGGCGTCGAGTTCGGGGGCGTGCTCGGCGCGCAGCAGGCGCTCGGCCTCCTCGCGGTCGTGGGGGGTGAAGCGGACGGAGACCTGTCCGAGGTCGAAGACCCCGTCGACGGCTATACAGGCGGCCAGCCGGTGCTCGAAGGCCGCGGCCCTGGGGGCGAGCAGGCCGCCCATGCTGGAACCCAGCAGCGCGATCCGGCTGTTGTCGACCTCCGGGAGGGTCTCGACGAAGTCGATCACGGGGGTGATGACGTTCTCCCAGTCGGGCCGGAAGACCATGCCCTGGTGGTGGCGCGGTCCGGGCTGGCCGGGGCCGTCGAAGGCCAGCACGGTGTAGCCGCGCTCGACGGCCGCCAGCGCGCCACCGAAGTGCATCTCCTCGGCGGTGCCGTCGAAACCGGAGTGCATGATCACGGTCGGGCGCGGTGTGCCGGTGGTGTCCACCCGGTAGAGGTAGCCGGGCAGGGTGGTGCCCTCGTAGGGGATCTCGACCGGCTCGATGACCGGGGTGAACAGCGCGGCCGCCGCCCGGAAGCAGGCCACGCTGCGGTCGTAGGCGTGGTCGTGGCGGGGGTCGCACGGGTTGCCGTGCAGGAAGAACTCGGCCGAACGGTAGTAGTTGGAGGCCCGCAGGAACCCGTCCCGGGCGCTGACCTTGTGACCTGTCTTCAGTGCGCGCTCGGCCTCGTCGGCCACCCGGTCCGCGGTGGCCAGCCACTCGGTGTGCCAGCTGTCGTAGTCGCCCTCGACGATGCGCTCGCCGGTGGCGACGACCTCGCCGAAGTCGGCGCCGCCGTAGGCGATGTGGCTCATCGAGCGCAGGGTCTCGTACCAGAACTGGGTGTTGTTCGGGAACAGCAGGTTCTTCATGACAACCTCCTCGGCATTAAGCACTGATCTGTGCTTGTGATGAGAACTGTAGACCCTCAAGGTGCCTTTAAGCAAATATCTGTGCTTGGGGCGTAGAATGAGGGGGTGACTCCGAAACAGCCCACCGAACGCATCCGCAAGAGCCCCGAACAGGTCCGCGCGGCCGTCCACCAGGCGGTCATCGACCTGCTCTGCGACCCGCAGGGCGAAGACCTCAACATCCCCGCGATCGCGCAACGCGCCGGCGTCAACCACACCAGCATCTACCGGCGCTGGGGCAGCCTCGACGCACTTCTGGCCGACATGGTCACCACCCGCCTCGAACGCACCTCACCGCTGAACGACACCGGCACCCTGCGCGGCGACCTCACCGCCTGGGCCGAAGCCAGCGCCGCGAGCATCCGCACACCCGAAGGACGCGCCCTGGTGCGCGCCGTCATCCTGTCCATGCCCAACACCGCCCAGGCCCAGGACGAGCGTGCGCAGCACTTCCGACGCCGGACGCACTCCATCGAACACATCCGCCGACGGGCCACCGCCCGCGGCGAGAGGCCCCCACCCCTGGAACAGATCCTCGACCAACTCCTCGCACCGCTCTACATCCGGGCGATCCTCGGCATCGACCCACCGGCCACCGGCTACCCCGAACAGCCCGCGACCGCCTGACGATCGTGGCGTGGTCGTTCTCCTGGCCGATCCGGGAGCCGACGGCCGACAGTACGGCGTCGTGGGAGGCGGCGAGGCCGGCGACCGCGGCGGCGTCTGTGACGTCACCGGTGGTCACGGTCAGGGCCTTGT
>NZ_JBIURH010000106.1:0-10656 GCF_044740765.1 Kitasatospora sp. NPDC088346
CCTAGAGAAACGCCCTCCAGGCGGCCACACGCACGTCCGCCCAGGTCAGAGCCTAGATTCGCCCCTCCAGGCCGCGGAATTATGTCGAACGCGGGGCCTGGTCCTGGCCGTCCACACCCAACTCCGCCTCGCCAGGCGGCTGTCCGCCGACCTACGCCGTCCCTGGGAACGGCCACAGCCCGCCGAACGCCTCACCCCCGCCCGAGTCAGGCGCGGGTTCCGCAACATCCGCACCACCCTGCCCTGCCCGGCGGCTGTTGCGAGACCCTCCCGACCCGGGCCCGGGCGCCCACCCGGCCGGCCCAACCACCGCCGAGCCCCTGACTACGACGTCGGACTCGCACTGGTCACCAACCAGTAGCGAACAGGCAGGCGATGATTCGAACGCGACAGAAGATGATCACCGGAGGTAAAATGACAAGCTCAACCACCGCACCAACCTGTGGACCGCCACCGAGGTCGGCCAGATCCTGCTGCGCCATCCGCCATCACCACCGACGCTCGTACCACCCGGCTCCGCTATCTCAACAAAACCGCCGTCTGGGCCACCTCATCCGACAGACACGGGGCCGACGCTCCCGCGCATCGGCACCAGAATCCAGGAGCCCACAAAGCTTCGCCGCGCCGACGTGCAGTACGTCGGGCAGTCAGCAGGCGGGCCGGGTCGTGCAGCGATGGTCACCGGCCGTGCACCTGCAGCCGCGCAGGAGTCAGCGGTCAGCGGCGGTCTTCCAGGCGATGATCTGGCCACGGGTCGTGAAGCCGAGTTTGCTCAGGATGTGGGCGACGTGCCCTTCGACTGTGCGGTGGGAGACGACAAGCTTGGCGGCGATCTCCTTGTTGGTCAGGCCGATGGCCACCAGGGCGACGACGTCCGATTCCCGGCGGGTCAGGGGTGTCGGCTGGTCCGGGGGCTCGCGCTCTGGTGGCAGCCGGGGGGAGCTCTCACTCTCGAGCGCGAAGGCGAGGGCCCGGTCGGGGATGAGCCTGGCGCCGGCACGTATGGCTGCGCGCAGGGCTGAATGGCTCAGGCTTCGGCGTGCGAGTGCTTCGCAGCGGTCGTGTCCGGGCCGGAGGTGGCCGGGTACCTCGGGTGGGCGGCCGGCCGCGCCTCGGGCGGTACGGGCGGCTCCGAGGAGCATCGCCGCGCGATCGCTGCCGTGCTGCTCGGCGGAGCTCCAGGCTAGGACCTCGAGGCACTCCGCAGGTCCGATGAGAAAGTTTGCGGCGCCGGCGTAGGAGAGGTTGAGCCGGTGCCGGATGGCGCGGCGGATGAGGGCGGTGGTGCTTCGCGGCCGGCCTTGTTGTAGGCGGGCAAGAGCGAGGGCCCAGAGTGCTTCGGTCGTCGAGCAGCGGGCGTCGTGCGCGCGGCAGAGCGCGACGGCGTGTTCTGCGTGGGTGGCGGCTGCGGGGTCGCCGAGGTTGAAGCAGGCGATGGTGAGGTGGGTGAGGGTGCGCACGGCGTTGCCGATGTCAGCCACCCGTTGGTAGTGCTCCAGGGTGTCGTGGAGGAGCGGGAGTGCGTCCAGGGGATGTCCTTGGACGAGTGCCGACATGCCTGTGAGCGCCGTTGCGGCCTGGTGGTCGGCTTCATCGTGGTCGTCCAGTTGTGGGAGCAGGCGGTTGAGTTGTTCGATGCGGTCGGTGGCGGCGGGCAGGTCGCCCTGGAGAAGTGCGAGTCGTCCGTCCAGTGCGAGAGCCCGGGCGCGGGTTGTGGTCGGCCGGTCGTCGGTTTCCAGGCCGCGGGCGAGCCATTGTGCGGCGTCGGCCGGGCCGGCTGGAGCCAGGGGGTGGTTCCAGAGCCGGATGGCGAGTTCGAGGCCGGCAGGGGCCTGTTCGGGGTGTTCCATGGACCATTGGAGGGCCGCGCGCAGATTGGGGTAGTCAGCGTGCAGGCGGGCCCCCCATGTGTGTTGGCGAGGGCCGAACCAGTCGGCTTCGGCCTGCCGGACCAGGTCGATGTACCAGTCGCGGTGGCGCTCACGCAGAGCCGGCTCCTGGCCTGAGGCGGAGAGCTGTTCGCGGCCGTACTCCCGGGCGGCGCCGGGAAGCCGATAGCGGGCTCCGGGCTCCAGCTCGGCCACGGTGAGGACGGATTTGTCGACCAGGGCTGCGAGATGGTCGATGAAGTCGGAAGCGGTGAGGTCTGCGCCGACGCTGACGTGTTCTGCGGCCGGCAGGTCGAAGGTTCCGTCGAAGACTGACAGGCGCTGCCAGAGCTGGCGCTCGGGCGCGGTGCAAAGGTCGTAACTCCAGGCGACGGCTGTCCGCAGACTGTGCTGGTGGGGTGGGTTCGCGTGCAGGCCCCCGGTGAGCAAGTGCAGGCTGGCTTTGAGCCGGTGCAGCAGGTCGGATGGGGATAGGGCGCGTAGCCGCAGAGCGGCGAGCTCGATGGCGAGCGGGGTGCCGTCGAGGCGGTGGCAGATCTGTGCGACGAGCGGCGCGTTGTCGTCGGTGAGGGTGAAGTCGGGACGCACGGCGCCCGCGCGGTCGGTGAACAACGCGACTGCGTCGCAGGTTACGGCTTGCGTTGCCGAGGGGCTGCGTCTGTCGGGCAGGGAGAGGGGCGGCACGGTGATTACGCTCTCGCCCGCCACCTTCAGGGTCTGGCGGCTCGTGGCGATGACCGCCAAATGGGGCGCGGTACCTATGAGGGTGTTCACCAGGACGGCGCACGCCTGGACGAGGTGGTCGCAGTTGTCCAGGACGAGCAGCATCCGCCGGTTGGCGAGTTCGCCTGCGAGCGCTGCGACACCGTCAGGGGTGAGGGTGCCTGTGTCGTCCGTGTGTCCGGCGGACGGAGCCAGGCCGAGTGCGGTAAGGACCGTCGCAGTCGGCGACGTGCTGGGAGGTAGGGGGGCCAGTGAGGCCAGCCGTAGCCCGGAGGGGAACGCGCGTCGCATCTGGTCTGCGGCGTGCAAGGCGAGTCGTGTCTTGCCGATGCCAGCAGGCCCGGTCAGGGTGACCAGCCGGCTGTGGGACAGCAGGTTGCGGATCTGTGCCACTTCGCTGCGTCGGCCAAGGAAACTGCTGGTCTCAGCTGGCAGTCCGCCAACGGTCCGTGATGTGGTGGTGCCCATGGTCACTGCCTTGGTGCTGGATTCCACAGGCTGTCAGGTTCTCCTCAAGGGAGCCCACGGCCTGGTGGGGGATGGTCGGGGAGCCCGCCGAACAGGCAGAATGGGGGTCGCGGTCGTACGCGTGCGCCGTTCTCACGACCTGAGGACGGTTGAGAGCACGCGATTGGTCGGGTTGGCCGCACACTGGAGCGCTTGGCGCTGCATCCCTCCGGTCCAGACACGGCAGCCGAGGCGACCGGCCTTCCCCGCGCTCGCCAATCGGCCGGGCTGCCCCTGGTGGGCAGGAGTGTGTGCGCGCCGGAGCAGTAGGGTCAAGACCAAAAATCGGCGCGCACCAGCTAGTCGTGGGACTCTCCGCCAGCCCGTCTGCTGCATCCCGGGCGCGGCGGATGGCACGCGCCGCAGTCGGCCGGCCGCTGGGCACACAACGCGGATCGGGTCGTCGGCTGCGGCTGGAGGGCCGAGGCCCTGTGGGCAGCTGGCGGATGGTGTCGACTGCCCGCAGCCACCCTGGCAGCGCCCGGCGCCACTGCGAACCCAGTCGCTCGGTGTCGGGCGCTGCCGGCCTCGAGTGGGCTGGAGAGCAGCGGCGGCCCAGGCACGGGCGTGGGTGTCTGCGTTCCATCAGTTCTTGCTCTGCTTCTGTCGTTGGGAGGCGTGACGTGGCATGGCAGCGCGCCTCGCATGGGCTGTCGAGGCCCAGTCGTCAGTGAGGCCGCTTGGGTTCTGCCCGTGGGTCACCAGGCCGATCAAGGACAGGAGCAGCATGCCCCCAGGCATGGGGTCGGCACCCGCGTGCGATCACGTGTTCTGGCACCTGTTTCTGGTCCGGTCAGGTGGTCGACTCGGTGACCGTTCAGCTCCTGATGCGGGACGTCTCGCCGTGGCTCATCGGTGGACGCGTCGCGAGGATCGGTCATGGGAGTTCCCTTGACCTGACACAGAGTCGGGAAGGAGATCGATCGACCGCGCTGAACCCGCCCGGGCGGCGGGCTCGCCCGACCCTGCGGATCCACTCGGATTGCCCGTTGACTGCCGTCCACGCGCTCCGGCACACTCTGCGCACTGGCAGTGGGTTGCAAAGCTGCCGGTGCTGTTGCGGGGTGTCGCCCGCCTAGCCGCAGGCATCGGCCGCGGTGTCCGTCCTCTCGTCTTCCAGCGCGGCGTCTGCGCTGTAGAGCTGCACCAGACCGGCCGGACGGGCGCATCCCACCACGGGCCTCATGCGCTGAGGTCCTTGCCCGCTAGGAGGTGTTGGAGGATTCTCGTCGGCCTCGGCGGGACCCATGTCATCCCGCGCCGCGAGCTTTGTGTCCCATTCACGTGCTGTGCCCGGCGGGTCCGTCCGTCCGCCGGACACGGCCCTGTCAATCCCCACGTAGAGTCGTCTCTATGCGGCTTCGTCCTTCTGTCGGGTCTCGGCTCGTCGCTGGTTGATGATCCGTGCGAACTCGGTGGGCGGTAGTCCGCAGGCGCTGCTGTGCCGGCGCCTGGTGTCGTAGAAGTCGGCGATCCAGGGCGCGATCTTGATACGTGCCTCGGCTGGGTGGCGAAGCGGTGCCGGTGGACGTACTCGACCTTGACCAGCAAGTTGAACGAAGCACGCCCAACGCAGCCCATCGACTTCACCACGCCCAGCCTGTCGCACGCGGCGTTGTGCACCGCGCTGGTGTATTCCCCGGTGCCCCTGTCACTGCGGACGATCACGCCTTCCACGTCGCCGCCGCGGGCCGCGGCCGCTGGCAGCAGGGACGCACTGACCAGGGCGGCAGCGGGGCGCTCGTCCATGACGTAGCTCAGGCAGCGGCGGAAGACAGGTCGATCGCGGTGGCCAGGTACAGCTTCCCCTGACCGGTCTCGATCTCTGTCATGTCGCCCACCCACAGGACATCCGGCGCGACCGCGTCGAAGTGACTGCCCACCAGGTCACGCTCGGCCTTCCGCTTGCCTTGTCGAGTCACCGACCTGCGCTTCTTCGGCTTGCCGTACCAGCCGCGCTCGGTCATGATCTCGGCGACCGTGTTCCTGGAACCTGCCAGCCCTCGGCCCACAGGTCCAGTGTGATCTGCGGTGACCCCGTAGGTGCCACCGAAGCATCGAACAGATCCTTGATCCTCTTCGTCAGCGCGGCACGCCGGACCTCGCGCTTCGTCGGGTTTCGCTCGCACGCAAAGAAAATTACCCCTGGACTTCACCTGCCGCGAGCAGGTAGAAAGCCCGAAACGGCAATCCGCGTACCGACAGTTTCCGGTCGAAGGGCCGTTTCGGCACCTCGCGTGCGTCCGCGTTCGGTCGCCTACGCCCGCAGCCGATGCCCTCATGCCGTCGGCACATCGCCGCGGCGCCCAGCGCGGCGTGGCCGCCCAGTAAACCGACTGGTGAGGTGGCCTCCATGCGCTCACGCCCGCAGACCTCTGCGGCAAGCAGCTCGCGGTCTACCTCCGCCATAGCTACGACAAGAGCGAGGTCGACGTTTCTGGACACCTCCGCCGAGTCCGCTCCCATGTCCCCCGCCAGGCCTGCCTCAGCCAGCCCGACCATCCCCATAGTGCTGCCCCAGCGGGCCACCGCCACCCACCCCGCCGCAGTGCTCCACCCGCGCACGCGGCCCCTCACTGGCCGACGCCCGCCACCGAACGTCCGGCCGACTTCGCACGAGCACACGCCCGCGCCCCGATCACCGCGCCACGGCCCGGGCAAGCGCGTCAGTCTCCCCGGGACACCCCAGGGCCTCCGTACTCTCCGACCCACCGCTGCGCCTGACCACCGACCCAGCACCGCACTTCCAAGCAGGCCTACGAAGAGGACCACTGTCCATGAGACATCTGTCAAGGCACCGCTGGCAGCCCCGGACCCAGCAGAGGAAACTCTCCATCGCCGGTGCCGCAGCACTCGTCGCGGCCTACGGCGCCACCTGGACATATACCGGGCAATGTCCTCCCACCCAGAAGGCACCCCTCAACTACCGATTTACGACCATCGATCCGACGCCCGACCGGACCGGCCGCACCCGCGCGCCCGGCACCGCCGACCTCTTCGATCCCAGCACCTGTCCGGCACCGGCCACACGCTCTCCGCCCGGCACCGAACCTCCCGGCCCCCTCACCGGTCCGGCCGGCCTTCCGGCGCTCCCCACGGCTATCACTCCTGCCGCGTCTTCAGCCTCATCCAGGGCGCCGACCGTCGTCCCGGCAACAGTGGTGCTCGCCTTCCCCTCGGCCAAGCACGCCGTCGCACCGCCCTCGTGGCCACCAGCGCCTTCGCGCGGCTCCCCCATCAACAGCCCGGTACCCATCCAGCCCCAGCAGCTCACCCCGGAGGAAAAGCAGTGCAGCAGGCACGACCAGCCATCCCGGACAGCGCACCGACCAGCCCGCAACCCACCCGTTCGCCCGCGGTCCAGGCCCCTGGCGGGCATGACAGAAGACTGCGGACCCAGAGCACGTCGGCCGCCCCCTACCGCCGCACGCCGCGCGGCACAGTTGCCCCCACCCTGCGGGACAGAGTCATGCCTCCATCCCGCCCGCCCCCGCCCAGTCCAATATGGCAGGCAGCAGCACCCCTCCCACCGTCGCCACCCCGGGAGCAGAGGTACTCACCCGCCTGCCAGCGCTGGCTCACAACCGACGCCACCGGCTACCGCGCACTCGGTCAGAAGCCTCATTCCCTCCGCACCTTCCCAATTGCTGACCGCCAGGCGGAGTCGCTGACCGGCCCAGCACAACCGGTGCCGCCAGCTCTCCGACCCAAGTAGTCGATTCGTTAACGGAGCACTGCCTGTGCCTTCTCTGCAGGCCCGTGGGCTGGGGCGAACGCTGCAGTCGCTGGGAGCAGGCGCCATCCCACGGCATCGAAGGGGCGCCCGCGGGGACGCCGCCGCGGCGGCGTCCGCCACCGGCACGCCGGTGATCGGCGCCGCCACCCACGCCTACAGTGCCGCGAGGCCCTCGAGCATGAAGGGACGATGCCTCGGGCGGGCATGTGGCTTCCCGGTTCCGGTAGCCGGCGCGACCCGGCGGCTCGGGAGGCCTTGTGCCCGGCCGGCAGCAAAAAGTGGTCCAGAACCACATTCGTCCGTTGCCGACAAGCCGCCGGAGTCTGACCTGGGCCAACGGAAAGACAGGTGTCGAGACACGTGATCGCACGCAGGTGCCGGGCCGAGCCGGCTTCTCATGTTCGTCACCGGACCAGGAACCCCGAGAGGCCGGACCAGGACAGGCCGACCCCCACGCCCAAAGGCTGACCGCCCGGCCGGCGCTCTCGTGCGACGAGCAGTGCTGCCGCGCACCTCGACTTGCGGAAAGCAGGTCGAGGGCGCCGACACGCCTGGAAGGAGGCCCGACAACATGACGGACCTTCAGCGGCGCAGCCGACCGGGGACGAGCCCCCGAGCACTCCCGGGCCGGAGAGTCGGTCGCCAGACCGCTTGTGCAGTCGCCGACCTGACCTCCCACCAAAGGCTCACGCAAAGGCTTGACTCACTCGCCAGGGCGCGGTGGATCCTCGAGGACCCTCTCACTTCGTTCGCGGCACCAGCTTCGGCGACCTCGCCGAAGCTGGCGTTCAGGGTCGATACGGCAGTCGGAGCCAAGCAGCATCACGTCCCGACGAGGCATCCCGTCGACCCTGGCGGGCGAACCCCCTTTACAACGTCGCTCAACCGGTCTATAACATCCCAGACATCCTATGTTAATACTCATAGGAGTACCTGCGGCGTGCAGGATTGCTCACGCCCCACACTTGTCCCCCACCCACTGCACCGCCGGCCACCTGTACTGACCAGGCATTTTTCTCCCCCGCATGCACTGATGACCGAGTCGGAGTCAGCCGCCGAGCCGACCGGCAACCCAGATTCACTCGAATCATCTGATGTCTTCCATCGCTGTGATGCGTTGGGAGTCGCGGTCAGAAGCCCGCGGACGCGTGTCCTGTGTAGCAGGCGCGGCTGGTGCAAAGAGAGGCAGAGCACCCATGAAACTCAGGAAGCTTTTGAGACGAGTTGGTAGCACAGCTACAGCGGCGCTGCTCGTCAGCGCCGGACTGGCCACGGTTACGCCCCAGCTGGCACTGGCGGACTCGGTCACCTCGAACCAGGCCATGCGGATCGTCCAGCAGTACCAGGGCGACTGGACATCCCCGCCCACCATAATCGCTGGCGGCAAGGGCACCGACGCCCCGCTGTTGGGCAACGGCGACGTCGGTGTCGTCATCGGCGGCTCCATCAACAACCAGACCTACTACATAGGCAAGAACGACTTCTTCTCCGCCTCCAGCCACGCGATCAGGCCCCTGGGCCGGATCGTGCTCGCCGTGCCGGGCATGGCAGGCGCCAGCTACCACATGGTGCAGAACATCGCCCAGGCCCAGGTCCAGGGAACCTACGTTCTGGGCGGCTCGACACTCAACACCACGAGCTGGGTGTCTGCCTCTGACAACCTCCACTTCACCTCGATGACCTTGAGCGGATCGGCAAGCCAGAGCGCTACCTTCACCGTCCAGGACGGTTTCGGCGGCACGCCGACGACCTCCGTCACCAACGGCGTGCTGAACGCCGACGTCGTGGCCGACACTGTCGGCTCAAACAACCCGCAAGCCCGAATGGCGTCCAAGGTGATCGGCGGGACCTCCACAACGTCCGGCAACCAGATCAGCCTCACGCTCCAGCCCGGAGTCACCTACACCTTCGTTTCGGCGATAATCAGCAACATCGACACCCCCAACTACCAGTCGTACGCCACTGATGTGGTCGGGAATCTGAATCAGTCTTGGGTGGACTCCATCAACTCCGACCACCGGAGCTCGTGGCAGACGTACTGGTCGCGGTCCTACGTGGAGATCGCCGACAAGGCAATCGAGAAGAGTTGGTATGGCTCGCTGTACCAACTCCGCTGCGTGTCACGCGCCGGCAAGTACGCCCCGGGCCTGTGGGGGAACTGGATCACGGGGACCATGGCCTGGAAGGGCGACTATCACACGAACTACAATTTCGAGGCTCCCTTCTACGCCGCGCTGTCCACCAACCACATCGATCAGATGGCGTCGTACGACCAACCTGTCCTGGACTGGATGTCCGCCGGACAAGCCCTCGCCGCTCAGAACGGATTCCAGGGCGTCCTCTACCCGGTCGGCCTCTCGCCGAACGGCACCAGCGCGGACAGGGGCCTGTATAAGCAAAAGTCGGATGCGGCGAACCTGGCCAGCGACATGATCATGCGCTTCAAATACACCCGCGATGCCAACTACGCCGCCACGGTCTACCCGTTCCTCAAGCAAGTTGGCCTGTTCTGGCAAAACTACCTGACCCTGGACTCTTCCGGCACCTACAACATCACCAACGACTCGCCGCTGGAAAACCTCCCTTACCCTCAGACCAACAGCATCGTGTCCCTGGGCCTGGTACACCTCCTGTTCCAGGGCCTCACAGACATCAGCATTACGCTGAACCAGGACGCATCGCTCCGCACCACCTGGCAGAACATCGACACGCACCTCGCCCCGCTGCCGACCATGACCCAGAACGGTCAGACCGTCTTCCGGTTGACCTCCGAGGGCGCGAGCTGGGACAACAACGGCAACGACGTCAACATCCAGGCTGTCTACCCGGGCAGCGAGGTCGGCCTCAACAGTTCCCCCTCGGCGCTCCAGACCGCGAGGAACACGGTCGGCCAGCTCACCAAGGCCTGGCACGGCGGCAACGCACCGGCCACCTTCTACGCGGCCGCGGCCCGAGTCGGCTACGACCCGTCCACCATCCTGGCTAACCTGCACACCGAGGCCACCACTTACAGCTACAAAAACCTGGCCGTCCACCACGATGGCGGCGGCATCGAGAACATCAACGTGGTGACTTCCGGACTGAACGAGATGCTGCTGCAGTCCTTCCAGCAGGACGTCAAGGTATTCGCCAACTGGCCGGCCAACTCCAGCGCAAAGTTCGGAGACCTGCTCGCCTACAACAACTTCCTCATCTCCAGCAGCATTTCGAACAATTCCGTCGAGTACGTCCGCGCGGTCAGCCAGTCGGGCCGCACCCTCACACTCACCAACCCCTGGCCGGGTCAGAGCGTCCAGGTCTACCGCAACGGCGCCAACGCAGGGACTGTCTCCGGCACCACGCTCACACTCACCACGTCGACCAACGAGACGCTGCACTTTGCGCCTGCGGGAACCTCGCTGGCGACCATCAATATGAAACTTGGCCAGTCCCTGTAGCATGACAGAAGTCGGTCCGTTGAAATTAGAGAACACGACTCCTGATGATCAAGGTTGCGAATGCCTCGATCATCAGGAGTCGTTTTTGCGCTGCGCGGAATGGAACCTCTTCGGCGCGTCGCCGACCATCCAAAATCGGTTCCATTGGGGTACCTCGGAGTCTTCGAGACCTGCGGGAGATCCCGATCGCGGAAGCAGCGAACAGCGGCCGACCCAACGCCAACACCGCCGGGAGGCGCCTCGCACGCCATCACCGCTGTGGAGGCGAGGTGAGCTGCTCCGGCTTTCGTGGAGTCCCTGATGTCAGGGTTTGTTACGATCCAGGCGTAAGGAGAACCACGAGCAATGCCCGCACCACGCAAGT
>NZ_JBIURH010000107.1:0-10375 GCF_044740765.1 Kitasatospora sp. NPDC088346
TGGTGGAGCAGCTGGGGGAGCGTAAGTCCAAGCGGCTCACGGTCAGCCATGCGTTCCACTCGCCGCTGATGGACGGCATGCTCGACGAGTTCCGTTCGGTGGCCGCACAGCTGGTCTTCTCGGTGCCGCGGATCCCGATCGTCTCCACCCTCACCGGCACGCTGGTGTCGGACGAGCTGACGGACCCCGAGTACTGGGTGCGACACGTCCGCGAGGCCGTCCGCTTCGCCGACGCGGTCACCGTCCTGGAGGCGCAGGGCGTCACCGGATACCTGGAACTGGGCCCCGGCGGCGTCCTCAGCGCCCTCGGGCAGGAGTGCGTCCTCGAGCCGGCCTCCTTCGTGCCCGCCCTGCGCCACGGCCGGTCCGAGACGCAGACGCTCACCGCCGCCCTCGCCCACGCGTACGTGCGCGGCGCGACCGTCGACTGGCACGGGGTCTTCGCCGGGCACCACGCCCGCCGGGTCGACCTGCCGACGTACGCCTTCCAACGGGAGCGCTACTGGCCCGACGTCCCGCCGGCCGGCGCCGGTGACGTCACCCTGGCGGGACTCGGCGACACCGACCACCCGCTGCTCGGCGCCGCCGCCGAACTGCCCGACACCGGCGGCCTGGTGTTCACCGGGCGGCTCGCCCTGGCGACGCATCCGTGGCTGGCCGACCACGCCGTGATGGGCGCCGTCCTGCTGCCCGGCACCGCGTTCGTCGAGCTGGCGATCCGGGCCGGCGACCAGGTCGGCTGCGACCTGCTGGAGGAACTGACCCTCGCCGCACCGCTGGTGCTGCCCGAACGCGGCGGCGTCCAGCTGCGGCTGACGCTCGGCGCGGCCGACCGGGAAGGCCGCCGCGAGCTCAGCCTGCACTCCCGCCGCGAGGACCTCCCGGCCGAGGAGCCGTGGACCCGCCACGCCACCGGTCTGCTCGCCGCCGCGCACGGCCCCGGCACTGCCGAACCGCCCGCGCCGACGGCCGGCCCCTGGCCGCCGGCCGGGGCCGTCGAAGCCGAACTGGAGGGCCACTACCCCGGTATGGCCGCGGTCGGCTTCGACTACGGTCCGTCCTTCCGCGGCCTGCACCGCGCCTGGCGGCACGACGGCGAGGTCTACGCCGAACTGCGCCTGCCGCAGCGGGCCGAGACGGAGGCCGCCCGCTTCGGCCTGCACCCCGCCCTGCTCGACTCGGCGCTGCACGCCCTCGGCCTCACCGTCGCCGAGGGTGACGAGTGGCAGACCGGCCTCCCGTTCTCCTGGACGGGCGTGCGCCTGTACGCGGGCGGTGCCACCGCCCTGCGGGTCCGGCTGTCCCCGCGCGGCACCGACGGCGTCGCCCTGCGCCTGGACGACGAGCAGGGCCGGGCCGTCGCCACCGTGGACGCGCTGGTGCTGCGCCCGGTCACGGCCGAACAGGTCACCGCCGCACAGGTCACCTTCCACGACTCGCTGTTCCGCCCGCAGTGGGTCGAACTGCCGCTCGGCGCGCCCACCGCACCCCGGACGGACGAGCGCTGGGCCGTCCTCGGCGCCGAACCGCCCGCAGGCCTCGGCGTCCCGGCCGACCGCCATGCCGACCTGGACGCGCTGCTCGCGGCGGGACCGGCCCCGGAGGTCGTCCTCGTCCCCTGCCACCCGGCACCGGGCGCGGAGCCTCACGACCCCGCCCCGCACGACGCCGAGGCGGTGAGCGCCGCCGTCCGCAACGCCCTCGGCCTGGCGCAGGCCTGGCTCGCCGACGACCGGACCGCGGACACGCACCTGGTGGTGCTCACCCGCGGCGCCGTCGCCGTCACCGGCGACCAGGACGTCACCGACCAGGACGTCACCGACCCGGCGCACGCCGCCGCCTGGGGCCTGCTGCGCTCCGCGCAGACCGAGAACCCCGGCCGGATCAGCCTGGTCGACCTCGACGAGCACCCCGAGTCCGCCCGGGCCCTGCCCGCCGCCCTCGACGCGGGAGAACCGCAGCTGGCCGTCCGCCGCGGCCGCCCGCACGCGCTGCGCCTGACCAGGGTCCCCGTCACGCCCGACCCCGCTCCCGGCGACGTCGGTGGCGAGCCCGGCCCTGTGGCCTTCGCCGCCGAGGGGACCGTCCTGATCACCGGCGGCACCGGCGCGCTCGGCTCCGCACTCGCCCGCCACCTGGTCACCCGGCACGGCGTGCGGCACCTGTTGCTGACCGGACGCCGCGGCGCCGACGCCCCGGGCGCCGCCGAACTCGCCGCCGAACTCGCCGCCCTGGGCGCCGAGACCACCCTCGCCGCCTGCGACACCGGTGACCGCGACGCGCTCTCCGGCCTGCTCGCCGGGATCCCGGACGCCCACCCGCTGACCGCCGTCGTGCACACCGCCGGCGTCACCGACGACGGCGTGATCGGCTCGCTCACCGCCGACCGCCTGGACGCGGTACTGCGCCCCAAGGCCGACGGCGCCCGCCACCTGCACGAACTGACCGCGGACCGCGACCTGGCGGCATTCGTCCTGTTCTCCTCCGCCGCCGGACTGTTCGGCGGCCCGGGTCAGGGCAACTACGCCGCCGCCAACGCCTACCTGGACGCCCTCGCCCACCACCGCCGCGCCCGGGGCCTGCCCGCCACCTCCCTGGCCTGGGGCCTGTGGGCACAGAGCAGCGGGGTCAGCGGACACCTCACCGAGAACGACCTCGCCCGGATGGAACGCTCCGGCCTCGGCCCGCTCTCCACCGACGAAGGCCTCGCCCTGTTCGACGCGGCGCTCGCCGCCGGACGGAGCGGGGACGGCACCGCCGTCCTGGTCCCGATGCGGGTCAGCACCGCCGTCCTGCGCACCCGGGCCGCCGAAGGGGACGTCCCGCCACTGCTGCGCGGCCTGGTCCGCACCCCGCCGCGCCGGTCCGCGCGCCCGGCCACCGGCGCGAACCCGGACGGCCCGCACCAGGCCGGCGCGGACACCGCCCTGGCCCGGCGCCTGGCCGGGCTCGCCGCCGCCGAACAGCAGCGCGAGCTGCTCGACCTCGTCCGCGACCGGGTCGCCGCCGTACTCGGCTACCCCAACGCGGCAGCCGTCGACGGCGAACGCGCCTTCAAGGAGCTCGGCTTCGACTCGCTCACCGCCGTCGAGCTGCGGAACCGCATCGGGGCGGCCGCCGGGCTCCGCCTGCCGGCCACCCTGATCTTCGACTACCCCACCCCGGCCGCCCTCGCCGGCCACCTGCGCACCGAACTCCTCGGCACCCTGCCCGACACCTCCGACCCGGCACCCACCGCCGGGAGCACCGGCGACGAGGACCCGATCGCCATCGTCGGCATGGCCTGCCGCTACCCCGGCGACATCACCTCGCCCGAGGACCTCTGGCAGCTGATCGCCGGCGAACGCGACGGCATCACCGCCTTCCCCACCGACCGGGGCTGGGACCTCGACGCCCTCTACCACCCCGACCCCGACCACCCCGGCACCTCGTACACCCGCGAGGGCGGCTTCCTGCACGACGCCAACTACTTCGACCCCGCGTTCTTCGGCATCTCGCCGCGCGAGGCCCTCGCCATGGACCCGCAGCAGCGCCTGCTGCTGGAGACCACCTGGGAGGTCTTCGAACGGGCGGGCATCGACCCGGCCACCGTGCGCGGCAGCCGGACCGGCGTCTTCGCCGGCGTGATGTACCACGACTACGGCACCCGGCTGCGGACCGCCCCGGACGAGGTGGAGGGCTACCTCGGCACCGGCAGCTCCAGCAGCGTGGTCTCCGGCCGCGTCGCGTACACCTTCGGTCTGGAGGGCCCGGCGGTCACCGTCGACACCGCCTGCTCCTCCTCCCTGGTCGCCCTGCACCTCGCCGCGCAGGCCCTGCGCAACGGCGAGTGCACGATGGCCCTGGCCGGCGGCGTCACCGTGATGTTCACCCCCGGCACCTTCATGGAGTTCAGCCGCCAGCGCGGCCTGGCCGAGGACGGGCGCTGCAAGTCCTTCGCCGCTGCGGCCGACGGCACCGGCTGGGGCGAGGGCGTCGGCATGCTGCTCGTGGAGCGGCTCTCCGACGCCCGCCGCAACGGGCACCGGGTCCTCGCGATCGTCCGCGGTTCGGCGATCAACCAGGACGGCGCCTCCAACGGCCTCACCGCGCCCAACGGACCGTCCCAGCAGCGGGTGATCCGCCAGGCCCTGGCGGACGCGCGGCTCGGCGCGGACGAGGTCGACGCCGTCGAGGCGCACGGCACCGGCACCACCCTCGGCGACCCGATCGAGGCGCAGGCCCTGCTCGCCACCTACGGCCGCGAGCACACCGCCGACCGGCCGCTGCGGCTCGGCTCGGTCAAGTCCAACCTCGGCCACACCCAGGCCGCTTCCGGCGTCGCAGGCGTCATCAAGATGGTGCTGGCGATGCGCCACGGCGTGCTGCCGAGGACCCTGCACGTCGACGAGCCCACCCCGCACGTCGACTGGGCCTCGGGTGCCGTCGCGCTGCTCACCGAGACCGTCCCGTGGCCCGAGACCGGCCGGCCGCGCCGCGCCGGCGTCTCGTCCTTCGGGATCAGCGGGACCAACGCCCACACCATCCTGGAGGAAGCCCCGGCGGAGGTCTCGGCGGAGGCTCCGGCCGAGGCCCCTGCCGAAAACCTGCCGGGTAGCGTGCCGCAGCCCGTGCTGGCCTGGCCCCTCTCCGCCAAGGGCGAGCCCGCCCTGCGCGCCCAGGCGGCCCGCCTGCTGGAACTGCTGGCCGACCGGCCCGAGCTGCGGCCGCAGGACGTCGCCCAATCGCTCGCCACCACCCGCAGCACCCTGGAACAGCGGGCCGTCCTGCTGGCCGACGGACCTGACGGCCGGGGGACAGCCCTGGCCGCGCTGAGCGCACTGGCGGCGGGTGAACCCGCACCCGGGCTGGTCCAGGGATCGGCGCTGCCCGGCCGGACGGCGTTCCTGTTCACGGGGCAGGGGAGCCAGCGGGCGGGTATGGGTGCGGAGTTGTATGCCGCGTATCCGGTGTTCGCGGCGGCGTTCGATGCGGTGTGTGCGGAGCTGGATCCGCTGCTCGGGTGCTCGCTGCGCGAGGTGATCGCGAACGGGGAGCAGCTGGACGAGACGGCGTTCACCCAGCCGGCGTTGTTCGCGCTGGAGGTGGCGCTGTTCAGGTTGGTGGAGTCGTGGGGTGTGCGGCCGGACTTCCTGGCCGGGCACTCGATCGGTGAGCTGGCCGCCGCGCACGTGGCGGGTGTGCTGTCGCTGGCGGATGCCTCTCGGGTGGTGGCGGCGCGTGGTCGGTTGATGCAGGCGCTGCCGCGTGGCGGGGCGATGGTCGCCGTGCAGGCGACGGAGGCGGAGGTGGTGCCGCTGCTGACCGACGGTGTCGGTATCGCGGCTGTCAACGGGCCTTCGTCGGTGGTGGTTTCGGGTGTCGAGGACGCCGTGCTGGCGGTCGTGGAGCAGCTGGGGGAGCGCAAGTCCAAGCGGCTCACGGTCAGCCATGCGTTCCACTCGCCGCTGATGGACGGCATGCTCGACGAGTTCCGCTCGGTGGCAGCCGGGTTGACGTTCTCGGCGCCCCGGATCCCGATCGTCTCCACCCTCACCGGCACGCTCGTGTCGGAGGAGCTGACGGACCCCGAGTACTGGGTGCGGCATGTCCGTGAGGCCGTCCGCTTCGCCGACGCCATCGCGACGCTGGAGGCCGAAGGCGTCACCGGATACCTGGAACTGGGCCCCGACGCCGTCCTCAGCGCTCTCGGCCCGGACTGCGTCACCGGGACCACCGCCGCCTTCCTCCCCGCCCTGCACCGGAGCCGGCCCGAGGGCCTCGCCCTGGTCGCCGCCCTGGCCGGGCTCCACGTCCGCGGCGCGACCGTGGACTGGCGGGCCGTCCTGGACGGCACCGGCGGACGCCGGATCGACCTGCCCACCTACGCGTTCCAGAAGGAGCGGTACTGGCTGGACACCGGCCTGTCCGCCGGTGACATGGCCTCCGCCGGACTCGACCTGGCCGGCCACCCGCTGCTCGGCGCGGCCGTCGAACTCCCCGACTCCGGTGCCCTGGTGCTGACCGGTCGGCTGGCCCGCTCCGTCCAGAGCTGGCTCACCGACCACACCGTGCACGGCGCGGCCGTCGTGCCCGGTGCCGCGCTGGTGGAACTCGCCCTGCGGGCCGGCCACCTGGTCGGCGCCGACCTGCTGGACGAACTCACCCTCGCCGCACCGGTCCTGCTGCCCGAGCGCGGCGGCCTCCAGCTGCGGCTGACGATCGCCGCGGCCGAGCCGGACGGGCGGCGGGCGATCGGCCTGTACTCCCGGATCGAGGACGTGCCCGCCGAGGAGCCGTGGACCCGCCACGCCACCGGCCTGCTCGCCACGACGGACGCCGCGGACGCCGGACCGGACCTCGCCGACTGGCCACCGGCCGGCGCCGAACCGGTCGACCTCGACGGCCTGTACGAGCGCTCCGCCGCCATCGGCCTCGACTACGGCCCGGCCTTCCGCGGCCTGCGTCGGGCCTGGCGGCGGGACGGCGAACTGTTCGCCGAGATCCGCCCCGAGCCGACCGGACGCCCGCTGGACACCGCTCCGTACGGGCTGCACCCGGCGCTGCTGGACGCGGCCCTGCACGGCATCGGCCTCGGCGGTCTGCTGCCCGCCGCCGACCGGGACCCGGACCGGCCCCGGCTGCCGTTCGCCTGGTCGGGCGTGCGGCTGTACGCGACCGGTGCCGCCGCCCTGCGGGTGCGGCTCGCCCCGGCCGGGGCGGACGGCGTGTCACTCGACCTCGCCGACGAGCACGGCCATCCCGTCGCCGCCGTCGACTCCCTGGTGCTGCGCGCCGCCTCGGCCGAGCAACTGCACGCCGGTCAGGGCGAGTTCCACGAGTCGCTGTTCCGTCCGGAGTGGACGCCCCTGCCCGTCGCCGCCATGGCGGACGACGCGGCGGGACGGCACTGGGCGGTGCTCGGTGCGGACACCGACCCGTTCGGGCCCGCCGGGCCGCAGCTCGTCGCCCACCCGGACCTGACCTCCCTGGCGGCCGCCGGGACGGCCGACACCGTCCTGGTCCCCGTTTTCCCGCCCACCGGCACCGTCGTGCCGGACGTCGCCGCCGCCGCCAGGGCGGCCGTGCTACGGGCCCTCGGCCTCGTCCAGGACTGGGCCGCCGCCACCGGCCCGGCCGACGCCCGGCTCGTGGTGGTCACCCGGGGTGCGGTGACGACCTCCGAGGAGGAGGCGCTCACCGACCTGGTGCACGCCCCCGTCTGGGGACTGCTGCGATCGGCGCAGAGCGAGCACCCGGGACGGATCGTCCTGGTCGACCTCGACGAGGACCCGGACTCCGTCCGGGCCCTGCCGGCAGCCCTTGCCACCGGAGAACCGCAGCTCGCGCTGCGCGCCGGACGGCCTTACGCCCCGCGGCTGGTCAGGGTGCCGCTCGCGGCCGACCCGGCGCCGCTCGACGGCGCAGCCGCCGGTGAGGGCGTCGTCGGGACCGCCGGGGAGCACGTCTTCGACCCCGACGGCACCGTGCTGGTCACCGGCGGCACCGGTGCGCTCGGTGCCCTGCTCGCCCGCCACCTGGTCGTCCGGCACGGCGTGCGGCACCTGCTGCTGACCAGCCGGCGCGGCGCCGGCGCGCCCGGCGCTGCCGACCTGGTCGCCGCCCTCGCCGAACTGGGCGCCCGGGCCGAGGTGGTGGCCTGCGACACCGGCGACCGCGCGGCGCTGGCGGCCCTGCTCGCCGCCGTCCCGGAGGACCGGCCGCTGACCGGCGTGGTCCACACCGCGGGCGTCCTCGACGACGGGGTGGTGACCGCGCTGACACCCGAGCGGGTCGACGCGGTCCTGCGGCCCAAGGTGGACGCGGCCTGGCACCTGCACGAGCTGACGCGGGAACGGAAGCTGTCCGCGTTCGTGCTGTTCTCCTCCTCCGCCGGCGTGCTCGGCGGCCCGGGGCAGGCCAACTACGCCGCGGGCAACAGCTTCCTGGACGCGCTCGCCCAGCACCGCCGGGCGCACGGCCTGCCCGCCGCCTCGCTCGCCTGGGGCCTGTGGGCACCCGAGGAGGCCGCCGCGAGCGGCCCGTCCGGTGGCATGTCCGGCCGGCTGGACGAGGCCGACGTCGCCCGGATGACCCGGGCCGGCTTCGCGCCGCTGCCCACCGCCGAGGGCCTCGACCTCTTCGACCGGGCCGTCACCCTGCCGGACGCCGTCCTGGTCCCGATGCGGCTCGACACGGCCGTCCTGCGGGCGCACGGCGACCCGGAGGCCGTACCGCACCTGCTGCGCGGGCTGGTCCGGATCCCGGCCCGTCGGCCGGCCGCCGGTCCCCGCCCGGCCGGCGCCGACCGCACCGGCCCGGACACCACGCGCAGCCTCGCCGACCGGGTGCGCGGCCTGCCGGACGGCGAGCGCGACCGCATCCTGCTGGACGTGGTCCGGAGCCAGGTCGCCGCGGTGCTCGGCTACGGCGGCGCGGAGGCGATCGAACCGGCCCGCGGCTTCGTGGAGTTGGGCTTCGACTCGCTGACCGCGGTGGACCTGCGCAACCGCCTCGGTGCGGCCGCGGGGCTGCGCCTGCCGGTCACGCTGATCTTCGACTACCCGACGCCGGACGCCCTCGCCGGCTACCTGCGGGAGGAGACCCGCGAGAAGGAGACGGCGTCCGCGGCCCTGCCGATCGGTGCCGAACTCGACCGGCTGGAGTCGATCCTCGCCGCCCTCTCCCCGGGCGACGAGGAACACCGCAGCGTCGCCACCCGGCTGCGCACCCTGCTGGCGATGTGGACCGAGACCCGGAACCCGGTGGGCACCGGACCCGCGGCGGGCGAGGACACCACCGCGCTGGAGGGGGCCACGGCCGACGAGCTGTTCAGCCTCCTCGACGAGGAGCTCGGCCTGAACTGACACCGGCCCGCCGCCCCTGGCCCCGGCCCCCTGCCCCTGCCCGCTCCCCGCCGGCGGGGGTAGGGGTCGGCCCTTGCGAACTAGGGGTCGGGTAGGTGGCCCGCACGGGTATTGACGGCATTTCGGCGGATCTACGCTCGATCCGCGGCGAACTGTGTGCGCGGGCCCGCGAGCCCGCCGCGGTGGCGCGACAGGCCGAGCCCCGGGGCCGGCCCCGCCCGAACCCCGTCCTGCCCGACCCCGTCCTGCCCGACCCCCGCCACCGAGGAGATGTGTGTGAACGACAGGCCTCAGACCCCGGAACACCTCGTGGAGATCGACCGCTCGAAGGCCCCCGCCCGGGAACCCGGCCCGATCGACCTGCGCCGCTACTACGCCCACCCCGCCTACTCCGGCGTACCCACCTTCATGGGCGTGCCGTTCTGCCTCAACCAGGAGGACCTGCGGGCGGGCAACGTCGACGTCGCGGTGCTGGGCATCCCACTGGACTCCTCGGTGGGCCACCGCGGCGCCGCGTACGGACCGCGCATGATCCGCGCCGACGAGCGCTACGTCTTCAACACCCCCGAAGCCGCGATCAACGCCAGCACCCGGATCAACCCCTTCGACGTGCTCAAGGTGGTCGACTACGGCGACGCCGCCGTGGACGCGTTCAGCACCCCCAACTCGATGGGGCCGATCCGGGCACTGGTCCGCGAGATCGCCGAGGTCGGAGCGGTGCCCGTGCTGCTCGGCGGCGACCACTCGCTGCTGTGGCCCAGCGTCGGCGCGCTCGCCGACGTGTACGGCCCCGAGAAGATCGGCGTCATCCACTTCGACGCCCACCCGGACTGCCACGACAGCCAGCTCGGCCACCGCGCCACCCACAGCACCCCCATCCGCCGGATCATCGAGGACGAGCGGATCCCCGCCGGCAACGTCGTCCAGGTCGGCGTACGCACCGTCACCGGCCCCGACAACCAGCTCTTCAACTGGATGCGCCGGCAGGGCATGAAGACGCACTTCATGGCCGAGATCGAGCGGATCGGGTTCCACGCGGTCCTGGACAAGGCGATCGCCGAGGTCCAGGAGAAGGCCGAGTACGTCTACCTCTCGCTCGACATCGACGTGCTCGACCCGGTGTTCGCCCCGGGCACCGGAACCCCGGAGCCGGGCGGCCTGACCAACCGGGAGCTGTTCCCGGCCTTCCGGCGGATCTGCCACGAGACCAAGGTCATCGGCATGGACGTCGTCGAGGTCGCCCCGCACCTGGACCCCGGCTACTCCACCACCATGAACGCCCGCCGCGCCATCTTCGAGGGCCTCACCGGCCTGGCCATGAACCGCCTGAAGATCGCCGGCCCGAACTACCTCAACCCGATCGTCTCGGGGCAGATCAAATTCCCGATGGGATGATCCGAGCCTCCAGGCCCTCGCCGGGACGGACAGGGCACCGGGCCTAGAAGGCTCGTGAAGATCTTGCTGAGGGGCTGTCTGGCTGCGGGCCGGGCGGCCCCTTCTGGTTATGCGCTGGCGGGGGTGAGGTGCCA